>CAVURW010000159.1:0-5379 GCA_963743595.1 uncultured Verrucomicrobiae bacterium
TCCTTAATGGAGAAGCCGTTTGACGTCAACCAATCGCAAATCTCTTCCTTTAGATCGGCCCCGCTAGCGTCCGCGCTGATCGAGATCGTCTTTTGCGTCACGCGACCTCCGTTACCGCTCTTACGTGGGCTCACCATCTGCTGCCGTTCAATAAATTTTCGCGTGCGTTCCACCTCCAGAAGCAGATCCTTAATCGAGATCTCGATGGTCCGGCGGCTCGGGAGCTCTCCCAGGACGAATTCCGTCTCAGTGTCCTTCAGAAGCATCAGGGCGATCGCCGCACCCACGCCTTGAAGATTTCCGTATTGCGCGTCCACTACATCTCCATCGAGTAGGTTTATACGCGCAGGGGAAGGGACATTCGTCAAATAAATCTCGCCCGTCTTTCGCGAGTAGCCAAAAGCTTGCACTTGTTCCATGACGCTGATGCGGTTTCCCGTGGTCCGAGGCTTCTGCTCCGTGGCCACCTCCAGTGCTTCCCTAACAGCCGCCTTATCCACAGGAGCCAGCGTCAAGTTACTGCCTGGCGAGCGCCGAATCACTTCTTCTAAAACACGACCCAGAGCCGCCTTGATTTGATCTCGGCATTTCCGGTAGACCGAGAGTGATTGGCCAATGGGATCGGAGATTTCCCGCTCGGAGATCGGTGTGTTTGGTTCAAACTCGCGGAGCAAGAAGGTCTTTTCTGCCGCTTGCGGGTAGATCATTAGGATCGAGTCCAAATGATGATAGGTCATCGCAAAAATAAAGTCGGCCTTACGCACTAGATCTTGAGTGAGCGGTCGGCTGCGGTAGTGGCGGATATCGATTCCCAGCTCCGCCATCACGTCGATCGAGTGCTCGCACGCCAGATGCCCCGGAATCGCACCCACACCCGCCGAGCCGACCTGGATATCATAGCGCCCTCGGACCATGTCCTCTAAAAGACCCTGAGCCATCGGGCTGCGGCACGTATTGCCAGTGCAAACAAAAAGGACATTTCTCATGAATCGAGGTGAATAGATCTGTCTCGTGGTTTTCGCTCCCTTCGACGCGAAACGAAAAACCCTGAGAACTCCGAATCATGCCATGAAATTCGGGGTTTGGCTAGCGTCCTATCAATGCGTTGTCTCGAATTGGCAAGTGCCTCATGCAGCTTTCGTCGCAAACTGGGCTGGCGCAGGCAGCACCCGCTCGAGAAGCTTGGCACTACTTAAGACCCCAGGCATTCCTGCTCCCGGGTGCGTCCCCGCGCCCACGAGAAAGAAGTTCTTCACGTCCTCGCTCTTGTTGTGCGGGCGGAACCACGCACTCTGAGTCAAGACAGGCTCAAATTGAAACGCCGAGCCTAAATTCGAATCCAACTGCGTCTCGAAGTCCTCCGGCGTCCAAAGAATCTTGCTGATCACGTGCTTCCGCAGATCCGGGCAAAGCTTCTCCAGAGACGCCAGAATCGCATCCGCATAGCGCTCCTTCGTGTTTGCCCAATCGATCTTCCCTCCGAGGTGGGGCACCGGCGAGAGCACGTAGAAACACTCGCCGCCGGGGGGTGCCAGGGAGGGATCGGTCCGCGAAGGAACATGGAGGTAGAGCGAGAAATCTTGAGCCAGGACTTTACGAGCAAAGATATCGGCCAACAGTTCCGTGTACCTTTCGGTCAGGATAATCATGTGGTGCGCCAGGTCCGGGTAGGTGCGATTTGTTCCGAAATAAATCAGGAACAAACTCATCGAGTAGCGCATCCGATTGAGCCGCTCATCCGTCCACTTCTTCCGGGCCGCTTTCGGCACCGCTTTCTTGTAGAAATTCGAGACATCCGCGTTCGAGACGACCACATCCGCCGGTAGCTTTTCACCCGAACCGGTTTCCACACCGACCGCCTCTCCATTTTCTACAAGGAGCTGCGTCACTTTCGTGTTCAGCCGCACCGTGCCGCCCAGTTCCTCAAAGAGTTTAACCATAGCTTGGACCAGGGCACCGGTGCCGCCGAGCGCGAAGTGCACGCCCCATTTTCGCTCCAGAAAATGAATCATGGAATAGATGGATGACGCGTGAACTGGGTTACCGCCCACGAGCAGCGGGTGAAAGCTGAACACCTGCTGCAAGAGCGGATGCTTGATGAACCCCTTGATCATCGTGAGAACCGACTGATCGGACCGCAGTCGCATCAGATCGGGCGCGACCACGACCATGTCCATAATGGTGGAGAAGGGCTTATCGGCTAAATCTGTAAACGCGCGATCGAAAATCCGTTTTGAATGATCCACAAACCGCAAATATCCCGGCACATCATCCGGATTAAACTTCTCGATTTGTTCAACCATTTGCTTTTCATCGCCCGTGTAGTCGAACGTGCTGCCATCATAGAAAACGATTCGGTAAAACGGCGTCACCGGCACTATCCTCACGTAATCTTCCGTCTTGCGACCGGCCAGCTCAAACAGTTCATCGATCAAGAACGGCGCAGTAATGATGGTAGGGCCCGCATCGTACACAAAGCCCTGATCCCGAAAGACATACGCCCGGCCCCCGGCCATATCGCGCATCTCGAGAATCGTGGTTTGATACCCTTTCACTTGCAACCGAATCGCAGCGGCCAACCCGCCGAATCCGGAACCGATCACCACTGCACTAGCCGACTTAGTTGTCATAAGCTGAGATAATAGCACCGAACCCACACTCGGCAAACGTGGAGCCCATTTCCGTTGGCTGAATGCTTTGACTTTTGCCAAAAAGCCTGCCATTCTTCCCACCTTTCAGCTGGAACTTTCCAGCCCCGCACTCGTAGCTCAATTGGATAGAGCGCTTCCCTCCGAAGGAAGAGGTTACCGGTTCGACCCCAGTCGAGTGCAGCCCTCTCAAACTCGATTTTGAGAAAGGCCAAAAATCCTTATTCCTAACGGAAAGCTCACCAAGATTCTCAGCAAGTTTGCAGAGAAGAAAATTGTTCTTGCCGCTTGGTTGTCTCATTTATTCGAGTTCACTGATCGTCCGATGTCCTTCTACTCTTTCAACTAAGCGTAAGTTCGAAACATCTGGCCTTAATATAAGAATGTTATTTAGAGTATTTTTAAAATATACTATATTGTCCTTGTCATGAATATTTTTGTGAAAGTAGCTTAATAATGGTTTCCAAGCAGACCAGAAATCAAATAAACATGTTATTATTCTGGTGTGAGCTACATGACGCGACGGAATTACCAGAAGAGAGAGCCACTCGTTTCTGAACTTACAGTATGCTACTGCAATGTTAGGCACATTACCTCGATTCGGTTCGCTGATGTCTAGACCATGGACTTTTGCCGACTGCCGGACCTCAGATAGGAGTTTCAAAACTACGAACTGCTCCTCATGAGACGGGTCAATGCTCAGATCAAAAAGAAATGCTTTATGCATATAAAAAGGAAGCCTTCACTGACGAATAGAGACAAGTTGAACTATAGTGTTTCTTTTCAAGGCGTCGACCGATCCTCGACTCTCGTGTTCGTCGCGCGTATGATCTTACTAGTGTCACCCTTTTACATCCAGGCGGGTTCTCCAGTTCCGCTCAGCCGCAAGAACGTCAACTATGAACACTGCGGTGACGAATATTTTGAACGGCTTCATGGGATGATTGATTCCAGTTTTCCGATGTTAAACGAGGAACTAATCGTCTTTTGGGCGCACGAGTCGATAACTTTTAACTACCGCTACGACGCGTATCGCTTGATTCCGGACATGATATCGATAATTGAGGGCATCCGAAGCCAACCTTCCGGGAGCGACGAATGGTGCTTTGGGATTCAGGGTTACATGCCGATTTGGGTTTTTGAATGGGCCGACGAAACTCTGCTGCTCTCTTGGAGAAACTATCAGGGCGATGATGATTCGAAAATGCGTGGCAAACCGCCGGTCACGCTGCGGACACGTCAGTTCATCAATGAGTGGAAAAGGCCGATGGAAATGTGCCTACGAGCTATCGTCGCTTGTGGTTTTGACTCCATCTATCCGGAAACTGTAAACCAGTTTCGCAGCTTCATTCAATCTATCCCGGGAAATGGTTTTCTTTACCCACTTGAAAATGTTCCAAACGGATATTTTGAAATGGATGTTAACCTCTCTTTTGGGTATCTCGTTTTAAAGATGGGAGGGGACGATGTTGCTGTGACTGACTTCAACCCCGACATCTTTAGCGAACTCCTTAAGGCCGCACTAACTTTAGAAAATGCCACTGCGCCCATATCGCTTTCGTTGAGGCAGTCGTGTGACGTGTGTACTTGCCGATTTGAAAGAAACTGTCAAGGACTGGAGATCAAGATACTGAAGGGGACTCGAGAGCCTTTTTACCTGTTCACGACCTGGCAACAGTTCGCTTCAGAAGTATCTTCTCTTGCTGTCTATCTCCGTAAAATTAAGTGGCTCACCAAACCGGTTCCCGAGATTGAATTGCTTAGGGCAAGACTCCAGGCGAGCAAGACCGGCGTTTAGATGAGTAACAGATGTTTCACCCATCCTGTTGCAGCTCAGCGGATTTCAAAATTACCTAATCGCGAGGCGATTTCCTCCGTAAGTCTTCCATTCTCCTTCAGGTAAGGAATTGCGAGGCCCGCCATCAGGACGTTCACTGGATCCTGAGAACTGAAGCGTTTTTGTGTCGCTTCAAACGAGTCGGTAACGCGGGCTTTTAGGATAACGTCTAACGACTGATGAATACGTGGCTGTACACGCGCCATAGCTTGGATTAGAAACCATTCCATATCTCCGGAAATCTCGATAACGAACCGTTCGTCTTCAAAGTCACGAGTGAGAAAGCGAGTGGGTAAACACATCCTGTACCTCACCCAAGCATCCAAAACGTCGTCGTATCGATCTCCCGAAACCAGGGACTGCAATGCGCCGTACCGATCCAACATGCAGTGGCCGAGCAAAATCCAATAGGCCTGCGCACGAGGATTATATCGGGCCACTGGTTGAGCTGGCTTCCGGTATTCTAATATCCGATTGGCAAAAGCGACCAACAAGTCACGATCTGCTCTTAGATTCTTGTAGAGATCAACGATTCGGTTCGGACATTGAAGAGATTCAAGCAGTTCAACCCACAAAAACACAGCGTTATGGTCCGTTTGTCGACACTGATCAAGCACACGAGTGACAGCATCATTAATCCGTTCTTCGTCGCTTGAGTTCATGTCGTGTTATGTCGCTAGATTGTCATCTTACACGACCTAAAGAAACCTTTTGAACGCGTCTAACAATCGGCTGGACGATGTTTAATCACACTCGTTATATACCTTTACGTGTTTCTTGGTTAGGTCCACGAAAAACTTAATGTGGATGTGGTCGAAATCGCTCTCTTCCCAAAGGTGAACGCCATATCGAGAACTGGGAGGAACGATGCAGATGAATTTGTCGTGATCGTCC
>CAVURW010000160.1:0-5967 GCA_963743595.1 uncultured Verrucomicrobiae bacterium
CACTTAATCGCCGCCGTCAGCATCGTATTGGCGGCATATTCTATTACGCATCGAAGCTATCCCGGAAGTTGGCGTACAACTGCGAGCCTGCATTTCGCTCGGGAATTTCCCACTGCAGAACTGCTAAAGGACGGACGTGTCTTGGTTTTTGGCGGTGTTGATGAAGGGGGAAATCAGGTGCTGGAGACGGAGGTTTTCGATCCGAAAATGGAAACTTGGAACGCGGCCGACCGCTTTCCTCTCGCTCACGGAGTCAGCGCATCGGTGGTCTTACTGGATGGTCGGGTTCTTGTGGCGGATCAATTAGCGGATCTATCGAGGACCGATCAAAGTCTCTTGTCTCTCTACGATCCGAAGTTGAATCAATGGCAGCCGGGACCTTTCTGCCCCGTTAACAGAGTGGACGGGCTCGTCATTCTTAAAGACAACCGGGTCTTCGTCCATGGAGCCAGCGGCGATTCAGGGATTTACGATCCCCTGACCAAGCGCTGGGTACTGACTGGCGCGGGGGATCACAGCTTTGCTCCGGCTTACGCCTGCTTTTGTCTACTGGATGGCCGGGTGGTCGTATTTTGTAATTCACGAACGCAGAGCATTTGCATTTTTGATCCCCGCTCCGTGTCCTGGACAATCGTTCCAAGGGGCACGCCCCTGCCTGACCTGTTTATTGCCTTAAAAAGCTCCTCCGTATTCGGTCTCAATACCGGAACGATGCGCGTTAGTCTTTTTGATCCTAAAAACGGGCTTTGGCGCGAGTGCGGGTATTCGGCAGTACTGGGCTGCAGGGACGGCAGCGATACGATGGTGGATCTACAAGGCTCACGACTCCTCTCCGGCCGAATCGCTTTAATTGGAGGACAAAAAACGGTATGGGAACCATTTAGCATTGGGTTTCCACCATGGGGACATCTTATAGACTGGTGGGGCGCTGTTCGTGGGGCCGAAGGTTTGGAGCCGGTCCCTGATTGCAATATTTTCGACCCAGCCACCGAGTCATGGGCAATGGCGGCTCAGTTATGCACTGCCAGGGCGGAATGCTCGGTGACGCTTCTGCAGGACGGGCGGGTGCTCGTGACCGGCGGTGTGGACTCAAAACAGAAGCCACTGAAATCTTGCGAAATCGGGACGCTGGAATGACGGTTACGATTTCCGGATAGCGGCGAACGCCAGCGGGCGCACTTCATCGACGCGAGGGGTCCAGCTGGTCACGTTGATGATCGATTTACCGTCTTCCGGGTTCCAATCTCCATCGACAGCGGCGTTGCGGTTGAGCGAGAGAAGATCTTGCGGATCCGGCTCGATTTGCCCGGCGTAACCGTTCTGCACGACCTTGCCCTTAATGACAGCCTTCAGTCGGAGATTACCGCCCACAAGCACGTACTCCACCTTGAGCCAAACGCTCTCAGGAGAATTCGGGGGGAGTGCTTCTGTCGGTAACCACTCGATTTTTTGCATGGAAATAGGGGTACTACGTTAAGAGGCAGAGGGCAAGCAGTTGCGGGGCTATGCTGTGATTTTAGAGAGGATCGCGTCGGTAATTTGTGTCGTGTTCAACGTTGGTTCGCCGGGGCGAGCCAAATCTGCCGTGCGTAGCCCCTCCGCGAGAACCGATTCAACAGCCGCTTCGATTGCTGCAGCCGCTTCCGGTTGTTGCAGCGAGTAGCGGAGCATCAGTGCGGCCGAGAGGATTTGCGCTATCGGATTCGCGATTCCCTTCCCAGCGATGTCCGGCGCCGATCCGCCACTCGGTTCGTAAAGGCCAAACGAGCCCTGACCGAGCGAGGCGCTGGGGAGTAATCCTAAAGACCCGACAATCGCGGCTGTTTCGTCACTGAGGATATCGCCGAACAAGTTTTCGCAGAGCATCACGTCGAATTGTTGCGGCTTACGGACCAACTGCATGGCGGCATTATCCACATACATGAAATCGAGCGTTACATCAGGGAACTCCGGGGCAATCGCTTTCACGGTCTTGCGCCACAGGAGCGAGGTCTCCAGAACGTTCGCCTTGTCGATCAATGTCACCTTGCGCCGACGCGCACGTGCCGATTCAAAAGCCACCCGCGTAATGCGTTCGATCTCTGAGGTTTCATAGACCATCGTATCGACCGCTCGCTCGCCGTTTTCGATCTTCATAGTCGTCTTCGGCTGGCCAAAGTAGAGACCGCCGGTGAGTTCGCGAACGGTCAGCACGTCGAAGCCATCGGGAATGATCTCCGCCTTGAGCGGGGAGGCGTGGAGCAGTGCCGGGTAGCAACGGGCAGGGCGGAGATTCGCGTAAAGCCGAAAATGTTTTCGTAACGGCAATAGAGCCGCGCGCTCGGGCTGTTGGTTCGGCGGTAACGTTTCCCATTTCGGCCCACCGACAGATCCGAAAAAGATGGCCTGTGCCGCCTCGCAGCCAGCGACGGTTTCCGGTGGCAACGCAGACCCGGTAGCATCAATGGCGGCTCCTCCGACAAGGAAATGTTCCAGGGTCAGCGAGAAACGGAATTTGGTGGCGACTTCATTCAGGATCCGGAGGGCTTGGTCCACGACTTCTGGACCAATTCCATCTCCAGCAAGAACGGCGATTCGATAGGTGGGCTGGCTCATTGTTTGGGAAAACGAAGGCTAGTGTGTGGCGGGTGGGTGAGCAAATCAAAATGATGGAAAAGCTGTCGTTCTACGGATTATCCAATACCTCTGCGGGTAGCAATTCGCAGGTTTTCGTCGGCTTATCCCCTCCCATAACAAGGATGTCTCCATTTCTAAGAACGACTGCAGCGGCACCATTTCGTGGCTCCTGTAATGGCGGTCCGTAAGTCCACGTGCCAGTCTCCGGCGAGAAGATCGCAACTAAAGAAACCGGCGCGTAAACGTTGGAGGTCCAGAGCAGATGTTGAAAAAGGATCGTCTGCCGAAAATTGTGGCCACCCACGGAAACCAGCTTTCCCCTGGGAGTGACTATGAACGTCGAGCTATGGTAATTACTGTCGTCGGTTAAGAAATAAACGGGAGAAAAGGTTTGCGAAGCAGGATCGAAAATCGTGAACTGTTCCCTGTCAAAGATATCGGTGAGAAGGTCAGGATTCGCCTGGGCTGCTAAGTTGATAATCACCGCTATTTTACCGCTAGGAAATGGCAAAAGCTTATAGCCTACCTGAGTTGTAAACTCGGGAAGCTTTGCCTTCCTAAGAACCTGGGTTGTCGGGTTGAATTGCGTAAGGAATTTCCCATCGCACTTGTAGTATATCCCGGAATCAAATAGGTCGTACTCTCCCATGACCGGCGGCGCTGTTTTGATCCAGGCGCCAGTCTCGGGATCATAGCTCTGACCGAATACTTCATGGTCCCACTGGACGGATACCGTTCCATTCGATTGTAGAAAAATGTGACTATCAGCGCCATTGAGCGCCTCGGTGCCAGTTTTCGACCACTTGCCCGAGTTGGGGTCATAGACTTCGCAGGTGGCTCGATCATCGCCGCCTAGAATGAGCACTTTGCCGTTCTTCAGGATCACAGCATCGGCTTCGGATCGGGCGAAATTTAGCGAGCCCGTGTATCTCCATGCTGGAAGGAAAACCGTCCTTAAACCTACAGCGATGACCAGAACAACGAGCCCTATGAGAATGGTTCGCCTTCTTTTGGCGAGCGCGATCACATTAATCAAAATCCTCCACACGCAACCAAACTGGAGGCGCTTTTACCGTGCCCAGTCGCGCGATTTGATCCAAGGCTCCGCGAAATTCCGATTCCCGTGCGTCGTGAACCATAATGATCAGGCAGGCCGTTTCACCAGCGCTCGCCTCGGGTTGAATGACGGAAGAGACCCCGATTTTGCGGTCGGCCAGGATGCGCGCCACATCCGCTAGCACGCCGGGTCGATCCTCCACCTTCAGGCGCAGGTAGTATCGCGATACAATTTCATCGATGGTTTTCAGACGCGTGTGCAATGCCTCCAGACCGACTCCGCGCGAGACCATTTCCGTGGTGTGCATTCCCGCCAGCTCCGCCAGATCACTCAGCACCGCACTGGCCGTGGGATCGCCGCCTGCGCCGCGTCCGAAAAAGAGGGTGTCACCCACCACGTCACCGCGGACAAATACGGCATTAAACACCCCGTTAACGGAAGCAAGCACATGGCGTGCGGGCACCAGCGTGGGGTGGACGCGCACTTCCACTTCTCCCTGGGAATCGTGCTTGATAATTGCCAGCAGCTTCAGTTCATAACCCAGCTTCCGCGCATAGACCATGTCTTGGCGTTCCACCTCGCGCAGGCCTTCCGTGAAGAGTTCCTTGGCGGGCGTCCAAAATCCGTAGGCCAGCGCGGCCAGAACAGTCGCCTTATGCGCCGCATCGAAGCCATCCACGTCCAGGCTGTCATCGGCTTCCGCATAGCCGAGTCGTTTCGCTTCGGCCAATGCCTGGGCGAATTCCATTTGCGCTTCGTTCATGCGCGTGAGGATGTAGTTGCACGTTCCATTGATGATTCCGTGCATCGAGAGAATACGATTTGCCACCAGACCCTCGCGCAGCGATTTGATGATTGGGATGCCGCCGGCCACGCTCGCTTCAAAGAGCAAATGCCGCTTATGCGTCTTGGCGAGTTGGAACAATTCACCGCCGCGGTCTGCCAGCAGCGCCTTGTTTGCGGTGACGACATGCTTCCCGGCTTGGAACGCTTTCGAAATGAGTTCGTAGGCGTCCTTGATGCCGCCCATTAACTCGACTACGACATCGAGTTCCGGGTTATTAATCAGGTCGCGCCAATCGCGCGTGATCAGTCCCTCCGGCACACCTGCTTCCAGCGCGGGCTCCAGTCGGCGCGAGGCCACCTGCCGAATTTCCATTGCCAGGCCGGTACGTTGCTTCAGCAAGTCACCCTGAGTGCCCAGCCGTTTCCACACACTGCGCCCCACGGTGCCACAGCCCGCTAACCCCACGCGTAATACGTTCACTTCTTGTCCCATAGATAACCTGGAACTCTGCGGGAATCCTTCGCCGTTGTCAAAAACGGTTGCACCGTCGATACTGCCGGTTTCCACATGCTTCAATTTTTTACGAATCTTAATGCCAGTATGCACACCGAGTTCTGGGTGATGCCGCTCCTGACCGTTCACTTGAACGCGTGGAAGCTGGTCGGCTTTTTCGGGACGTTTCTCTTCTCAGCGCGCTGGGCGGTGCAGGTCCACGCGCGGCGAAAGGGCTACCTCCATCTTCCCCCCACATTCTGGTACATGAGCGTGGCCGGCAGCGGTCTACTCCTCCTCTATTTCATCTTTGGAAAACAAGATTCCGTAGGAGTCCTTTCGAATGCGTTTCCGGCTTTTGTCGCGTTTTATAACCTCTTTCACCTGCCGATAACCCAGCCGGCGAACTCGTCGCCACCTACGCAGACCTGATGGGTTGATTGAATTGTTTGGTGATTTGCCACCCCGTTTAGCAAAATAGAGAGAGTGACCAGATACCTGAGGTACACCAAAAAGGGCCGCCGCTGGATGATGAACATCCTGAAGTGGCGCATCCGCTTTGCGACGCCCTCGACGCTCGATTTTCTCGATTCGCCGCTGCTTTGGGCCGGAATCGTAGGGTTTCTCGGAGCTATTTCCTCGGTTCTCTTCCGGCAATCGCTGCAATTCTTGGAGCATCTGGTCTCGCAATCATCCGAGCCGCTGGAGGATGCCGTTGCTAAAATGAACATCTGGCAACGCCTGCTCATCCCCACAATCGGAGGGCTCATTGCCGGGCTGGTGATCACTCTCGGCAATCGGTTGACCACCAAATCGTCCAAAGCCGATTTCATGGAGACAGTCGTTCTGGGGAAGGGCCGGCTTTCAGTTCGTGCGACTCTGGTGCGCACGCTATCGTCCTTAATCACCAATGGCACCGGGGGTTCGATTGGCCGGGAGGGTCCCATGGTCTCCACGGCGGCGATGCTCGGTTCCGTGGTGGGGCGCTACGCCAATTTCACGGTCGCGCGCTGCC
>CAVURW010000161.1:0-9077 GCA_963743595.1 uncultured Verrucomicrobiae bacterium
TCCCGATTGTAGGGTTAGGGAGCCTGCTGTTGCTGAAATTGCGGTGCTCCCCGAAGTGAATCCGATTGTGCCACCACCATTCACATTGACCGCTGCGCTCGTATTGATTGAACTATTATTTCCAAACAGGAGCGAGCCCGAATTGGATACCATAACTGAACTGGTATTAGGCAGTGATGTGGCTGCGGCAGTCGTTCCTATTATGAGTTGCCCAGAAGAGACGGTAGTCACGCCACTATAGCTGCTGGTTCCGCCAAACGTTTGGGTCCCTGTGCCAATCTTGGTTATCGAAAGGGTCTTTCCGCTGCCTCCATCCGTAATCATGCCGTTATAGGTTGCGGTGGCGTTGTTTGCACCGAGAGTCAGAACAGACGCCCCGGAGGCACTATTTGTTACAACGCTTGTATTGACAGTAGAACCGGATGATGACAAACCGTTGATCGTATCACTAAAGCCATTTAAGTTCAGGGTGGCTGCGGACTGGCTGCTGTTGAGAATCAAATTACCCACGTCATTAACGTTTGAAACGGCGTCAGGAAGTTGATTCGAGGCACCCAACGTGAGTGTGCCTTCTGTAATAATTGTATTGCCGGTGTAATTGTTTGGATTAGCAGTCGCATTGTTCAAAGTAACCGAAGGCGAGGGCGAAGCGGAGTTAGATGTCGTTCCAACTTGAAACGCACCGTTTCCTGTGATCTGACCTGTGAAGATAAGCGTTCCATCAACGGACGCGTCACCGAGAAGATTAATCGTTCCGCTTAAAGTAAGAGTCCTGCCATTTGCGCGAATAGCTGCGGGGCGATTAAACAACACGGTACCACTTCCACCGGCTCCCCCAATAATATTGATCGTATTACTCAGCGTGTAATTAGATTTGCTGTCATAAAGTTGTCCGCCTTCCCCTATTGTAATGGGTCCAGTTCCAAAACCGCTGCCGTTTGTTGCCTCTGCCCGTCCGCTGTTAATGATTGTTCCACCACTGTAGGTATTGTTGCCGGTCAGATAAAGAGTAACATTGTTATCTGCGCCGTTGGTCTGGGCGGCGTAACCATTGACCACGATCGATACCGCTCCGCTGCCGTTATCGACGATGTTATCGTCGAATCTCACAACTTGGTCCGCCTGGATGTTAATTACACCGGGATTGTTGGTGGAGCCACCTGCTGTAACTGTGCCTCCGGTAAAGTCCAAATAGTTTGTCGAAGCTGCGGTTTCCGCGTCCAACACGCCTCCATCTGCTCCAAATCGCAACGTTCCCCCCACCGTAACTGTTGTCGAACTGGTACTGGCGGAATTGACCGAAAATGTGTTGATGTCAGTCGTTCCAGCCGCGGTTGACAAAGTAAATGCAGACGTGGAAGTGACTTGGTAGTTCGCCGTTGTTGAGCTGGCAATTGTTGACCCGCTAGTTAGAGATGTATATCCGGTGTAGGCAACGATTTGGCCTGAGCCATTGTTGGCGGCCCAATCGGTGGGCACAGTAAAGCTTGTCTGATTTGCTGAAGTTGCATTGATCACTGCAAACCCGCCAAGGATTCCGCTGGCATCATTCGCTGTGGAAGTAGTGAATATACCAACACCGGAGCTCCCCGTACCGGTATTACTAAAGTTCACGGAACCTCCATTATTCACCGTGATAGCCCCTAAACTGAGGGTCATGCTACCCGTCCCATTGCCATGGGCGATGATCTCATTTGCGCCGGAGTTTAGCGTCAAGCCATTAAAGGTTTGGGAGGTTGCCGTATTAACCACCCCTAATGCGAGTAAGGTTGGAAGCGTTCCTGTCGAGGAATCAGTCCCCCCGGTCAGATTTCCTCCGCCCGTAATGTTGTACCCACCCAAGACCAGAGAGCTGCTGCTGTTTACAATATTCGACGCGGGAGCCCCGGAAGCCGTGAAATTCAGCGTCAGGTTGCCCTGCGCCACGGTAGTGGACCCAGTATATGTATTCGCAGCCGTTAAGGTTAGGGTGCCCTCGCCGGTCTTCGTTAAACCAAACGTGGTGCTCAACGCATCTGAGATTACCGAGTTGATCGTGAGCAAGCCGGGGTTCTTGGTGCCAGCTCCCGTACCGCCACCCGTCGTCGTGGCAGCGACATCAAAATTGCCGTTAGAGTTGAGAACAATCCCGCCCGCACCTCCAATCGTAAGCGAACCCGCCGGTGCCACGTAAATGAGGTCGGAGGAACTCGTTGCATTAAAGGGATTACTATAATTGTAGAGGGTCCCCGGAGCAGCAGCGGCATCGGTGCCACCATTGAGTGTTATGGCTTGAGAGGCATTGATCGTTAACGCGGCCGTGTTCAGATCATTCAATGTTCCGATGCTGATGGGGGAACTATTGAGGGTAAATGATCCAACATAAACTGTTCCGCTCGTGAAAATTACGTCGTTACTCGTCCCAGGCAGCCCGCTGCTGTAGTTTGCTGAACTATCCAGCGCGGTATTGGCTGCGGTGCCAGTAACGTTGTCGGGAACATTTTGCGCACGGACACTCGTCAAGAGGAAGAACCCGAAAAGCGCAAATAAAATAGATATTGGGATGGGACGACGCATAGACTTAGTTGGTAAAGCCTCTTGTTAGATCGGTTTTTTCGCTCCACCCATTAGCTAGATCTTAATTGTTGAAGAATTAGCTTCTAGTTGCTCAGCGAATTTTGTGCTCATCTCATCGTAGACGAGGTCTACCTGGAAAAACAGGTGCTAATAAGCGCAAAAAGGGTTCATTTTACGCAAGAGCACGAGCGATACGTGCTATTGCGAGCACGAAATTAAGTGGAGCTTTCTCCATTCCGCCGGGGATTGACCTGTCTCCGCTTTAAAGACTCGAGAGAGGACCTTCCAGTTGCTGAAGCCGCAGGTTCGGGAGATTTTCGGAAGAGTCTGCTTGGCTGGCGCAGTCAGTAATGTCTTGGCCAAAACGATACGCCGTTCCGTGAGATAGGCCCGTGGGGTCGTTTTCATCCGATTTATAAATTTCATTTCCAGATGCCTTCGAGAGCATTTCAGGTGAGAAACGATGTCTGCGACGTTAATTCCCTTGTGGACATTCTCGTGGATGAAATCAACCGCCTCAGCGACCAGGGGATCGTCCAGAGCTATCGTATTGGTGGAATCTCCAAGAACCAAACCGGGATTGGGAATTTCAATGACCGTCGTTTCTATTTTACGATTCTCCATGAGCTTGGAGAGCAACTCGCATGCAGGTGACATGAGCCATTCAGCATCCTCTCTCGGATGGGTGAGAGACGGTTTGCACGAGCAAACGATCTCGGGATGAGCACAGCCACTGATCACAGCCACATCCTGCGGTATTCTTAAGCCAAGCTCACCGCATGCATTCATGAGACTTTGAGCAGGTCGATCATCACATATAAACAGAGCAAACGGCTTTTCCAACGACTGTACCCACACTTTGAATCGCTTGAGGGAATCGTGGCCCGGAGGAATTTCATCCAGCGGGAAGTGGCTGATGAAGCTACCGGGCGATTCGGCACTTATGCCTTCCAAGAAACCCGCCCGCGTCCGGGAATAACACCAATCACGGTACGGCATTTCAATGACGCCAAACCTTGTGAAACCTTTTTCCAGCAAGTGCTCGGCACATATTGTTCCCATGCCCTTATCGTCTCGGCGGACCGTGGATACGCCCGAATTTTCCAAAAGGCTGGAGAAGTTGACGATGGGACACGAAAGTCTCCGTGCAATCGCCGCAATCTCCTTTGACACAACCCGTGCCAAGATGCCATCGCACTCCATCTTCTCCGGCAAGCGAAAGGCATCAATGTAGGCCTCGCTCATGAATACGATCTTCCAGTCGTGCTTGGATTCCATGACCTGTGCCAGGGCTTTCATGAGTGGATTTGGTGCCCGATCCAGAAGAGTCATCCCGATAACGGCGATTCGTTTGGCAAGCTTGGAAGATGAAGACAAGACCTGTAGGTCGCCGAGCAAAAGCTTTGAACCAAGCAGGTCTGGATCGTCCAAGAGTTTGGTCTTGAAATCGGTCTCACTCATGTTGTTACGATTGAGCACTTAGTCACTCCCGTCAATGTATCGCCGCTCGTTGCCGTGAATACTTTCGCAATTCTACTAAGGTCCTTCGCATTTTTACCATATCAGATGGCTCAAAGAACGGGTTACGCTCACTTGATAAACTCGCCATCCCATATCTCGGGAGCTCCCCACCTTCCGGGGAAGAGACTCCTTTTTTCCGTCCTCGCCATTTCTCTGATCGCCTTCTCGCCGGCGACGTTTGCCCAGCAAGTTGCCTCGCCTAGAGATATAGTTCCTCTCTCGGGAGCAGGATGGCAATTCCATGGAGCGGGAAAAACCGATACCCTCCCCGAGATCTCTTCCGCACCTTTTGAGTCAGGACCGTGGACCGATGTAACCGTACCCCACGATTTCCAGACGCGGCACGATATAACTATTGAACAGGGCTGGTACCGTAGAAAGTTCAGCGTACCCGAGGCCGAGCTGCACAAGCACCTGTACCTCATGTTCGAAGGAGCCGCGTCGATCGCTGATGTTTATTTGAATGGCCAGCATCTAGGCCAACACCGAGGTGCCTACACGCGGTTCATTTTCGATGCCACGGCGACGATTCATCCCGGAGAAAACGAGCTGGCCGTGCAGGTGGATAACCGGGGCCAGAGCATCACCGATTGTCTTCCCAACGGCAGTCGACTCTACACCGTTTGGGGCGGCCTTTATCGCCACGTTTGGCTGCTGGCAACCAACGACCTGCAAATTGATCCCACCTACTATGCCTCACCGGGCGTTTTCATCACACCGACTGAAGTCTCCGCTCAATCGGCCAAGCTCAGCGTCAGGGTGCTGCTGAAAAACACTTCTTCTGCCAATAAAAACGCCAGCGTATCCGTGAGCCTGTTTGATCCGCAAAACCGACTTGTGCAGACTTGGTCCGGTCAGGCCTCTGTTTCTCCAAATCAGAGCACCCCGCTCACTGTGAATGGAACTGTTCAACGCCCGCTCCTGTGGGAGCCCAGAAAGCCTGAGCTTTACCACGTTCGGGTGGATGTCACCGAGAATGGACGGCTTGCTGATTCGATCACACAGCCGACTGGGTTTCGCTCCATGGTTTGGGATTTTAAACAGGGAACCCTGCAGTTGAATGGACAGCCCTGCGTTCTTTACGGGGCCGACATGCATCAGGAAGATGAAAAGAAAAGCTCCGCACTTGAGCCGGAAGATTTCGTTAAACTCTCGGATGAATTGGTCGATCTGGGAGCGACTTTTGTTCGCCTTCCCCATTATCCGCATGCACAGATCGAATACGATTTATGCGATGAGCGAGGCATTTTCTGTTGGGCAGAGAATGGCCATTCCAACAATGAAAAGCCCACGCCGACGGCAGATCAGATCACGACTGAATTGGTGGAGCAAAACTACAATCATCCCTCCATTGCCATGTGGTCCGTGGGCAACGAAGCTTCCGAGGACACCGCAGATCACGAAGTGCCCGTAGTTCGTGCTCTCGATTCCACCCGGCCGGTGATGGTCGCGAATATGAAGTGCGCGCTCTGTGATTATCGGGGGGCCAACACCTACCCCGGTTGGTACGGCGGAGATCGCTGGAACTTCCATCCCCACGGCATTATCTCAGAAGTCGGAGCCGGGGGTGTTGTAACCTCTCACACCGACTATGCCACAGCCACTCACAAAACGAATTCGTACGAACCGGAAGAGTATCAGCAGCTGGTGGGAGAGACATTGTTGGAGGAGGCATTCCGGCACAATGACGGCAAGCTCGGTATTTTCACCTGGTGGGTTCTTCGCGAATTCAATGATACCAAGTACAAAAGCGGTGAGGCACCTTTCAAACACGGCATCAACAGCAAGGGGCTGGTGACGTTCGGTGGCTTGCGAAAGGACGTTTATTACCTCTACCGCAGCTTTTTGCGACCGGAGTTGCCGACCCTTCACATCACCTCCAAATGCTATTTTCTGCGTCAAGGCGATGTGAACAACGGCATCAAAGTTTACGGTAACGCGAAGGCCGTGACGCTGATCCTCAATGGCCAAACGATCTCCACCCTTCAAAACGGGCAGTATTCTCAAAACAAAACAGCGACCAGTGAGATCGATAACGTGTTTTACTGGCCCGTTCCGCTACGCACAGGCTGGAATACTGTTTTGGCGAAAGATGATGTGGGCACAACCGATACAGCCACGATCTATTTCTATGGGGCCAATGGTGCGCCCGCTGCGCCAGATCCCCTAGCGCTGATTACGGATCTTACGAGCTCCAATCCTACGAACCCTGCGTACTGCATGGATATGCCCGTTCACGAACAATGGCCGATCTACTATGATTTTGATTCCACCGCCGATAACTCTTTGGATACGCTGCCAAATCAGGTTCAGGGAGCCTCCTGGCTGGCACTTCATCGAGTGACCAAGACCGGCGAGGCCACCGATGTCAGCTGTACTATTGCCAAGCGCTGCACCGTTTATGTGATCTGCACCAAACGCGATTCTGATCCTGCTTTCCTCACCAATGTCGGCTTTTCGGAGGTCAAAACGGACCCGTTTCAATGGCGCGAAGACGACCTGATCTTGACTCCAGCCCAGCTATTTTCAAAGCTAATGAATCCGGGAGACACGTTGAAGCTGAGCTTGGGAGAGCGGGATGCGCTAGTGCTGTTTAAGGCAGGGTAACGAGGCAAGATACTCTCCACGCGACTATGAAACCAAAGAATGTTTCTATAGCAAAACTCCTGTTTTTGCTTTTTGCACTGACCGTGAACCCGGCTTTGAGCTTGGACCTCAGCTCGCTAAGAAATCCTGTTTGGGCCACTAGCGATAATTTACGAGATCCTTCTGTCTTCAAAACAAAGGACGGCTATCTGCTCTTTTACTCCAGATTTAGGGCTGGACCATGGAATTCAGGGAAAGTTTGGACGATAGCTTGCGCGGAAACACCTGATTTCCTCCATTTCAATAATAATCACGATATTTCACCCCCCTCATGCGCTTCGCCTGGTGACTGCGTTATGTGGGGTGGACGTTACGTGCTCCCCTATCAATTTTACCCGACCAACCCAGTAGAACTCTGTTTTAGTGAGTCTCACGACCTTCAAAAATGGTCCAAACCCAAGGCGTTTTTAACCGATGCGCTAAATCTCCCGTGGAATTCCGAAAAGCGAGTCATTGACCCAACCTTTGTCGTTGTAGGAAAAACGCTGCACTGCTTTTTTGTCGGTTCTGCTCACGTCGCCAGTCCTGATTTAAATGGAAAAATGATTCATGCCAACCTCATCGGCCACGCCATTACTGAAGATCCAAATCTGGAAAAATGGACGATTTTAACCCCAGACCAGCCGCTCATCGGAGTAACAGATCAAGCTCCAGATGGTGCCGAAAACCTGACCGTGTTTCGCACGGGAAGTTATTGGACGATGATCTACAGTGAAGGATTAGTTCATCAACATATCGCCCGTGCCATTTCCATGGACCTTATCCATTGGGAGAAGACCGGACCTATCCACATTCCTATACAGAAATGGATGGCGAATCGATATGGAGCACCCTACGTGTGGATCGAAGGGGACAGTTACTTCATGATCTTGATGGGAGAGGATACAGGAAAACGCACTACTCTGGGGCTTCTCACTTCAAAAGATGGGGAGACTTGGACGATATTGCCGGGTCAATAGCCCAGACTTCGGCTCTTGGCCGCGATTGAATAAAAAGCATGAGTTTCAAATACTGCAACTGCGGTGTTTGTTGCTTCCACTTTGAGCCAGTGGTAAATATTAAACATGGGGACGCGAAACAGGGATCTCGCCGAATTGAAACAAGCCGTTTTGTGCGCCCTGGTCGGCCTCATTGCGGGCACGGTCGTTCCGGCAATGGGCTACTCCGGTCGTTCAGGAGAAGCGTACTCGCCGTTGAATCACTTCGTATCGGAGTTGGGGCAGGTCGGGGTCTCCCGATGGGCATGGCTCTTCAACGACAGCCTGGTTATTGCCAATATTTCGCTTCTCTTCTTTGGGGCGGCTTTGACCTCCCAAATTCAGGAGATCGCCTTTCGGTGGAGTTTCGGCGTGCTCGCCGCAATCACGTGTACGGCGGGGATGTTGGTGGGGGTATACCCAATGAACCAGTTGCCCGCTCATTTAGCCGTTGCGGGGACTTTCTTTTATTCCGCGCTGGCAATGATCGCGTTGCATTCCCTCTATATTCTGCTTTTTCCCGTCGGCCCAGTGGGGCGATGGCTCGCTTTTCCAGGACTAGTCAGCGTGCTCTGTTTCATCTGTTTTATCGGAGAGACCACGCGCCTTCCTCATCATCTTGGAAAGATCCTTTCCCTACTGGCTCATCGTCCGGCCCTGTGGAGTTTGCCGTTCTGGGAATGGATGGCCATAACGTCGATTGGCGTATGGATCGTTGTTCAAACTTTCACGATGGTTTTGCGTCCTGAGAATAAGCGCAATTTTAAAATATAGTTCCATTTGTGGGAACGAGTGATGAAGTGATTAGGTCATCACTGCTCAGGGAGTTAATCTGCCGAAGAGTACAATTCTTGGTCTTGACGAGATGAACGGACATCATGACTATCTATTCGAGAATGTAATATTAAATGGAACGCCGTTGACTGACGAAAACCACACTAAGTTTATTGAAATAAACCGATTCTGTTCGAACATACGATTCATTGGCCACGCTTCTCCATGAATATTCGAAGCGTTAATGTTCCACTACCGAGAATGGCGGTTCACTTTAGTTACGTCAAACACTTGTACTGATTTCAGTATTTGGAGACCATAACCGATGTGCGACTCAACTCCATTTTAAAAAAAGCATTTCTCCGTGGATGGGCTCTCGTGTTGATCTTTGTACATATAAACCGAGGGTATTGCCAAGTTGAGGTTTATCCTGGGCCAGGAGACAACGCTTACAAGTCCGACCTCTACCAAGTGGAGGTAAAAGATGGCCAAAAATGGGTCGACTCGTACACGTATAAGGTAGCCCGTCGGTCCCGGATGACTTTCCAGGCGGCGAATCATCTCGACCCGAGCGTAAACTTTACGACGCTAGGAACGGTCAAT
>CAVURW010000162.1:0-15704 GCA_963743595.1 uncultured Verrucomicrobiae bacterium
GTCGTCTATCGCTAAGTCGCTGCCGTTGACCGCCGGAAAGATCGACACCACTTTCACCAAGAATCGTGTTGTAACCCTGGGGCAACGCCAGAATGAAATCGTGGGCTTGCGCGATTTTCGCTGCCGCCACAATTCTCTCGAATGGCACATCGGGATCACCAAACGCGATGTTCGCGGCAACGGAATCGCTAAACAAAAAGCTCTCCTGGAAAACGAATCCGACGCGCTTACGCAGCCCTTGCAAATCGAGCGTTCGCACGTCGTGCCCATCGATCAATACGCGACCCTCGGCGGGATCATAAAAGCGCGGAATCAAATTCAACAGCGCACTTTTCCCCGAGCCGGTTTCACCGACGATTGCCACGAATTCACCCGGTGCCACGCGAAAGCTGATGTTCTCTAAAACCATCCGTCGATCTGTGTACCCGAAGCTCACGTTGTCGAATACCACGGAGCCCTCCGCATCCGGTAACGGCACCGGTTCACTCGGCGGGTTGAGATCGACTTTAGCATCGAGCAAACTGAACACGCGCCCGGCACTGGCTAGGCTCTCTTGAAGCGCGTTAATGAGCATGGCCAATTGCCACAATTGATTCGAGAATTGCTGGAGCAAACCGGAAAACACCACGAGCCCCATGCCGATCGAGAGCTTCCCTTGGATGACCAAACTGCCGCCATAAATCAGCAGAACCACCAGGCTCATTTGACTCAGAAAATCGATCGTCGGTGCGAACAGGCTCAGGAACCAAAAGATCTTGCGCTGTTGATTACGCACGGCGGCGTTCTCGGCTTTGAACAGCGCGGCTGATTCTTGTTCACGCGCGAATCCTTTTACGACACCAATGCCCTCGATGCTCTCAGTAAAGATGCGGATCATTTTGTCGAATATTTTGCGATTTCGCATGTACTCCGGATGAACGGTGCGCGAGAACAAAAAGCAGAGAAACCACATGAGTGGAGAAGTGGCGAGACACGCCATTGCTAACCCGGCGTGAATGCTAAACATGTAGGTGGAATAGACCATCAACGAAAGAACGGTGACCACGCATTGCAGCAGGGACGTGTCCAAGAAATTACGCACGGCTTGGATGTCGCCGGTGGCTCGATTGATGATCGCGCCGCGACTCTCTTGATCGTAAAAGCGAAAGCTCATTTGTTGGAGCTTCGCGAACACCGCGCGCTGCAGTCGGGCGACCACGTGTTTGTGAACGAGATAAGCCAAGATGACGCCACCCATCCACGTGACCCAACCCCGCACCACGGCCGAAAATAAGATGCCTGCGGAAATCGCGATTAAGATTTCCATGGGCGTCCAACTGGCCGGCGGCTGAAGTCCAAACGGCCACGGCACATGCGCCGATGGGTCAGCTTGAGCCCTTAAAAAATCGATTCCCAACCCCGTTAATCCGAGCCCAACCATGCCTAAAACAAGCGCAAGAATTTGGCTGCCCAAGGCAAGCGTACAGTCGCGCCTGCGCCGAAAGCAGAGCTTCAACAGCCGCCATAGAACCTGCAACGAGGACAACTCACGCCCATACTCGATCATCAACGATCAGGCTTAGCGGCACGCGAGGACTTTGCGAATCAATTTTAGCGGAAACATGAAGAGAGGGTCGTCTTGATTACTTCTCGTTTGCAGGTTAGCTTCTCAGCATAGAACTATGCCGCTCTTTTCGATTTTCGGACTGATCTGCCTCAGCCTGCCGTTTTGGGTTTTAATACCCGCTGCGTTTGCTGAACGGGAGTTGATGGCGAAGCGGCGTAAATTGGCGGAGGGGCCTTGCCCGAAATGCAGTAAGCCACCGGGAATGGATGCGGTAAAGAAAGCGGAATCCGATTGGTTCAAGGAATTCACGGAGTTTCGCGCGAAAAACCGGGGACTTCGGCCACGTGTCCGCGCGACGTGGAATATTCTGTGCCCGAATTGTGGGCATTCATGGACGTTTTATCCGAGCGATTAGACAAGTCAGTCGAGCCATGAAAAAAGATATGCAACCGATCCCTTTGATCGCCATCCTTGACGTCGACTACCGGGAAAACGATTCCGCCGTCGCGGCCGCCATTGTTATTGAAGACTGGATGGCCTCCGAGCCTAAACAGGAACAAGCCCTGTTTGTTTTGAAGGTCGCCCCCTACAAATCAGGCGAGTTTTATAAGAGGGAACTTCTTCCACTCTTAAAGTTGCTCGAAATGCTTCCGACCCTGCAAACAATCGTTATCGATGGTTATGTGTGGCTAGACGGGCAAGGTCGCCCCGGTCTGGGTGCCCACCTCTACGAGGCCACTGAAAAAAAGTACGTTGTCATCGGAATTGCGAAGACAAAGTTCTCCAATTTTGGCGTCGAGATCTTACGAGGCAAAAGCAAACGACCGCTTTTCATCACCTCGGCGGGCATCGACTCGGAGGAAGCTGCCAAACTCGTTCAAGGCATGCCGGGCGAACGAATTCCCACGATGGTTAAACGAGCGGACTCTGTCGCCCGGTCAAAATTCCGTACCGACTAGAGCTTCGCAAAATCGATCTTCTCCTCCGGGGAACCTTCCTGCCCATGGCGCAGCACCACGTAGCCCGTCTGACCAACGGTGAACAGGTGCTTAAGCGTAGGGGCTAGGCTACGAAGCATTAAATCGGCAGTCTCGCCAAAACATTCAACTTCCCGACTACCGGCAAGCTTCATCGACCTCGATTCTACCCAGCCCGAATGCGACTGCTTCAAGAGACGCCGTAAATGTGCTTCGTTGAGCATAGAAAGCTCGCCAAATTGGTCGGGATTGTAATCCAAGTGGATGATCAGCCGATGCACCGTCGCACAGATTTCCTTTAGCATTATTTGATCGCGAATTGGGTCGCGAGCCAGCCCGAGGCGAGACGAACCGCACAAATCACAATGAACGCCCAGAGACTTCAGAGTTGCCTCAGGTGTCGATAAATCTAGAGCTCCAGCAACCGCTCTCGGAGTTAAGAGCGTTTTCAGCTCTGCTTTCACATTCAGCGCCGCCGAGACTTCCGCTTTCTTTTCGACGGGCTTCAGTGACACCGGAGCTAGTACATGACCTGAGCGACTCAATGCATGCAAGAGCTCGATGATTCCATGCCAATCTGAATCGTGGGAAGATCTAGGAATCTCCGATATTGCGCCGCAACTCTTGCAAACGGCGGCGACACTTGTCTGTTTCCCGAGCCCGTAGAGTAATTTGTTCTCGTCGCTCATGCCGATTTGTTAAGGCACAATAAAAAGCTTATTCGTGTACGGGCACCGAACGATCGTTCCAGAGGGAAAACCGGTCACATCCACGTCACCTTCCTGAGGCGCATAAGGGCTCTTCACGAAACCCTTTTTGTCGGAGGGAATGCCCATCGGCAGGTTCTGAGTGGAGGGAGTCTGTGTTGAATTGGTGGACGGAATGGGGTCGAGCACATCGGAAACGCTGCTGCTGCCGGGAGACTGCTGTTGCGGCTGCGGTGTCGAGTCGGAACTTGTGGAACTGGTGATCGGAGCGGAGTTGCAACTGCTCAGCAGAACCACAGCGACCCATGCAGAGATGCGTTTCATTGTGATACAAATAACAAAAGATGGACTCATGCACAGTCAGAAACCGCGTTAGCGCAGCTCGCGACTTCGCATCCTTGTTTTCGGTTCAGGGGAGTTGTAAGATCCGCGCTCCCGGATTGCGATGGCTTTCTGGTGCGCTACCCACATGCAAAAGAAAATTCTCGTCGTCGGTGCAGGTCTGGCCGGTTTAGCAGTGGCCATACGACTCGCCAAGGCTGGTCACTCCGTGGAAGTTTGGGAAAAGAACGAAACGCCAGGGGGCAAGCTGAAAGCGCTGATCCTGGATGGGTTTACCTGGGGAACAGGCCCGTCTCTACTGACGATGCCTGACGTGCTTAAGGAGCTTTTCATTGATTCTGGTGCGAAGCTGGAAGATTACCTGGAGTTAGTTCGGCTCGATTCGCTCTGTCAATATGTCTGGGGCACCGGCACGATCATCCATGAGGACGCCGAGTTCTGGAAGCGTAAGGAAGTGGCGGAGTTTCTGAAATACGCGCGCGGCATCTACGCGCTCTCCGGTGAGGCTTACCTGCGCTACCCACCGAATCAATTCTGGAAAGCATTTTCGCCGAAGAATTGGCATAAATTAAAGCACTTCCCGAAAATCGCCGCACGAACCAGCATGGCTGCGGAGATCAAGAAACGCATTCGCGACCCGCTTTTGCAGCAAATCTTTTTCCGATTCGCCACCTACAACGGTTCCTCCCCCTACGCCGCTCCGGCAACCTTCAACCTAATTCCCTTCATCGAAGCGGAGTTTGGCGGGTGGTACGTGAAGGGCGGTTTGCCGCAGATTTCCACGGCGCTATCCAAACGCGCATTTGAGTTGGGCGTGCGATTTCGATTTAACACGAAAGTCTCCGATTGGGATGGCATGAAAGCGACCACTTCCGATGGCCTGACTCAGAAGTTTGACATCCTGGTCTCGAACGGATGTGTGTTGGGTTCCAGCGTCGGTTTTCTCGCCGGTCTCACCACGCCGCCGCAGCGGAAGCAACTCCTCAAACAACCGCTTTCTACTTCCGGCTTCGTCCTCTTTCTCGGCGTGCGCGGGAAGGATCCGCGTCTCTCCCTGCATAACATCTTTTTTTCGAATCATTACCCCCGCGAGTTCGCGCAGCTGCATTCTGAGCGGGCCACTCCCAGTGAACCGACCCTCTACCTCTCCATCACCTCGCAACTCGATCCCTCCCACGCGCCGACGGATCACGACAACTATTTCATTCTGGCGAACGTCCCTGCTCGCGATCCTTCCCAGCCGTGGACCGTAGAGGAGACCCAGGCTTTTCGAAATGTCATCGTGGAGCGGCTGGAGGCGTTGGGTCTGGACGATCTTTCGCATCGAATCGTTGTCGAACGAGCCTTTACGCCAACCGACTTCGCCAATCGCGATCTCGCCTACCATGGCTCGCTCTACGGATGGGCCAGCCACAGCATGCAGACGGCGCTGTTCCGTCCGCCGATTCACGATAAATCCTTGCCAAACGTCTATTTCGTGGGCGGCACCACGCATCCGGGCGGTGGCATTCCTCTCGTTCTGCTCAGCGCCAAAATGGCTGCGGATATGATCATGAAAAAGTATCCGGCCCCATAAGAGCCGATTGGCACAAGGCGACCTTTTTAGAGACACTGCACCAGCGGGAATCAACGGCTGGAAGCCAGATTTTTTCGACCGGGCGCAACTGGCGTTTGCTGGTGCTGAGAGAGTCGCACGCTATCCGAAGCGGGCCGGAAGCTTTTCTCGGTTTCACGTGAGAAACGGAGCCAAGCCGTTGTCTTCGGGGCGTTGGTCATTCCTTGTGTTGAGGGCAGATCGACGATTGCTTCAAGGTTCCGGCAGCGTTTCACAAAAGCGCGATCCGAAAAATTCACATCGTTTGTGAGTTATGAAATGGAAAAGTTGAAGTCCGATGAGCGCTTTTCGGACATACAATTAGCCGACAGCTGTTAGCACTACTCACCAATACCGAATAACCTTTCAAAGGATTCGGCCAGAGGTTCAAAAGGCTCCGGGTTGTCATGTGCAATTTCGTGATTGTAAAGAACGACGCTCGGGATCGATTTTCCCCGATAATCGAGACAGACTTCGTCTCCATTCCCAATTCCCCCGATTGGAACGACCAGTTTAAAACTGGGATGCAACTTCACTAGAAAATCGTAAGCCTCGATGACACTCGTTCCATAATATTCAAAAGCAGTTTTACGAACGGCGTGAAAGTCGAAATGCAATTTTGGATCGGAAATGGTCTTGATCGGACCTGCATGAGCCTGATCGCCAATAGCGTAGAGGTCCTTTAAAAACTCGGGGAGCGTCACCCCACAGTGCACTTCGATTGCCGTGACAAACTCGATTGGCTCGGGGTCGCTGCTTCCAAAACGCAAAACGTCGTCCAGATCCATAGTGCCGTTCTACACCTATGCGGTCTTGACTACAACTGCAGCATCATCGGCTTAATGATTGAAGTCCCGATCCTGGTCTGTCGGCCATTCGTCGAGTCGCGGGCCTACAGCCCGCAGTCACTTGGGGTGTACCCAGGGTTGCCTCGCTACGCTCGTTACCGCTGGGCTAAGTCATAGCCGGCCCTACGGGCCTAGAGCCAGAAGGCAGCTCCGGGTTCAATGCCGAGCTGGCGTAAAGTCAAGTACAGGGTCCAGCGTCACGCTGGCGGGCCTAGAGCCAGAAGGCAGCTCCGGGTTCAATGCCGAGCTGGCGTAAAGTCAAGTACAGGGTCCAGCGTCACGCTGGCGGGCCTAGAGCCAGAAGGCAGCTCCGGGTTCAATGCCGAGCTGGCGTAAAGTCAAGTACAGGGTTCAGCATCACGCTGGCGGGCCTGGAGCTAGAGGGCTATCTGTACCATCGGCTTAATGATAGACGTCCAGACAGCGTAGCCCTGCGGCGACATATGAATGTGATCTGGCCCGTAGAGCTCGCTTCTTGGCTCTCCGTTCGGATTAAACATCGCGCTGGTGATGTCGATAAAGGTGACGCCGGACCGTCCTTGTGCAAATTGACGAATCAAATCGTTCGCCTGGCGCAACCGATCCCAACGTGCCCGGTGAAACGGCGGCAGCTTTTGTGAAATCAAAAAGATCGGCGGATTTCCGTATCGGGTTTGCACCAGTTGGACAAAATCTTGGAGATCTTGCAGCACCTTTTGCGGGTTCTTTCGATTGCTCCAAGCGAGATCGTTTTCGCCGGAATAGACCACGACCGCTTTCGGGCGGAGGCCGTAAAAAATGTAGTCCGAGTAACGCACCAAATCAGCGATGGTCGAGCCGCCGAACCCGCGGTTTACGGCCACCATCGGTGCCATGTCCTGTTGGAGGCTGGCCCAAAAACGGATACTCGAGCTTCCGGTGAAAAGAATGCAACCGTCCCCATTCAGAACCGGGGTTGATTTGAATTTGCGAACGGCGAACCACCACCGATTGCGCCGCCAGGATCGCGCGAGCAGGGCGATCAGTACGATGCTGAGTAGGTGGAACATGGGGGAATCATGCGGATTTTAGAATAGGGTTCAATTTTCAAATTGGATCGGGGTGACGGCGCCCACGTCCGGGCACTCAGATGATGAGAGTTGCAACCGAGCGGAAGATTGGGATAGTTAGGGATGGATGTGGATTTGAAAACGGATACGAAATCGGCCGAGCGTTTCGCGAAATTTGTCGTGCCTACGGCCAAGCGGTCGCTGACGGTAGTGCGCGGTGCGGGCAGTTATTTGTGGGATGATTCCGGCAAGCGTTACCTGGATCTGGGCGGCGGCGTGGCGGTGAATAGCCTGGGCCATGCGCATCCGGCGATTCAAGCGACCCTGACCTGCCAATCGGCCAATCTCATTCATTGCTCGAATTACTTTTATCACGAGGACCAGGGGAAATTGGCGGAGCGCGTGGTGGAACTCACCGGGCCGGGAAAGGTGTTCAATTGCAATAGCGGCGCGGAGGCAAACGAGGCGCTCATTAAGCTATCGCGCAAGTGGGGGCAAGAGAGTGGTCGTTACGAGATCATCACGACGATTAACTCGTTTCACGGCCGGACCATGGCCGGGCTTTCCGCCACGGGGCAGGAGAAGACGAAGGCCGGTTTCGCGCCGTACGTGCCCGGATTTGTTCACGTGCCGTTTAACGATTTACAGGCCACCGAAGCGGCGATCACGCCAAAGACCGTGGCGATTTTGATCGAAGGGGTGCAGGGCGAGGGGGGTATTTTCCCGGCGACTCCTGAGTATCTATTGGGCTTGCGCGAGCTGGCGAACAAGCATCACCTACTGCTGATGATGGATGCGGTTCAGTGCGGCTGTTTTCGCACCGGCACGTGGCAGAGTTACGAGCGGATTTTATGGGACACACCGGGCCGCGAGAGTTTCCATTTCGACGGTATTTCCATGGCGAAATCAATGGGGGGCGGGTTTCCGCTCGGCTGCGTGTGGATTCGCGAGCCGTTTCAGGATGTACTGGGCCTGGGCAGTCACGGGACGACATACGGCGGCTCGCCTCTGGCATGCGCGGTGGCGCTGACTGTTCTGGACGTGATCAAAAACGAGAAGCTCGACGCGAATATTTGGGCGCGCGGCGAACAACTACGTGCCGGGCTGGAAAAGCTGATCGCTGGCGGCAAACATCTGATTACGGAAGTGCGCGGTTTCGGCGGAATGGTGGGGATGATTGTCGAGGGCGACCCAGCAGCCGTGGTGGTCAAGTTGACCGAAGCGGGGCTGATTTTGATCCCGGCAGCGAATCATGCGGTGCGCTTTTTGCCGCCACTGAATGTCTCCAGGGAAGAGATTGTTGAGGCGCTGGCGATTGTTGAGCAGACGTTGCGGCGGTAAATGTGGGCGACGCAGCGCTTCCTCAACCTGAATTTGCTCTGAGCCACTGCTTCAAATACCCAACTCGTTCCCATTCCGAAGTAGCGCTCGTCTGGCTCGTTATAAGGACCGGACGACGCAGAAAAGCCAAAATAATGCTGCTTTCGCAATTATTGACCACCATTTAGCAACACACGCGGGGCAACCGAATTTCAAAATGAGTATCTTTGGGCGAATGAAAACGCCCCTAATAACCCTCATCGTTTTATTACTCGTCGTTTCTCCGTTCACTCCCGTGTTCTGCCAGAACACGCCCGGTGTACAGACGAACGCTGCCTCGAAAATTGATCCCAAAGCTATCGTGCCAGCGCCCGCGCCGGCCCCACCTGCGGATGACAAGGGCTTGCCACTTCCGCTTCATCAATTGGGCGGTAGCGGCGGTATTCTAACCACGCTCTCCGCGTATATCGTCAACCCACCGCGAAACGGCGAGATCCTGGGCCGCCCAGCCATCGGCGGAGCGTTTGCCTATCTCGGTCACGACATGGACCTGGAGTCGCTCACGATCACGGAATCTCCCTATAAACGGATTGAGCTGGGCTACGGCTGGGAACGGATGAGCCTGGGAAATCTGCCGCAAGTGCTGAGCATCAATACTCAGCAAGTCTATCTCCATAACTTGAATGCACGCTTCCAACTTCTGGAGGAGGGCGAGTTTAACCAAAAGTGGTTGCCCGCGATCACTGCCGGCGTCCACTTCAAGTTTAACGATGGAATTAGCAACGTGAATAATGAGTTGGGTGGTGCGCTCTATAAACTGACGGGAATACGCCACAGCGAAGGCACCGATTTCACCCTCTACGCCTCAAAAATGATCAAGGATTTGCCGTGCCCCGTGCTCCTGGAATTGGGTGGACGTGCTACGGAAAGCGTCTGGGATGGATTCGGTGGATTCACGGGCCATTACAACTTCGTTTTCGAGGGCAATGCGGTCGTGCTCTTGCCGGATAACTTCGCGCTCGCTGCGGAATATCGTGAGATGCCCCGGGACTACAACAATATCGGGAACATTTACACTCGGGAAACGGACTGGTGGACGCTCGATGCCGCTTACGTGGTCAATAAACACATGACCGTGGCTCTGGCGTATCTGCACATGGGTAATGTCCTGAATCACCAAGCCAACGGCACAGTCGGTGTGACGATGAAGTGGGAGTTTTGAGCTCCGTCAAAAATCGAGTGGTCAATGCCTCGAAATCGCTTAGGTTTCCAGTCTGATGAAAAGCGTTCAACTAGGAAAAACGGGGCCGCAGGTTTCTGCGATCGGGCTGGGCTGCATGGGAATGTCTGGGATGTATGGGCCGTCGGATCGCAGTGAGAGCATTGCGACGATTCACGCGGCGCTCGATGCCGGGATCAATCTCCTGGATACGGGCGATTTCTATGGCATGGGCCACAACGAGATTTTACTGAGTGAAGCGCTTAAAGGCGTCCCCCGCGAGAAGTACCTGCTGAGCGTGAAATTCGGGGCGATGCGTGATCCTTCCGGCGCGTGGCTCGGGTTCGATGCGCGCCCGCAAGCGGCAAAGAATTTTCTGGCGCATTCGCTTCAACGACTGGGTGTCGACTATATCGATATTTACCGGCCCGCGCGGCTCGATCCGACTGTGCCTATTGAAGAAACAATCGGTGCCCTTGCGGAGATGGTAAAAGCCGGTTACATCCGCTACGTGGCGCTTTCAGAGGTCGGCCCAGAGACGATTCGCCGCGCCATGGCGGTGCATCCGATTTGTGACCTGCAAATCGAGTACGCACTGGTCACGCGGGGTATCGAGGACGATATTTTACCGACCTGCCGCGAGCTGGGCGTTTCCATCACGGCATATGGCGTGCTCTCGCGTGGTTTAATCAGTGGTAAATGGCAGCCAGATCAAGCGGCTCCGGGCGATTGGCGTACCCATGGGCCGCGTTTCCAGAAAGGGAATGTGGAGGCGAATCTGACCTTAGTGGAGGCGTTACGGGTCGTGGCGGATGCGCGGAAAATGTCGGTTACGCAATTGGCCGTTGCCTGGGCACTCGCGAAAGGTAGCGATATCGTGCCAGTTTTGGGCTCACGTAAACGCGAGCAGTTAGCCGAAGTGCTGCGTGCACTCGAGCATCCGTTAACTGCGGACGACGTGGTGGAGATCGAAAAAATCGCCCCTCACGGAGTGATTCAAGGAACCCGTTACGCCGCCGCACAAATGGCTCATCTGGACAGCGAAAAAGGGAAGAGCGGGCATTAACGAAGGCACCGGTGACGCCCCTGACCGATGATCTAGTGAGGTAGTTCTGTGCACTCGGGGAGACTCGAACTCCCATGGGTTACCCCACACGCACCTCAAGCGTGCGCGTCTGCCATTTCGCCACGAGTGCAGGAGGGGTGAGCTTAGGACAGTCCGGGGGCGTTGTCACTGCAAAAATGAAGACTCCCTGAATTCGCGTTGTCGGTCACCCCCCACAATGCGGCGTGATTAATGAGAATGAACCGCGCTTAGTGCAAATTGTTACTCTCAACATGTTTGCATGTCGACCTTGTGGAGACATCATTAAAAATCAGAACGGGAGGCCGAAGATTACAGTTCCGTTGGAACTCTGACGCTTGCGGTGATGTACTTGGCACTTCGGACGGCTTATCAGCCGCCCTCATACCAGGCTTTTATACGGATCGCGCCTTTGGCGCTCAGTTGAATCGACCTCAACAGGTTTGTGACGAGTCTTGTAAGAATCCGATTCACCCGTACTTTGATGGTAATGGAGCCGTTAAATGCGAACGTGATTACCCGACTCGCCCTGTATCAAGTGGTTGCTTTGATTTATGGAGTCCTTGGGTGTGCCTCGGCGACGAGGTGGTATCGCGAGGCCGCCTCTCAATGTCACATCGATCCGACGAACTCGGTTGTCTACTGCCTTGCTCACGAGTTTTCCGTACTCGGCTGGCTTTTGTTCCTTGTGATTCTGACTTGGACGGCAATTGCTTCCAATTCCGCGGCTCAAGAAAACGAGGACCCCATTCTATCGGAATATCTGTTGCCCATAGGGATTCTTTTCATCGCACTTCTCGTCATTATTCCCACGTTTTGGGTGCTTTTTTTGGCACCGGGCCCAGTGGCTTGGGATCTCCTCGTTTATGTCGGACGGTGACGCAGTTGCAACTTAGAGCAGGGCCGCCCGGAGCGGTATTTGGCCCTAAATTGGAAAGGGCACGGGCAATTTGCCAGTTTCCTTTTCGGGGAGCTGCTCTGAAGAAATTTGCTGAAACCTTTGGGCTTGAGGCAATCTTGTCGAAATTCAGCGCCGTTTTCTTTGGTTCCATTGCTTCAGACAATCAGACGCAGACCGGTGCGAAGCCAATATTTATTGCCTTTCATCGAGAACCGTCATCTCGCAAGAGTTCGTTATTCGCATACCAAGTTAATTCTTCCAAGGAAAAGCGGTGGATTGCTGCGAGCTAAGGCGTTGGAGTCGAACGCATTAAATCACCTCAAGATAATCTCGATTAGGTAGCTCAGGAAAAGGGGCAGTTGGCAGGGTTTGATACCAGTAAGCCACGCTGGCGATGTCATCTTGAAGCGGGAGATAGAGTCCGCCGTGCCTCCAGCTCAGAGCCTGAATGGTGACGCGTAATTCTTGCTCGAACCGCACCGGATCGACGATATGCCACCGATACAGCCCGAAGCGCATCTGGCTTGAGTAGACCCCGTCGGGCCGAATCACCTGCGGCATACCGGCGTAGGGAGTCGTGAATTCCCTGTAGTGGCTCTTGTAATGTTCCCGCATTCCGGCAACGCCCAGATTACCCGGATCGAAATTGTAGCTGCCGCAGAAATAATCTTCCGTGCCTGTACCGCAAATCGTGGGGAAATCGCGATCACCATCCAAAAAGAATTTGATCTCACCTTCGCCCCACCAACCAGCGTTATTTACGCCCCACGCCATGTAAGTGCCAACAAAATGGCCGTGCCCCTGCACCCCGTCGAGAATCGTGTAGACGCTCTTATAGGGTAGGGGATTGGTTCGGCGAAATTGGGCGTGAAAGTACGCACAGGAGTCAGGCACCTCCGTCAATGTGTAATTGATCTGGTAATAGAGCGTCATTGTGTCTCGTGAAATGTTGCTTATCGTCATTCGACACCGTTTGCGAAAGGGCATTTCCCAATAGCAATTAAATGCGCTCCCTGGATTGACACAAACCGCCAGCGAAGAGACTTGTGCATAGACATTCCAACCGGACGCAAAAAATCACCGACCGGACACTCGACAGAAGGCTGTTCCTGATCATCCCAATAAATGCGCAGGATGTTAAATCGCCACGGTCCCGTGGGTGTCATCCAGATATGTTGGATCGCCCCCGGCCCGACAATATTGGCTAATTCCACCGTCTCGCCCGAGGCGATCTTGATGGATGGAGAGATCTTCCATCCTTGACCCAGTTCCACCGCAGCACCAGCTCCCGTACCCTCGGTAGCCATCCCTCCCTTTCCTTTTTCCCCCGTTTTATTCTCCGCACTGAGCGAACGAGATTTGGCCTGGGAAAGCCGGGATAAATTGCCAATGTGAAGACCGAGTCCATTTTCAAATAACATACTGATTCCTTTTCGAGGATTTCTGAATTAAAAGGGGCGTCAGGACAAGAATTAGCTTTAAAGTGCCGCTTGAGCTGACGTGGAAGCATTAAGAATGGCTAACGAAAAACGAACCCGGTCTCTCTGAAGAATGAGCCACGAGTGACATGCGAGCACTGCGTCAACAGGTGAATAGCTCAGCGACGATGGATGGCCGAATCGTAGTTCAATGAACCGGATTTGAGCCAATTCAACTCGTGAATTAACGACATCTTTACGAAAAGCTGATCCGCTCGCTTAATCGCTCTTTGATTCTCGCTTATGCAACATCAAGCCATTCGGGCCGGAGATATTATTCGCACAGTATGGATTTCTCCAGAGATTCAAACGCTTAACCTCTATCAAGGCAGTGGACGGTCGGGCTGCTGCTGGAATTCTTGGGGACTCATGAACTCCCCGGAGCTTGAGCAAGGGAATCGGGGCAGAAGTCGCACGGTTTGGATGCATGCGGATCACTGGCACCGCAAACCCGATAGTACCGATTTCTGGGTTGATTTAGGGCGAATCACTTGGGCTCAGCCCCCGATCGAAGTGCCGACTGGCTACAAGCAAACGTTGACGCTTCTTGACGGTCGTCTCACCACCCATGTCGTTTGGGCAGAGGGAGAATACACGCTTTCCTCTTATTTCGACCCCGGAAATCGTGATGTTTTAACCATGGAGATCTCGTACACGTTTGGATCACGAGGCCACTTCCCTTCGCTGCTGTTTCAGCCGTCTCAAAGCTGGAATTTTGGTGCGGATGGCGTAGCTCGGGGTGAGCTCAACGTCATTGAGATGAACCGCTCGGGGGCGTTACTCAGAGCGACGACTAGCACGGTTGCCACCATGATTGGCGTTCGAATCGTTGATCTGCACGGAGACTGTCAACTGGTTATCGATCCGCGAGGCATCCGGCTTGATTTTGCGGAGAATTCAGGCAGCCACATTGTTCGAATGGGAGCGGCAAACGTGAGCCGGACAAAAGAGCTGATGTCCCGCCTATGGGACATCGACCCGAAGACTTCGTCAGCCACTGCCGCAGCTAACTGGGAAATGCGTTGGGGTAGAAGCTGGATACAGCTGCCTGATCCCTCCTTGCAAGCGCTCTGGGCCCGGTCTCATTTTTACATTCTATGCAGCTACGGCCCGGATGTCCGTTCTCCCGCCCCTCCGATGGGCTGGAGCGGGAATAATTGGCAGTATCATTTTCCGCAAGATCTCTCCTACATTCATCCCGCGCTTCTTCGGCTCGGTCATCTAGACATCGCTAAATCGTGGGTTGAATTCTACAAGAAAACCATCCCTCGAATGAAGGAATACGCTCGTGGCGTTTTTAATGCAGACGGAGTGATGTGGGCTTGGGGTTACCCGATTGGGGAGAGTTTTGAATCGGGCGTTTTTCCGCCGAGCGGTCTTTACACTAATCAAATTCACAATGTCGCTTATCCTGCGAGAATGGCGTATGAAACCGCACAGCACGCTAAAGATCCTGCGTGGACTCAGGAAATGGCTTGGCCCGTTATTGTAGAATCAGCTCGGTTTTTCGCCTCGTTACTCAAGCAAGCCCGTGATGGAAAATGGGATTTGCGGGTCTCGCCTTCCTCTGGACAAGATGAATTCGATGTGGAGTCCAATCAGAATTATCTCTGCTCACTTTTCAGCGCTCAATACACGCTTTCTGCCGCAGTTAGAATGTCCGAGTCTCTGAATCTCGACTGTTCAGAAGTAGCCCAATGGCGAGCCATTCTTGCCGATGGCCTCGCCTACACGCGCTTGTTGGATAAAAAGCTCGGTATCTATTCCACGGCAGAAGGCGTGGATGTTTCTACTCGGCTGGGACGCCAAAAGCATCCTGTTCAACTGAACCCGCTTACCTTTCTACCCTTGGGCCGCGCAATTGCGCCCACTCTTAACGCGTATGCCATGCGCCATAAAATATGCCACGGGTTTGAGACCAATGAATACGCTGGCTGGACGCTTCCTGCGTATTGGCTAGCCGATGCTCATATGGGAAATGGAGAGGGCATGGAAACAGATCTCTCGCTGGGAATTCCCACTGGAAACATCGATCCTGATTGTATTCAAATTTACGAAAGCGCCAAGGAGTGGGCTCCTTATTTCATTACGTCAAACGGTCTCTATTGCCAAGCGGTGCAGGACGCCCTGGTCAACGATTTTTGGGTTGATGTGGAATTCGGCTCGGCTTGTCCCGATTCTTGGAGGGATATCGCTTTCGGTGGATTGCGTACCTCTAATGGCAGATCTTGGAGCGGAGTTCGTTCAGACTCGAAGTGGAAAATCAGTGAAGACGCGTGAAAATTGAATAGCTTATGACCCATACCTCAGCACAGGAACGATGGAACAAAATTGTGGGACCGGACGCTTTGGCTCGAGACCCTCTCAGCTATGCCTTTGTCGACGTTGATCCGAATCTCCCGAACATGCTCATCATCGGTGATTCCATATCGATCGGTTACACTCCCTGGGTTCGGAAGTTTCTTGCAGGAAAGGCCAACGTTTTTCGAATACCGGAAAATGGTGGCCATTCAGGCACTATCCTGCAATCACTCGACCAATGGTTTGAAGCCCTGGAAAATCGATCATTCAAATTAATTCTCTTTAACTCAGGTCTTCACGATTTGGTCCGGCTTGTAACCGGGGAGTACGATGAAACAGGGCCAGAAAATCGGATATCT
>CAVURW010000163.1:0-4057 GCA_963743595.1 uncultured Verrucomicrobiae bacterium
CACCTCTGATACAGTCCTGTCGTCCTCATCATCATCATCTTCACACAATGAGAAAGAGGACTCGTCTGAAGTGTCCTTTCCTTCATCGTCGCCAAACAATATGAACGAGGACGCGTTGTGTCCAATGGATGAGAGTGAGGAGTCCAAGAGTACATTCTCATCCTCATCTTCCTTCTCATCTTCCCGCAATGCGCTCCAGACTGCATGGCCAAGCTCGAATCTTTCCGAGCATGGTTAGCCTTTGTTTGCTGAGTCGTTGTCTTTCATGACGCTGCTATTTTGGTTGCGTGTCACACGTAGAGAGGCCGCAGCGTGCATATCCATATCCAGTCGCATCCGATGCACCCCGGGTTCCGGTCAAAGAGTACGAAAAGCTGACCGCGAAATTTAACCCGGTCGATTTCGACGCCGAGCAGTGGGTAACAATGGCGCAGGAAGCTGGAATGAAATACCTCGTCTTCACGGCAAAACATGGCGACGGCTTCGCCATGTATCATTCGCAGGTCACGCCTTATAATATTTACGATGCAACGCCGTTTCATCGCGATCCGCTTAAGGAGTTGGCGGATGCGTGTGCACGGCACGGAATCAAGTTGGGTCTCTATTACTCCCAGGCGGTCGACTGGCATGAGCCGGGCGGCTTCGGCAACACTTGGGACTTTGAGGACAATAAGCTCAAGGACAAGGATGGCACCTACGACCAATACCTACAGACCAAGGTTGAGCCGCAGTTGAAGGAATTGCTCACTAACTACGGGCCGATCTGCGAAATTTTCTTCGACACGCCTGCGCAGATCACGCCCGAGCGTGCCCAGCAAATCGCGGCTGTCGTGCATACCGCGCAACCGGACTGCCTCATCGATGGCCGATTGGGCGTTCCTGGCGATTACTCGACCATGGGCGACAACGGCATCCCGAACGCTGACGTGGTGGGTGATTGGGAAACGCCGGGCGAGCTGAATCACAACTGGGGATTCGACCAAAACGACAGCGACTACAAGGCACCCAGCACGGTACTATTTAACCTCTTTGATATTGTAAGTAAGGGCGGAAACTATTTGCTCGATGTCGGCCCGACGGCGCGCGGGCTGATTCCGCCGGTCGCAGCGGCCAACCTGGAAACAGTGGGACATTGGCTGAAGGTGAATGGCGACGCAATCTACGGAACCACGCGCTCGCCCTTTGCCGAAGGATTCCACGGCTTCGGACGCAAACTGCAGGATGGGAATGGCAAGTCGGTCGAGCTGCCTTTCCTCGACTGGCGCTGCACAGCTAAGCCGGGCAAGCTTTACTTCACGATCTTCCACTGGCCGGGCGAGCACTTCGAGCTCCCTGCCTTTAAGAACAACATAAAAAAGGTCTACCTGCTGAGCGATCCCGAATCGCCGCTCACCGTGACGACAGATGCCAACGGCAAACGCAGCGTCGGTCTAACTCATTACGCGCTCAATGTCATGGCCACCGTGGTCGTCGTTGAAATCGAAGGCGACGCAGCGGTACCCGGAATACCTGCGCAATGATCCACATGTCCCCTCCCCAACCGTTTGGTCTTAGTGGCTTCGTTTTGGCACCGCAATAATGTCGCAATTTGGCTGCATAATTCCCTTATCCAGTCGCCCATTTCGACGTAGGGTCTCTAAAACTTTCAAAAGGCGATGAGATTTTATGCTTCTGAATGCCGGGGAATGAGGCGCTATTTATTGAATACGATTCTCTCAACTCTGTTATGGTGCGGCCTTTTCGGATGGCACGTGGCTGCTGCGAATCAGCTCCAATCGGCTGGCGATGGCCAGTCCCTCACGCCCGCCGATTACGTGAACGTGTTTACTGGAAAAGGCGGTGCGCGGTGGATGTTCGGGCCGGGGCCTTGGATGCCGAACAGCATGGTGAAAATGGCACCGGACAACAAAGTGCAGGGTTACCGCTCCGGGTTTGACGACAGCCTAGGGCTTATTAACTGTTTTAGCCACATTCACGAGTGGACGATGGCCGGGCTTGGGATGATGCCTGCAATCGGACCTCTGCGTACCCATGCGGGAGCGGATGGAACGGGCTACGGTTCTCACTTTGATAAAACTACCGAACAGGCCGGCATCGGATTCTATGAGGTTTTGCTTAAGGACAACGGCATCAAAGTGGAACTGACTGCCACGACGCGGGCTAGTTTGCAGCGTTATACTTTTCCGGCGAGCGATCAGGCGCGAGTGCTTTATCCGTTCATGATCCCCAATGAATACGACATGCATATTCTTAGTGTCACGGTGCGTCGCGTTGGAAACAACGAAATCGAAGGGACGATTCAAACGGACCTACCGAAACTGGGTTACGTTGGCGATCGCGATTTGACCTGCACTTCGTTTCGCAATTCAATCAGCCGTTTGATTCACTGGGTGGATGGGAAAATATCGGAGGCAAGGACGTCACCATTGAGCCGAAAGGCTATCGTCCGGTCACAGAACCGAATGGCTGGACGGGTGGGAAAGTGATCAATGACGCGCCCTCGTTGGATGTTTCGGGCGACTGCGGAGCCTTCGTCAATTTCAAAACCACGGCAGGTAAGGCAGTAGAAGTCCGCACCGGCATTTCTCTCGTCAGTGTGGACGATGCGCGGCTGAATTTGGAGCAAGAACTGGCCAAGCCCTTCGACTGGAACTTCGAAGCCGTGGTACAGAATCAGCGGGATGTGTGGAACGAGATCTTGGGTCGAATTGAGATCCAGACGCCCGACGCCCACGAGAAGACACGCTTTTACACCGGATTTTACCGCGGGTTATCGGGACGCAATATCTGGAGCGACATTAACGGCAAGTGGATCGACCCGTCCGGGTGCCCTCAACAACTAACCAATCCCGAAGCCGTGATGCTCGGGTCTGACGCCCTTTGGACAACGTTTTGGAGCCTGAATCAACTTATGAATCTGGCTGCGCCTGAATGGTCTAAGCGGTGGACCGATTCCGAACTGCAGCTCTACGACAAGTGCGGCTGGCTGGCGAAAGGGCCGGCGGGCCTGAAGTACATTCCCGTCATGGTCGCCGAGCATGAAATTCCGCTGATGGTGGCCGCGTATCAACATGGACTTAAAGTGGACGGGGAAAAAATTCTGGCCGCCTCCGTTAAGATGCAAACCACGCCACCTCAGAAGAACCTTCCCGGAGGCGGGGCCGTTGGAAATGCCGATCTGGAGAATTATCTTAAATACGGCTATGTCGCGGAGGACGGGCCCGGAGGACCAGGCGGCGGGTACGGATGGGACAAGCCCTACACTTCCAACACCCACGAGTATGCCTATGATGATTGGTGCGTGGCGCAACTTGCACAGGCGCTGGGACATGAGTACATCGAGAAGGAATTTCTCAAGCGCTCACAAAGCTGGCGGAACGTTTTCGATCCCTCCGTCGGTTTTGCTCGTCCCCGCAAGATGAATGGAGACTGGGTTACGCCATTCGATCCATTACTCACGCCCGGCTTCGCTGAAAGTTGCGCCTGGCAGTACACGTGGTTTGTGCCACACGACCCAGTGGGGCTGATTCAAGCGATGGGACGCGACCGCTTCATCCATGAGCTCAATGACGGGTTCGAAAAATCAGCACCTCATCGTTTCAATGGCGGGGGTCGCTCAGAGGTGTATCATGGAAACGAACCCACCATGCAGGTGTCCTACCTATTCAATTGGGCCGGAGAGCCGGTATTGACCCAGAAGTGGGTGCGCGAGGTGCTAAACAGATATTACGGGTACACTCCCGGCGACTTCTATCTCGGCGACGATGATCAGGGCCAGATGAGTTCGTGGTTGGTCATGGCTTCCCTTGGCCTATATGAGATGGACGGGGGCTGCCGACCTCATCCGGTCTATGAAATTAGTGCTCCGCTGTATTCGAAAATTACCGTGCATCTTTCCCCGAAATACTACGGCGGAAAAACGTTTGTGATCGAAGCGCCCAATGCGTCAAAGGAGAATTGCTACATTCAGTCCGCCACGCTCAACGGCGAGCCGTTAAATCAATGGTGGATATCCTGGCAAGACGTTGTGAAAGGCGGAAAACTCGAGCTGGAACTG
>CAVURW010000164.1:0-16802 GCA_963743595.1 uncultured Verrucomicrobiae bacterium
GGCACGCTTACAGCCCGCAATCGCGTCGCGAGGAGACCCAGGCCTTCGAGCGTCTTACCAGACGGTCTGCGACCTGGGCTGGACATGAGGCCGTCCCTTCGGGCCTGAAGACAGGAAGGCAAAATGCGAGCCTTCGGGCCTAAAAGCAGGAAGGCAAAATGCGGTGGCCGTCTTTATTAGGATGCAACGTCACGTTGCCCAGCGTCCTGGCTAGACGCCGCACAAGTGCCAAACGCGTAGCAATTCCCCCACGCTCCAGGCTTGGGCGATACATCCGCAGGGGCGGTAGGGTTCGGTTCCTTCAAAGATCTCGCCGAGAGTTCCCAGTCCATAGGCGCGCATGTAGACCGATTGTCGCTCCAAAAGCGCCCGCGCGATTGCTGGCTGGTTGTAAGTCCGCAAGTGCGCCTCGGCATAGACACCTGTTAACCAACCCCAGGCTGTGCCTTGGTGATACGCGCCGTCGCGTTGCGCTGGGGGCCCGCCAAAAGTCGCGCAGTACCGATTATCATTCGGAGTCAGCGATCTCACCCCTGGCGCAACCACTAACCACCGACCCACCGCAGCCAAGACCTGGCGCCTTTGCTCCGTCGTGAGCAATTCATCCGCCTCCAGCGATGAAGCGGGAAGCGTCAGGGCAAAGAGCTGGTTGGGTCGCAACGTTTCATCCGCGCCTTCCGGGCCTTCAATTACGTCAAACAGATAGCCCAGCCGTGGGCTGTAGAATTTCTGGAACGAGTGTCGAACCTGATTCGCGTGGCCGGCGTAGTCGTCGTGGTCTTTGCCCAAAATACGCCCCATGCGAGCAGCCGCCACCAAGACGCTGTACCAAAGGGCGTTAATCTCCACCGCTTTCCCATGACGGGGTGTCACTACCCAATCACCCACTTTCGCATCCATCCAGGTCAATTGAACCGAGGGCGCACCGGCACGAAGGAGGCCATCGAGCGAATCGACGATGATCCCGTGCTTTGTTCCCCGCAAGTGCCAGCTCACGATTTCCTGGATGCACCCCCAAAACTCGTCCAACAACGCGAGATTTTCGGTCCTCTCGTAGATCGACCACAGGGCGTGGACAAACCAGAGCGTGCCGTCGACCGTGTTGTAGCCGGGTTGCTCGTTGGCAGAATCGGGGAAATTGTTTGGAATCAAACCTTCGTCCAAATAACTCGCGAACAATCGGAGAACTTCAGTCGCTTCGGGCAGCCGTCCGGTGGTTACCAGAATGCCGGGCAAGCTGATCATCGTGTCGCGGCCCCAGTCGTTGAACCAGGGATAACCGGCGATCAGGCTCTTCTCGCCTGATTCAACACGGCTTTTTCGTTGAACCACAAACGCATCTGCGGCTAGGACAGTTTGCCGAACCCACTCCGGCGCTTCAGCGGAGACGCCAGGTCGCGAACGTTCCCAGGTCCATAGAACCCAGCTTTCATATTCCCGCCTACGCTCCAGAGCCGAGCCACTCCGCTCCACTGTGGCTTCCAGTTCAGGCTCGGCTGTCTCAGCGGTGAGCACCAGCGTTGCCGAGCCCTCGGGCTGTTTGGCCAAATCGACGCACCAACATCCCACGTAGAGGTGGTTGTCCTCGGGATCAAGGCCCCGCTCCCGTTCGCGTTCCAGGAAAAAGCCGCGGTACCACTCCCGACCTTCCACCAGGGTCCCCGGACCACCTCAGCCAGAAGGGGCGCGCGCTGGGATAGGCGACGACCTCCAAGCCAGGACGGCCTCCGATGGCTCGTGTCTGCAAGCGTGCATCCGAGAAACTGCCCACGCCCGTTCGCCCATGGTGATCGCGATAATTGACGAGCGCGCGGGTCTCCAGAATCACGGCAAAATCTTGTTCGCCCCAGAGCGGTGATTTCTCAACGCGGTAAGAGACGTAGGTTGTGTTTTGGCCCTGCTCCATCCACACGCGTTTCTCCAGGACAAGACCGTCCAGATCGTACCTCCAGCAGGGGATGGTTCCTTCGAGCCAAAATCCTTCCAGCTGCAAGTAGCCACGGGGCACCCGCGCGCCACCGCTCCAGACATCGGCACTGAGCTGATAGGTTTTGCCCAAAAACGTGACGGTCTCTTCGAGCTTGGCGACCAGCAACGTGCGCCCAACAGGCGGTTCCAGCGCGGCGATCAATAAGCCATGGTAACTGCGCGTGAGGGCACCAGCCACAGTGCCACTGGCGTATCCGCCCAACCCATTCGTCACCAGCCATTCCCGGCGACTGGCCACTTCCCACTCAATACATTCCCCTCGGTCTAATCTTACGAAGCCGGGTGACATGGGGGTATTGCCACACAGCTACATTAAAACTTCAAGTCGTTTCCCGTTCCAGTCGCTACAGAACGCCGAACCCTTATCTATTCGTTTCTGGTCTGGGCTTTTTGCCCCAGCGCGTGCAGCCCAAGTCGGCGAGCTGGTCGAACACTTGGCACATCGGCAATTTCGGAAAGCGCACCACCATGGGCGTTCCGTCATTGATCGTGGTCACGGCATTAGGTGCATCGGAGGGGAGATAGGCCGTTACAGGATGGGCTAATATGCCCTCCACCTCTGCCTCGGTCACGTCTGGGGAGTCGTCCGAGAGATTCACGATCACCTTGATTCGGCTGATCGGGACGCCCCGCTCTTGTTTCATGAATCGAATGAAACTGCCTGTCGAAACGAGATGGACGATGTCTCGCGTGGTGACTAGCAAAATCAGATCGCTGTAATCAACCGCTGCGATGGCAGGGCCCGATTGCGAGACGCCCGTGTCCACCACCACGAAATCGGCCACGTCACGCCCACATGCTAAGATCAGCGCAGCCATATTGTAATCGAACGGTCCTGAGTCAAACTCCTGCGTGGGCGACGCGAGCAGATGCACCCCCAGATTCGGGTGCCTGTACATGATCTTCCCGAAGTAATCGGAATCGAGCGCCTCGCCTTGGCGCACGGCATCCATGATCGTATTCTTGTGGGGAGCGTCCATGAACAAACCGATATCGCCCGCGTTTAGGCTTAAATCCAAGAGCAAGACCTTCTCCTTTTTCGGATCGATCTTTTTGGCCATTGCGCAGACGAGATTGGTCGCCACGATCGATTTCCCCACGCCGCCTCGTGAACCGATCACTGAAATCACAAACGACTTCGTCTGACCCGGTTCGGCCTCTATCGCGGGCTTGAGATTCTCGTAAACCTGGGCCATCACCTGCGCCATCTCCTCAGGAAGCTTGCCGTTTTGTAGAACGCTGCGCAGCTCCATTTCCAAGAGATGTTGCCAAATATCGGCGTGTTCATCGCCTTCCAGAACGGGAACGATTTGCACCCCGGGGCACGAATTCCGGAGATCACGAATCAACTCCAGTCCCTCCATATCCGGGAGGTTTACACGAACAATCGCGACCGCGAGTCGACCGGACCAAGCCCCTGTAATCGCAGTGAGTCCTTCCCGTCCGCCTTCTCGCTCCAATTCAACGCGGAACAGCGGCTGACCGGGGCTCTCCTCCACCTGAGCGAGGGCCTGTTTGATTACAGCCCGGTGATCTTCATCGTCATGTATGATGTATACGTCCAACATGGTGGCATTCTGGTAACTATTAAAAACCTACTTTCCAAATTACTTCAACACTTTAAATACCGGGAAGTTCCTTCTGAAAAAAGTCGCAATTAATCTATTAATATGATCACGTTCCCATACGCTGCGCTAATATTTTGCCAAGCTCTTCCAGCTCAGCCTCACTAGCTGTTTCAGGCACGGCTACTTTCGGTTCCAGGATTAACGTGCAGTGACTAAATGGATAGGGAATCTGAAACCCGTCCCAACTTTTGAAAACCCATTTATGGGAGAGATGGTAGGTGATCGGAACAATCTGGCGTCCAGTCAATTGCGATAAGTGCAAGACTCCCGGCTGCAGGACATACTTCGGACCGCGTGGTCCATCTGGAGTGATGCAGAGATCAACGCGCATCTGGTTCTTGCTGGCATGGACGGCCTTTAGTGCTGCTTTTGCGCCTTGTTTCGAGGTGCTTCCGGAGGCAGTCTCTACGTTAAAATGTCGCGCCACAGCACTGATCATTCGCCCGTCCCGGCTGGGGCTGATCAAGGCCAGTGGATGAAACCCTGGGCAAAATCGCTCGTAATAGTAGGGCAGCAGCAGGAGGCGATTGTGCCAGAACGAAAAGATGATCGGATCGCGGTCGCGTATATTGATGAGTCCCGCGCGATCCACCACTTTCAAGCGCAGCGTCCAGCACAAGATACGCAGGCACACCGCCACCACGAACAACAGTGCGCGTAACCACCACGCCATTAGCCGCCCATTCCCGTACCGCGCCAACGCCCTATCAACCGCGATACCCCACGTGTCGGTGTTTTGATCAACTCCGCCATAAAGGCGTCCCAGGTCATCGAGCCCGGCTCATGAATGCGGCGTAAGAGCAAAAGCCCCACCAACATCACGGACGTGAGCAGGATGTAGAGAGTGCTGTAGGGATTCCATGACCAGCCGCCCATGCTGCGGTGCCAGTTCACGTGAACGAGGTAATCCATGGCAGGAGCCAACATCAGCGGCGCGATGCCGAACGTCAAATTGAAGATCACGCTGTAGAGCGCCAGGAAGTGCGCACGGCCCATCACCGGCACGATGCCGATGACCATGCGCAAGTTCGAGAGATTCCAGAGCGCCACACCAATTCCCGCCGTAAAACATTGCCAACACAAGCTCGCGTTATTGAATGGAATAATACCAGCATTAATCGCTGCCCATCCAAAATAATGGACCATCATGCAGATCCCGGAAAGGATCAGCATCGGCTTGTTTCCTACGCGGTCAATTAACGATCCAAAACAGAAGAGAGCCCCAGCTAAAACAACGGTGCTGCCGCCCGCTGCCAGAAGCACGCCCGACTGCGAAACGCCTCTCGCATCTCGAAACATTGGCACCCAAAAGACGTTGCCCACGCCGGAGGCGAAATTGATTACCATGTTGTACGTCATGTAACGAAAGAACGGCGGGTAGAGCAGCATCTCTTTCCATGGACGGGGGTTTACATTGTTTGGGACCGATTCAACCGGAACATCCGGCGTTCGATGCAGGTACCGCAAGCTGAAGAAGGCCGAGGCAGCACTGATCGAGAACAGCAGACCGTACACATACCAATCGTTATTTTTACCCGTCAAAATGTAGGCGTAAGCCATCATGGAGGCCACGCTCGCCAGGGCGCTCGCAAATTGATCTTTGGCTAAAAATTCGCCTCGACGCGATTCCGGCACCAAGTGCGTAAACCAGGGCAACATGCCACAGACGGAAAAGCCCCGAAGCACGTTGTAAAGCAGGCAGAATACGAAGAAAAACGTAACCCGCGTGGTGCGATCAACATAGTCCGGCAAGAACGCGACGATCGCCATGCCCACGATCAAAAAGCTCCGTGCCGTCCAACCACTCAGGACCAATTTTTTATAGCCGATCTTATCGACAAACCGGGCCGCAGGAAGCTGCAGGACATTGAGGACAGGGGACATGCTGCTGGCCAGCGCCAGCAAAGTGGTCGTCGCGTTCAGGTGCTTCAAAAAGAGAAGCATCGGCGCGCCGAGAACCACCGTCCACGAAATCGTGTTGAACACCTCGAAAACGTAGATGTTGAAGATGCCTTTGGGCATCGGCTCGCGCGGACGTGTGCTGGTGGAATCGTGTTGCGGCTCCGCCGATTCCTTCTCAGGGGTGCTCATGTTGAAGTTAGCTCTTTGGCTTGAGCAAGGGGAAATAGATCACATCGCGAATCGATTCCGCGCCCGTCAACGTCATGACCAAGCGATCAATCCCAATTCCAATTCCTCCGGCCGGCGGCATTCCATATTCCAGCGCGGTGAGAAAATCGTCGTCAAGCTTTTGTGTCTCCTCGCCCGCCTGCGCCAGAAGCCGCTCGCGTTGCGTGATGGGATCGTTCAGCTCCGTGTATCCTGGCGCGACCTCTTGCCCACCGATGATCAGTTCGAAGACGTCAACCACGCTCGGATCTTCCGCATTTTGTTTCGCCAGAGGCACCAGTTCCTTCGGCAGATGCGTCACGAACAGCGGGTGATGCGCCTTCGCTTCGACCAGCTTTTCGAACACTTGATTCGTCACCTCATGGTCCTCCAGAGTCGGTGCGATTTCCACCCCCAGCGTCTTACAGCGCTCGCGCCGTTCTCCTGCGGTAATGGTAAACCAGTCATCGCCCGCAGCTGTTTTTACCAGGTTGCGGTATTTCGCGCGTTTAAACGGCAAGGTTAGATCAATCGGTTCGCGGCCCGGCGTCTCTTCCGTGGCTTCACGACCACCGACTTTTAGCGAGCCCACTGCTTTCTCAGCCACGGTCGAAATCAACGTCTCCACGAGGACCGCCATCTGCTCGAAATCGGCGTACGCCCAATAGGCTTCGAGCATCGTGAATTCAGGGTTGTGTCGGCGCGAGATGCCTTCGTTGCGGAAGTTGCGATTGATTTCAAAGATTCGCGTCAATCCACCCACCATCAGGCGCTTCAAGTAGAGCTCCGGAGCGATCCGCAAAAAGAGATCGATTCCCAGCGCCTTATGCTTGGTCTGGAACGGGTTGGCCGCAGCACCGCCCGCCACCGTTTGCATCATCGGCGTCTCCACCTCGGTAAAGCCGCGTTCCTCCAGAAAATTCCGCACTTCCCGCACGATCTTGCTCCGAAGCAGGAGGGTCTTGCGCGCGTCTTCACTCACGATGAGGTCGACATAACGCTGCCGGTAACGTTGCTCCACGTCGGAAAGACCGTACCACTGGCTCGGAATGGGCCGAAGCGATTTCGAGAGCATCCGTAAATCGGAAAGCCGCACTGTTTTCTCCCCGGTCTTAGTGGTGAACAGCGTGCCTTCACCGCCGATGAAATCGCCGAGATCGATCATCTTCCACCACCCGAATTTATCGCCTAAACCTTGCACTTGCGCATAGACTTGCAGCTTGCCCGTTTCGTCCTGAATGTGCGCGAAGACGTTCTTACCCATTTCACGCTTAGAGATCAGCCTTCCGGCGACCTTTACCGCGCGTTCATCCGCGTAATTCGCGATCACTTCCGCGCACCGTTCGGTGCCGGGAAATGCCGAGCCGAACGGGTCGACGCCCATCGCCCGCCACTCATCCACTCGTGCCCGCCGTAAAGAAAGTAACTCGCTCTCCGATTCCGTCATAGAGGGGGAGATGTTACGGCCCTAAATGGCGGTGCGCAATGCCTTTCCCAATAACGGTGTGTCGATGCGCTCTATTAGTCAGGATGTTTTTCCGCGACATCTGCAAGAAAAAATTTACCCCGCAGTGCCGTGGGAGAGCGAGACTTTCGACCCTTATATAAGGGGGAGACGGCTGTGGAAATCCCGCCTTCCAGCGAAGGCGTGGCGTTTGCTCCAAGCAGCTTAATGCCTCCATTAGATGTGTTTTATAGGACGAAAACCATTGCTTCGCATCACGAACACCTCAGAGTAATTTGTAGGCTTTCGGGCTCCTGTTGTGCGTAGCCCTTCTGCCAAATCTTCAAAGAACAATCGGGGCCACCCTGTTGACGACCGCCACTCCCATCTTCTCTCTCAAAACCTACGGGAAACTATCATTAGCGATCTCGACTGTCGAGCGGGGACGATAAAAATCACGCCATGGTCGGTCGAGTCTGCCCTATTTGCCCGAGTTGACCCGGTCGCACAGGAATTCCACTTCCCGCCGCAACCGCTCATCGGCCTTCATCTTATCCTCGATTGAGCGACAGGCATGGAGCACGGTGCCGTGATCCCGACCTCCAAAGGAATCGCCAATCTCCGTGAGTGAGGAACTCGTCAAGCGGCGACTCAAGTACATGGCCACCATTCGAGGGAGAACGATGTTTGCCGGGCGACGTTTGCTGGTCATATCGGCCAGTCGAATATCATACGTCTCCGCCACGCGACGTTGAATGGCGTCGATGCTCACAATCTGTTGGCCCTCTTGCTGGAGCATGTCTTTCAGCAAGACTTCCACCTGCGCCACGGTAAGATTTTTCCCGTGTAGTGAAGCGAAGGCCGCCACGCGATTTAGCGCGCCTTCCAAACGCCGAATGTTGCTCTTCACGCGCTGCGCGATGAACACCAGCACTTCGTCGCACAGCTTCTCAGGCATATCGGCCACTTTATGCCGGAGGATTGCCAGCCGTGTTTCGGCGTCCGGCGTTTGAAGTTCGGTCGTTAGACCGGATTCAAACCGGGAGATCAGTCGCTTCTCAAGGTTGGCGATTTCATTCGGCGGTGAATCGCTGGTAAGAACGATTTGCTTGCTACCATCCACGAGCTTGTTAAACGTGTGAAAAAATTCTTCCTGAGAACGATCTTTCCCCGCTAGGAACTGAATATCGTCGATGAGCAGCACATCCACTTGCCGGTAGCTTTTGCGGAATTTCGCCAGCTCGCCATGCTGGATGGCGGTAATGTAGTCGTTCGTAAAATGTTCTGAGGTGACGTAGCACACCTTCAGGTGCGGCTTATTCTTCATGATCAGGTGCCCGATGGCCTGCATGAGGTGGGTTTTGCCCAGTCCCACGCTTCCGTGCAGAAACAGGGGGTTGTAGGTGCGCGCTCGAGCTTGGGCGACAGCAAGCGCGGCGGCGTGGGCAAATTGGTTATTCACACCGACGACAAACGATTCAAACGTGTGGCGAGGATTCAATGTGGTTGTCGGTTCGGCAGGAGAAAATGCGGTTTTCGGGCAGAGCACTTCTTTTTTGCTCTTGGTGGGCTCAGGTTTCTTGGAAGTGGGCGCTTCCACGGTTTCCAAGGTGCTTTGGAAGACGACGGTGACCGGTTCACCCATCACGCGGCCTGCGGTGCCCTTCAGTTGAGGTAGGTAATTTTCTTCGATCCAGTACTGGTAAATACTGTTATCTGTATGGAGAAACAGGGTCCTCTGGGCATAGCGCAAGAGGCGCAATGGCTTGAACCAGCGCGTTACGGCATCAGCCGAAATGATTTGTTGCAGCTCAACACAGATCCGCTCCCAAGTCTCTGCCAATTGAGGCTCAATTTGCACGTTATTCACAACTTATTCGCAATCAATTTGGGTTACTTGTCTACATGGTCAAGTGCGTCTTTAATTCCAGCGCACCTTCGTAACAGCTTGCCTTACAGCACCTTCTGCTCGCTTCATCCACGTACAGTAACCTCTCTTTCTTCAGTTCATTCCACTATCTTCGTTGACTTATTCACATCCCACCCCTTTCGATTGCTTCCGAGCTGGTCTCCGCTCAGTTCGGTTTGTGGCGGTGGGGTGGTATAGTTAAACTTCCGCCATTCAATCGCAAGCGAATTGCCATCTTCATCCGACAATTTTCCGCAGCAAAAAGGTTGACCGAAAACGGCGAATTTATCCATTCAGGAGATCGCTCGACTTCGCATGTAAGATATTGGTGGATAACGAGTTATATCACGTTTAATCGGGTTAACATCTTCGATTATTTATGACGTAAATACCGTAAAAACTCCTTATCTGAAACAACCCCAACAGCTTAGCGGCTACTTTGATGTAAACAGGCTTAATGGTCTAACTCTTCCATTTGAATGGATATTCGGGCGCATGTAGCATCGTGGCAAAAAATAACCAGGTCTTCGCAAGAAATGCCGAGTTTCCCTGGGTTTCTGGCTATAATCTACCAACCTTCCAACCCGATGAGCGTCTCAACGTATTTCTTTGTGTTCAGAATCTTGGCGATTTTCGGCCTTTTGTCTGCCAGTTGCCGCGCAGATGACATTTCTGCCGACCGGCAATTTGAGGTCTACAAGCTTCCTTTGTTTGTGGGAAAAGACGTGAACGGACAGCCGTTTGCGGACGGAGCTCGCGTTTACCTTCGAGCGGTTGGAAGTAAAAGGCCCGGAACCCTTCTTTTGGAGAACGACCGTTGGATCGATGTCCATTGGGCTCCTCACTCCAATATATTAGCGCTAAACGATGGGCAGGACGGGCACATCACCGATATTTATGTCTATAAGGTAACCCAATCGAACACGCGCCAGCCCGTGGCGACGCTCATCTTTCGAAATTTCGATAGAGGCTACGACGTGAAGTGGATTTTCGATCGCTGGTCTGGAAACGTTCTTCATCTAAAAGTGGAAGAGCTGTTCCATGACTGTGGTCCCGATGGCCGAGAAGACTTCGGACATACGATAGGCCACTCAATCCGGAGCGTGGTGCTCGATTTTGATGCGCCAAATCGATCTTCAAAGTATTGAGTTAGCTCAAATGCCGCGTCGGGCGGCCTCGGTCGCTTCTTGAGCGGCGGGCTCAACTTTACGGGCTAGGGCGCGATCCAGCGGATGCATTTTCGGCACGGTCTCTTCCAGTGCTTCGGAGACACCGCTACCGCCGATGCGAAGTAAATTGAGGCTTTGTCGAAGTTGCCGGGTCATCAGTTCATCGCCGATCGAACCTTCCGTGGTGTAGAGTCGACCTAGGCTGGGACTGCCGGTGTTCATTCGGAACGCGCGTCCGTACATCTGAACCAGAGAAGAGCCGAGCGGTAGGTCGTGATTGAACCCGGCGACGAAGACGTTTACCGGGCGATGATTCGCCTTATCCTGGTCGTTAAGCGAGTTAATGCCTTCATTGAACTCGGGTGGGACGATGATGAACGACGAGCGCCGATTATGGAACTGCTCGATCTGCGCGTCATTGACGTTACCGGGCGGGTCCGGAGAATGCATTTGGCTGATTTCGCCGAGCTTTTTTCTGAGATCTGGGTTTTCGTCAGTGGCTTTTCGAACGAGCTGCTTTACGGTTTCGGCAAACGAGGGGATAGCGCCGTTAAAGGGCGGGGCCTTCAGCGCCGGGCAGGGCGTGACGAGATCGTTTCCATAAAGGATGACGGCCTCGCCAGCCAGGATCTTTTCACAAACATCGTGAGCCACTTGCGAAGCGCGGCTGTACTCGGCCAGAGCATTCAGCTCGGTGCGCGTCGTGCCCACGGGAGTCTCGCCGTCGCGAGATCGTTGCTTTGCGCTCTGCATGATGGCGTCTTGGGGGCCAACAAGTTGTTCACCGGTTACTTGAACGGAGTCGATTTTACCCCACAACGGCAATTCGCACTTGGAGAGCGCGCCCTGAGCGACGAGTTCCTTGGTTGTCTGCTCGAGTTGATGAATGAACAAGTAGGGGTGCGCGACGTCGAAATGGCCCGAGGGATCTTTCTGAAGATCTAGCTCACGAACGATCTGATCCTGCGGCACTTTTCTGAGTAGTTCCTGAAACAGAAGGACGTTCTCCAGGTTGGAAAAAGCGGTTGCGGTTACATAGAGGTGCGAGCCTTTAAAGTCTTTGAGCACGTCGAGCGCCTCACGATTTTCTGGCTGGCTTAGGACATGGGCTTCGTCGCACGCGATACAGCCGAACGCCTCGGGCCGATTCTTCAGGAGAATCGGCAGATCTTCATAAGTAACAAAAAGAATTTGATCTTCCGGGGTTTTCAGGCCGGTGTCTTTCAGGTCGGACTTGGCTTGAGCGACCGATTGCTCGTCTTTAACCACCACGATACTCGGTTTACTGGTCAAGTGACGCATTTGCTCGCAGACTTCGATCAACACACTCGATTTACCGGTGCCTGGACCGTCGGTCAGCAGGTAGGAATCGCCCTGCGTCACATCACCGCTGCCGGTGAACCGACTGCAAATCGTTTCGATATTATTGACGATGTGGGGCGCGAAGGCAAAACGTGAGCCTTCACGGCGCTCGGGCAGGGGACGTGGGAAGAACTCGCCCGGAGTGAGCGTTACGCCAGGGAAACAGGGGATCGGCCCGGTGGGGCGGGTATCAGAGACAAATCGGGAGGACATCCGACTAGTCTTTATCGTCGTCGGAATCGTCGGTGTCGAGGGCTAAATTATGGCCTTTATCGAGATCTTGGGAGAGCTGGCAGACCTTGGCTTTCATTTCCTTACCGGCCTTGAACTTCACCACAGCACGGGCGGGAATGGGAACATCACGCTCCGGGCGATTCGGGTTGCGGCCCACGCGAGCTTTGCGAAGCTTTACCTCGAATACCCCAAAATTACGGAGCTCAACGGCCTCTCCTTTGGCCAAAGTCTCCGTCAAATGATCGAGGGTACGTTGCACCACATTAAGCACGTCTTGTTGGACCATGCCGGTCTCGTTGCTGATGCGAACTACAAGATCTCGCTTCGTCAGATTGGCCATAAGTCCCTGATACTGCGCGAGATGTCGGGAACATTGCAAGTGTAAAAAGTCCTAAGTTGCTTAAGAAATTTTATTGGTTTGTTGACCAGTACGGTTCTCAGAGGCGTTAGTTTGCGTCGGCACCGGGCGATTTAAACAGGTGCGGGTAATGCGTTCGCCAAGCGTCGGGGATGCGGCGGGGTTTGCCCGAGGGCAGTTCCAGAATCGCGAGAGTCTGCACGCAGCGGACATAGATCAATGAGGGATCTGCCTGCGAACATATGGTAAAACTCGCGCGAAACCGGACCCGTTCGAAGCCGCAAAGCGTGGCGGTTATCACCATGGTATCCGCGAGCCGTGCGGGGGCCAGGTAATCGATCTCCGTGCGGCGTATGACTGGTACAAGAGCCGTCTCACCGGGGGCAGGGGGGCGCATCGAAGTCAGTTTGAGGCCCACGATGTCGCCCAGTTTCGTACGCGCAATCTCGATATAGCGCAGGTACGCGATGTTATGGACCACGCCAGCCGCGTCCGTATCGAAAAAATAGGCCGGGCTTACGTACTGAATGGATGGGGAATCGACCATTTGCAGAAGGGTATCAATCCTCAGAGAACTCGTGGTCAAAGCGCCGCCCAATGGCCTTGAGAACCTTGATGCGGGCGAACCACTTGTACTCACCTTCGATGACATTCCACGGTGCATATTTAGTGCTGGTCCGTTGGAACATCTCCTCAGCGGCTTCAATGTGCTCTTTCCACTTGCGGCGGTTGCGCCAGTCTTCCTCGTTGATTTTCCAGTGTTTGTAGGGATCAGCGGCCCGTTCTTCAAAACGACGCAGCTGCTCTTCCTTGGATATATGGAGGTAAAATTTTAAGAGGATGGCACCATTTTCCACCAGCGTGCGCTCCATGTTGTTGATCTCATCGTAAGCGCGTTTCCAATCCGCATCAGAACAAAAACCCTCCACGCGCTCCACGAGGACTCGCCCGTACCAGGAGCGATCAAAAATGGCGATTTCGCCGTAAGCCGGCATTTTCGTCCAGAACCGCCACAGATAATGGCGTTTAAACTCTTCTTCAGTGGGCTTGGCGACGGAATAGACGCGGATGAGTCGGGGATCGAGTTTTTCCGTAATTCGCTTAATAACACCACCTTTGCCGGAGGCATCCGGCCCTTCGAAAACCAGAATAACGGGGCGCTTGCTGTCAAGGAGCGGGCGCTGGTATTTGAGGAGTTGCAGTTGAAGTTCTTGGATTCGATCTCGGTACTCGGCTCGATCCGTTATTTGCTTGGTAAGGTCCAATTCATTCAATAAGCCTGCCATAGGGCCGGAAGAATAGAGGGTTTCACTAGGGTGTTAAAGTGTTTAATAGGTGGACGAGCCTCCTGGAGAGAAATTTATTTCAATTTTGGGAACCTTTCTGAGTTTAGCGGGTTAGAGGATCGATACGAACGACCTCAATCAATACCATGAATGCCCTTTCATACCGCCTTTTCCCGGCTATCGCTCTTACGACTCTCACCGCCTTTTCCCTGAGCGACGCTGTTGCCCAACGGGTTCCCAAGCTGGTTCCTCACGTCTCGGCTGCAGCTAAAGATCGCAGTGATCAGAAGCAACTCGATTCGGCAGCGGTCACCGGGACCACCACGCCGCCGCCCGGAGTCGATTCCGTTTGGTTCAATCGTCCGGCGGGGCGTTGGGAAAATGAAGCGATGCCCATCGGGAATGGGTTCATTGGTGGAATGGTTTTTGGCGGTGTCGCCAATGAACGGATTCAATTTAACGAGCACAGTCTTTGGACCGGTAGCGAAACCGACGGCGATACCGGCGCGTACCAGGCGTTTGGCGATCTCTTCTTCGATACAAATCAGACGCAGGCTCAGGACTATTGCCGCGAGCTGGATCTGACCCGTGCCGTTCAAAAGATCACCTACACCTCCGCCGGCACACACTTTCAGCGCGATTACTTTTGTAGCGGCCCCGCGAACGTGATGGTTTTGCATTACGCGGCCGATCAAGAGGGCGCCTACAGCGGCTTGATTCACATGAGCGACGCGCATGGTTCAGCCCCGACGGCCGCCGGCAACAAGATCACGTTTTCCAGGAATCTACCCAACGGCATAGCCTATGAGGCGGAGTTGCTGGTAAAAAACGTGGGCGGACAATTGGCCGTGGAGAATGGTGGAATCCGCGTGACGGGCGCTAAAGAACTGACCTTGCTCCTAGCGGCGGGAACCAATTATGTGCAGGACTACAACCAGGGCTTTCTCGGGGATTTACCGCATGCGAAAGTGGAGAAGATTTTGGCAGAAGCTTCCGGCAAGAACTTCGCTGATCTCGAGACCGCGCATGTGGCCGATTACCAGAGCTATTTCAATCGATGCCAGATCGATTTAGGCGCTTCTGATCCAGCCGAAACGGCACTGCCGATTGATCAGCGGATTAATCGGTACAAAGCGGCAAAATTACTTCCGCCGGAGCAGATGGACACCATGGTCTCGATCGATCCCGGCCTGGAGAAGCTTCTCTATGATTTCGGGCGGTACGCCATGATCAGCAGCAGTCGCCCGGGAAGTCTACCGGCGAATTTGCAGGGCATGTGGAACCTCTCGAATAACCCGCCATGGCGTTGCGATTACCACTCCGATATTAACATCGAGATGAATTACTGGATGGCGCAAACCTCCGGATTGCCGGATCTGGCGATGCAGTTCTTTAAATATGTCGAGAGCATTCACCCGGTGTGGCTGGATATCGCCAAGCAAAGCAAGATTCCCCGCGGTTGGGTGATCCACGGCGAGAACAATATCTTCGGAGCGGGAAGCTGGAACATCTGCTACACCGCAAATGCGTGGTATTGCCAACATTTTTGGGAACATTACGCGTTTACCCAAGACAAAACATTCCTAGCGAAGGAGGCCTACCCGATTATCAAGGAGACCTGCCAATTCTGGGAAGATCGGCTGAAGAAACTGCCCGATGGAACGCTGGTGGTGCCGAAGGGATTTTCTCCTGAGCACGGACCGACAGAAGACGGCGTGACATTCGACCAAGAACTCGTCTGGGATTTGTTCACGAACTACCTGGAAGCGGCGAAAACGCTGAATGTGGACGCCGATTATCAGGCAACAGTCAGCGATATGCGGGATCACTTGCTGAAACCGAAGATCGGTAAATTTGGTCAGCTCCAAGAATGGGCGGAAGACATCGACAACATGAAGGAGCAGCACCGCCATTGCTCACATCTTCTGGGACTTTATCCCGGGCGGCAGATATCGCCGGATGCGACACCCGATCTCGCGAATGCGGCGAAGGTCTCGCTGATCGCGCGGGGCGATGGGGGCACCGGCTGGAGCCTAGCGTGGAAGGTCAATTTCTGGGCGCGCTTGCTGGATGGTGATCATGCCTACCGGATGGCAGCGACGCTGCTGAAGGGCTACATTTTGACCAATCTTTACGATATCTGCCCGCCGTTTCAAATTGATGGAAACCTTGGTTATGTGTCGGGCGTCGATGAGATGCTTCTTCAGAGTCAGACCGAAACGGACAAGGGGCTCTACCAACTTCGGTTGCTACCGGCTCCCACCCACGCATGGCCCAGCGGTTCGGTTTCTGGATTACGGGCACGAGGAAGCTTTTCGGTCGACCTGAAATGGGATCAAGGCAAGTTGACCACCGCGACGATCCACAGCATCACGGGGACGCAATGTCGCATCCTCTATGGAGACAAGAAGCTTGATTTACAGATGAAACCGGGCGCCAGCGTGACATTGGATGGCAATTTAGAGAAGAAGTAGCGCAAGACCATGCGCTTGCTTATTCTTCTCGTCCTAATTCCTCTGCTTTTCATTCTCAGTTCGCTCTCTGCAAATGCGGAAGAGAGCCTGCGCCTCTCGGAGGTCATCAATCGCGATTGGCTCTTCACGTTGGGTGATCAACCTGGCGCGGAGGCACCGGAATTTAACGATTCTACGTGGTCTCGCATCGGTTTGCCGCATTCGTTCAGCATCCCTTATTTCCAATCGACCCATTTTTATGTGGGCTACGGGTGGTATCGAAAAAAGCTGGTTTTGACCGCCGAACAACTTCGAGGAAAGCGGGTCTTCCTGGAGTTTGATGCGGTATTTCAAGACACGGAGGTCTACATGAACGGCAAGCGCGTGGGGCACCACATGGGTGGCTACAACGGCTTCTCGTACGATATTACGGATGCTGTCATCGCCGGGCAGAATGTGATCGCGGTGCGCGTGAATAATTTGTGGAACCCACGCCTCGCCCCTCGCGCTGGGGAACATGTCTTTAGTGGCGGGATCTATCGCGATGTCCGCTTGCTCTTGACCGACCCATTGCATGTGACTTGGTACGGTACGTTTGTCACCACGCCTAAGCTCAGTGCCGAATCCGGCACGGTGAACGTCCAAACCGAAGTCCGTAACGACAGCTCCACACCCAGCAACGCCACATTGCGGACCGATATTCTCGATGATCAAGGAAGTCTAATAACCACAGTGACGAGTACTGTTTCAGTCGGAGCCGGGCAAACCGTTAACGTCGATCAAACAACGCCCACAGTGCCGCATCCGCGACTCTGGAGTCCGCAGCATCCCACTCTCTACACCGCAGTCAGTACAATACGT
>CAVURW010000165.1:0-9743 GCA_963743595.1 uncultured Verrucomicrobiae bacterium
AGGGACGTGTCGCTGTCGGGGACGAGGATCTCCTGGTTGACCAAACCGCTCGCGGGATTTTGGTCGGCGTGAACATCCTGAGCCTCCTGGGCCAAGCCGGGGCATTCGACGTGGAATAGCAGATCGGCGGGAGAGCCCTTGACAGTCAACGTCGCGTCGACCACCCGAAGCAGCTTTCCCTCTTTTCGGACGAAAATGGGGGTTTCCTGTAGGGTATAGCCGGTGATCTGCGACTCACCGCCGGAGGGCGCGTCAGCCAAGGACCGGTCCGCTACTAGGAGGGCGGTGACGACGCTGAGCGCGGGCAGGCAGCGGGCGACGGGGGTTGGTATGAACCAAATAAGCGAAGGCAACGTCACCATAATGTATAAATGTTCATACAATCTATTCGCGGGCGCTGTCAATCTAAAAACCGTCGTTTTCCCGTGTAACGCTAGCTAGTCAAGTGATAGCGTGCAGCTTGCACCGCTTTGTTCCAACTGCCGAAGAACCGAGACTTACATGCGGCAGCAAATAGGGCCGGGCAATCTTTTCGGACCTCGCCACTTCGAAGGCGAAAGCCTTGGTCTCGAAGCTTCTGGATCTCTAAGACGATAGACTCTTGCGTCCAACGACGGCGCCGTCGAACTGTCGCGTACGCGATTCCTGAACGCTCAACCGCTGTGGCCCAATTTCCAAAACGTCTGCGGGCTGTCGCAATGAAAGTACTTGAGTGCTCTGACATTGTTTGAGCACTCAGATCAGCACCTGATTGGTGGAGACGACGAATTTCATTGAGGATCTCTTCGTCTTCCCACGAGCGGTATCGGGAGACTTCTTGGGGAGACAAACCAGCCGCTACAAGTGCTCGCTTCCAGGAACCAAAGTGATTCGACCGAACGGCAGCATGAACCATGGAAGCATGCTTGCTAAGCACCATGGATCGGAATGAGAGATCGACGCCCTCTTGTTGAAGGTGGTGGATCATTTTTGTAATTTGGTCATTCGACCAACATTGATATCTTCGTACGGTTTCGTACGGCAAACCCGCACTTTCTACGGCTGTTCTCCAAGATTTGAAGTAGCGGATACCTGCCGCGAGAAGCTCGCCGTAGTGACTCCGCATGTAGTGGCAGTATAACGGATTGTCAGCATTATGCCATGCAACGATCTCTTTAGTAACAACTTCACTAGACCAGCGTTTGAGCTTAGATGTCTTTAAGGGTGCTGTTGCTGTCATATTTGTTAAATTCATTGACCCTCCCAGCGTAGTTTTTGCGAAAAAAAGACGGAGAATATAAATATATTTTTTTGCGACAAAAAAGGAGTCACACAGATCGGACCCTGAAAACTTCGAATGACTATGCGAACCAAAGTTGTTCGTGACGCCAATGAGTCCATCCTGCATGCTGAAAGACCGTCGCCATGAGTTCTCCTCAAATAGCTTTCCGGTGGTGTTTACTCATTTTTCTGGCAACCCTTTCGGGTGCGGGAGAGACCAGTACGGTAGATTTCAATCCGGCGATTCCTTCATTTATTAGCAAGGACGACACTACGGTAGCCCAACCGTTTGATCTCAGTCAGGTCCGTTTGACGGATAGCATTTTCAAGACGAATCAGGATCTTGACGCTAAATACATCCTCTCCCTTGACCCAGACCGCTTACTTCGTAATTTTCGTATCAACGCTAATTTACCTACGAAGGCGGTTCCCCTGGGAGGATGGGAAGCTCCCAAGTGTGGCTTAAGAGGCCATTTTGTGGGGCATTATCTTTCAGCGTGCGGAGAGATGTATGCGGCAACGGGGGATCTTCGTTTTAAAGATCGAGGCACTTATATCGTAACCGAATTAGGAAAATGTCAGGACGCCATTGGGTCTGGTTATCTCTCGGCGTTTCCCCCTGATGCTTTTGACAAGCTGGAAAAATTTGGAGGAGGATCTTGGGCGCCCTATTATACCATCCATAAAATCATGGCGGGCCTCCTGGATCAGTATCATTTCTGTAGCAATAAACAGGCTCTGCAAATCGCAATTAAAATGGCTGATTATTTTCAGGGCCGAATCGCCAAACTAGACGCGGCTCACATCGAGAAAATGTTTCACACGCTCGGGCATGGCCCTCAAAATGAGTATGGCGGAATGTCTGAGGTGCTTCATAACATCTACGCACTTACAAAGGATTCTAAATATCTCATCTTGGCGGAAGTTTTTGACCGCGATTGGTTTCTAGACCCGCTTTCCAAGCAACAAGACCAACTCTCGGGTCTCCACGTAAATACTCACGTTGCACAAGTTATTGGATTCGCAAGGCATTATGAATTGACTGGTGATGAACGTTGTCATCGTGCGGCAGAATACTTCTGGTCACAGGTTGTTGGGCATCACTCCTATGCCATTGGGAGCACGGGAAAAGGAGAAGTATTTGTACCTCCAGATTTGGAAGGAACGAAGTTAGGATTCGATACTGGCGAAAGCTGTAACGTCTACAATATGCTTAAGTTGACGGAGCACATTTTTAGTTGGGATGCCAACCTCGCAGCCGCCGATTACTATGAAGATGCCCTTTACAATTTTATCCTGAGCTCGATTAATCCAGACACAGGTTTGACTACCTATTTTGTTTCGTTAAAACCAGGGCACTTCAAAATTTATGCGACGCCTGAAACGTCATTTTGGTGTTGCACGGGCACTGGTATTGAGAATCATGCCTGTTACGGATCTGGAATTTATTTTCATAATGCTGATTCACTTTGGGTAAATCTATTTATCCCGTCCCAACTCACTTGGAATGAAAAAGAATTAACTCTGACTCAAAGCACATGTTTTCCTGAGAGCGACCAAACCACACTGACCATAGCCGCCAAAAAGGCAATCCCACTGCGTATAAATCTTCGTATCCCCTATTGGACAACGACTGAAGCTAACGTGAGAATAAACGGTATCGCACAGAGTATTAAACTTTCTCCCGGCTCCTATCTAACGCTCGACCGCACTTGGAAAACAGGGGATCGCATTGATCTAACACTGCCCATGGCCCTACACTTACATCGAACGATTGATAGCCCACAAACAGCAGCGATCTTGTACGGTCCCATTGTTTTAGCCGGGGATTTTGGTCACACAGGCATGCCGCCCAGTGACTGCACTGACAATAACTATGCGACTTTTGATAATTTTCCCGATCCCCAGGTTCCCGTTTTGCCAGGGGACGTGCTTCATCTCGATTCTTGGATCGTTCCGGTGCCCGATGAGCCTCTAACATTTAGGACCGTTGGAGTGGCAATGGATATCGACCTTGTGCCGTTTTACAAAATTCATCATGAGCGGTATTCAGTCTACTGGCGTTTTTCAGGCTTGAATCATCTGTGAGTGTCCCTGTTCATGCTGTACACGAACGCCTGTTTGCCAACGGTCGCTCCGTTATTTATGGCTGAGGATCGCCGCGAATCCACCGGCGGGGGAAAGATGGAGCGATAGGGATGAAACCGCTGTGACCTCTTGATCGCTTTCCACGATTTCTCGAGGATTGGACCCATCGATGCTGTCCGCAAAGCAATGAACTTTCCAGTTGCCGTCACCCAGAAATTTCAGGGAGACGTTAATCGTCAATTCCTCATCCTCATTCATGGCCGCCAGATACCAGTTGCTTCCCGATTGCCGCGCCACAACGATGTGGTGTGCGATCTCAGCCGAAGGAACGAGGGTCTCATCCCATACGGTCGGGAGATTTCGAAAAAACTCGACGCCGGATTGATTGATGTAGCTCTTGGGTGAGTCACAAAGGCAAAGGAGAGGGCTCGGATAGATAACGGTCATGGCCAGTTGGCGGGCTCGGGAACCCATTACCTGGGTGTTGTGGTCATCTGCCTTATTGGAATCGTCGGTGAATTTCTGTGGAGTCGCATTGTGAAATCCGCCAGGGGTGAAGTCCATCGGTCCGAGAAGGGCCCGAGTAAAGGCCAGGGAGAGAGTATGGGTTGGAGTCGGTTTATCTCCGTGATTCCAGCCCTTATTATACTCGTTACCCCTGACGCCTTCTTGAGTGATGTAGTTGGGCCAGGTCCTCGCCAATCCGGTGGGGACGTAGGCACCGTGAAAATCGATCATTAATTTATACTGGGCCGCCTTTTCCAAGGTGCTGTAGTACCAATCCACCATTTCCTGGCTATTGCTGTTCATGAAATCGATTTTCAATCCTTTGACTCCCCATTTGGCCGCATTGGAGAAGGCTTTATCGATTCCAGTTTTATTTAAGTCCTGATTGTGCATCCAGAGCAGCAGTCCTACCTTCTTGTCCTCAGCATAAGAAACCAAGCCGGGAACATCCACTTGGCCAGGGGTAACGTCGTCGCCTTGGTTCCATCCCCAATCGACCAGTTGATAGGACCAGCCCATGGTCGAGGCCAGATCGATGTAGGGTTTGTCGGTCGCGGTAGTCCCTCTTGTTTCGACTAAGTTGGACCACCATGGGTCCCATGCGGTGATGCCGGGGTGAATCCATGAGATGTCAGCAATCTTCGAAGGAGTGGCTAGGTTTTCTACCAAACAGGAGGTGTAAAGATCCCCGATCTTTCGCCCTAGCATGATCACTCGCCACGGGCTAACTCGGGGGGTCTGGGACACAACCAAGCCGTGGTGATCGCGGCGAGGGGATAGGTCCGCGCACATAATAAAGCGGTCCTTGTCCTCACCGCGGGAGAGAAAAAGGCCTGCCCAATCGATTAGATCCGATTCCGTTATCGCGACAAAGGCACCGGGCTCGGCGACCAGCAACGGAAGAGTATGCTGACCTCCGGTGACCTGGCTTAGTTTTTTCTCCGGATATTGGCATTCGGCGCAGTCCGAGGGATCTCCCAGCCACGAGCGGTCATCCTCGGGAAAGGCAAACTGAGTGTTTTCCTTGGTCACCGTGAACGTGTCGAAATCTTCCTGCTTCGGTAAATTGTAGCGGAACGCGACACCGTCGTCATAGGCTCGGAGGATAAGGCCATATTGGAGGCGATGATCTCCCGACTCCTGGATTTTCAGATGAAGTTCATTGTAGTGGTCCCGAATGAGTTTGCGTTTACCGAAAGGATTAGTCCACGTAGAATCATGCGAGTTGACTTCCTCGCCTTCTATTTCCGGTTTGTCGCCGATCTCCAGGCCGTTCTCGAAGGTCATTCCAAGATGGGAATCAACCAGAACCGGTTTTCCATCCATTCTAATCTGATAATGAAGTCCGTTGGTATCGGAGATGACGATCTCGATATGTCCGTCCGGGGAGGCCAGCTTTCTTTCGGAAGCATGAAGGGGAAGAATCGCCAGGGTCATGGCTAAGACAGGGAAAAGACAAGCTCTCACCGGAAGAGTTAACGAAATGGGTGCGCGCTTTGACGCTAATAGCAGCTTTGATGGCTTCATTTTAACCTCCGACCGTAGTTGATTCGGGATTAGATTCCAACAGAAAACAGGCTTACATCGATGTAAGTCGGAGGCGCCCTTATAAACAACAACCCTTTGAACTAAACCCAATCAGGTGATAATCTTATAGAGAGCTACTTTACGACGCCGAGTTTTCTGATGGTGGAGACGGCTTGGCCGGTGGAGTTGTTCCCGTCTGTGTCTTCAGCTAAAGCGATGTAACAAGCTCTAGTAATCATTCATTTCCTCAAAATAGCCGTGTTCGACTCGAGTAGCGCGCACACCGCCTTGTGTGTGCAGTCGCTCCGCTAAAACAGGTGCCCGGCAGAATACGCTGGGACAAATCACCTCTGATAATTAGACTGTTCTCATGTCCGCAACGGAAATCCTCCAAGAGTTGCCCCTGCTTTCTCCGCAAGACCTGGATTTAATCAGAATCCGGCTGAATCAACTTCAAGCCGCCCCAGAAAGTCCGGAAATGCTAGAGGCCATCGACGCGGGCCGAAAATCCATCCGCGAGGGAAAAGTCCATACAATTGAAGAGGCCCGACTCCTGGTGAATCAATGTCTACCAAGTCATCTTAAGTGATCTTTTCCCGGCCGATCTGCAGAACATCCTCAATTATCTAGGCACTCAGACCGATCCCGAACCGCCTCACGCACCTGCGCTGCAATGTTCTGAAAGATTTCTGTGGGGATTTACGATTTGCTATTCATGAAACGAATCGCGAAGAGCTTTCTCTTTCTAGCAGTGCCCTGTCTGTTTGTTCCCATGTGCTTGGCGGAAGTTCAAAATGAAACGTGCGAGGTCCGTGCCCTGCCCATTACGGCTGAAGTACAAGCGACCGTATCGAAGGATCTGGCAGGATGTTCGCCGGAGACGAAGCATTTCGGTGCAGGAATCAACGAAAATAACGTGTTCACTCTCGTTGGTGATTTATTTCATAACCGTCGTACTTACTGCGTTATTGATGACAACGCGGATGTGATTATTTGTGAATGGCAGAAGTCGCCTGCGAACTGGAAGGCGGTTTGCGTTTTGAAAGTTCAGACGGCTTGGAACTTTCCAGATGGTTTTCGAGAACAGGTCTCTCGAAGTCCCATCGATCAACCGGAACCGTTTTGGATGATTGATCTACAAGGTCATCCTTGTCTTGCGATAGCGTCCGATGTCGAGAAAGCAGGGCAAAATTATTACGTGATTTTACTGAATACAGATTGCTCGCAGATTCAAAGCTACACTTGGTCGTTTGTGCGACGCCCCGAGGTCAAATGCGACTACTTGCTCACGGGTGATTGCTCACGAGGTAAGTCCGAAATGGAGGTCACTTATTACTCAAGGATCCAAAAGGATGCGTTTGTACAAGTGGCTAGCTGGGGGAGTTGGTGTCCCTGGCACGCGACACGCGAAACTCGGGACGATGAGTGCTACGATTTCGGCGGTTCGAATGGCCATGACTATACGATCCGCCAGGAAATGGAGAGTTCTTACTCCGTAGCCCTTGACGAAAAAACGATTCAAAAGCCGCCGACGTCATTTGCTAAGATTCAGTTTATTTCCGGCAACGCATCCGATCCCGATGCGGAATCCGTCTATCTTTTTGAAAAACTGACGGGATTGCCACCGGAGCTCTATCCCGAAAATCGTGAGGGCAGTGGTATTGCGGTCCACAACTGGCGAGTTGAGGTCACGGGCCCGGATCCGCAGCTGATCAAGCTTTTATCTGCAGATAGTAAGCAGAGAAAGTAACAAAACCGGATGTTTGAGGCTCGGCACTCGATTGGTGACCATTAGATCTTTCATGGCTAGTCTGATCGCGGCAGCTTTTTGGGGACGCTGGGATCGAGCACAGGCGGGGCGAGGGGAGTAGTGGTGCTGGGCAAGCCGATGAGCGGAAGGATCCGTTCTTGTAGAGATTCCTCAGAAGCCTCCGCGAATAGAGGCATCTTTTTAAGAATATCTACCATCAGTCTGATAGTCAGTTTTCTGCCGATGGGAACTCGGTCCGCTTTGAGTCGTTCCATTACTATCAACACGATAGCCTCACATGCTTCCTTCTCACGCCCAGGCTGGAGGAGGTCGCCAGGCACCGACTGAATTAAGTAGGGAAGTAATTGTTTGTAAAAGTGATCTATGAATTCTGAAGCTGCATCTTTTTTAGGAGCTTGATTAGGTTCCATGATAAATACCTCGATCGCAGTATAAAATATTGTTGTTCGATTGAAAGTGCGTTGATTGAGAGATTGTTTATGGGCCGTAGGGCAGGCGAATTGGCGAGCCTGAGAGAACAGGCAACCTACTGTACTACGGGGAGAGAACGGGGCAACTTCGTTCGGCTCAACTTCCATGCGTGATAAATTGTCGGTATGTCGGCCTGCGGCCTTTCGAGCATAAGCGATGCGCCGATCCCTTCAACGGCGTTCAGAATTCCCAGCATCAGGGTAATTCCGATCAACGCATCCGTGGTCTCCCCCGATCCGTTTGCGAACAGCCAGCAGCGTCGACACCATGACCACCGCCCCATAATTTGTCGGAGTACATGTGATACGATGGTTGGGCGCGGTAACGAAACCAATCGACGCAGTGTCGCAACGCCGTTACGCCGAAATAGCCAGCGATCTCTGGTAGCCACGACCGCAATACATCCCCATGAAGCCAAACCAGAGCGATGAGCGCGCCGCCATAAAAGACTGTATCGCAATTCGAATCGAACCGTCTCAGCGCCAAGGTCGCAGTGCCCAGTTTCCGCGCCAGCACACCGTCGCAAATATCGCTAACTAATCCAATAATCAGCATTTCGACATACCAGCCACCCTCGACTCTGAACCACGCCCCGAGCGGAAACGCTCCGCCCAAAACAATGCGTAACCCAGCTAAGACCCAGGGTAAAGAGTTCAGGATATTTCTCACGCGAGTCGGGATCTTTAAGTATTCGAAGCAATCGCTTTGGTAATCTGGTATCTAACCCACCATTGGCCGTAAGTACCGAAGCGATACCCACGGGTGTAATCAAAATTTAGGGATGCTTGATACAAGCCCAAGCGTCCTGCCTTTCTCATCTTTCTCGGCCCAAGGCCTTTACTAACGTACCGAAGCATCTCCGCGTCTACAATGTGCTCGTTATGTCGACACAAATTCGTCCGAAGCTTCTCAGCATCACGAACACAATCCTGAATTTGGTTACGCAAAGGGATAAATTCATCGAGAGTCATTAGCAAAGACTGTTCAATTGCCAACTGCTGCTCTTGAGGCGTTAAGTTGGAAACTCCCAAGGAATGGACGCTTACAGGTTCAAATGAATTTCTATTTTTGATAAAGTCTAGCTCACATTTTCGCTTAAACTTTAATTTTCTGATCGCGGAGATAAGCGACTGTTTTGCCTTCAAAAACTCGGGCGCTTGGAACCTCCCTAATTGTTTCAATGCACTAAAGGCTGCCCTTGCTTCCTGATAAGCTTGGCCGAATTCCTTTTTCGCTCGAGCGACCACTTCGACTTCTTCGGACTCAATTTTGACGTACCTTTCGATTGGATCCTGGCCAGTAACGATCTTTCCGGCCTGAAAGAGGTAAGCTCCCGGAGCGACGCTCAAGGTTTGGAAAAGCTCGACGGCTAGACTCTCTTTTCCAAAAATCTGTTGGCAGATGAGTTGCTCTTTATCGCGAGGCCACGGTTTAGCTCTTCTCCACTGCATAATGCGAAGGACCGCTTGAGCGACTGTTACGAAAGCGTCACACCGTTACTCCGAGTTGATTTCGTGCGCGAACGCGTTTGAGCACGTCGCTCGGTTCGGCACGACCTGCCAAGAGATCAAGGTAGGCTCGAATCATCCCCACGGCATCGCTTTTTCCTTCGTTTAGAAATTCCACGCGAAACGCCGCCGGACGCTCGGCTGCAAATGCCTCATAGGCCACGGCACCGGATTGCCCTTGTCCGTGAAAGACCGTGTTCCGGCAACCGACGTCCGCTTTCACGGGGTGCAAAATTCCAACGCGATCTCGCAACTCCACCGCATGGACATCGCAGGGCCGACCGCAGTTCGTGTGATCGGTTCCTTCTGAGAGAAACGCCGCGAAAACGCAGTGCTCCATGTGAAAGAGCGGAATGTGCTGGTGCAGCGTGATCTCGAGCCATTCGCCGGGCGTCTCGCGAAGCAGGTCGAGCACCTGACTCATGTTTAAATCGTACGACACTGTGATGCGCGTCAAGCCTTCCGCCATAAAACGACCTGCCGTCAGCGGATTCGCCACGTTCAGCGAAAAATCGCCCACTCGAAGCGACTCCGGCGCATCGCTTCGGAAATAACTCAGCGCGCCCAGGTTCCGCACGAGATAGCCGTCGGGTACGGCCTTTTCCATCAAT
>CAVURW010000166.1:0-43082 GCA_963743595.1 uncultured Verrucomicrobiae bacterium
GATGTCGGCACCGTGATGGAAGAGTACGCGAAACTCACCCAAAAAGTGGGCGAAACGTGTGCTCCCGACAAGGCCGAAAAAGCGCTCACGAACATCGTTAAATCGACCGAGCTCAGTCCCGAGCCTGTCGAAGCGTTCGCCTCTGCAATTCGCGATATCGAAAGCGTCGATGCCCATGTCACGACCCTTCGCGATAAGTGCGTCACGAATTGGGGCGGCACCGATCTGGGCGACGAGTACCTTCCGAAAAACAAGCTTACCGGGGCCATCGTGGAGCATTTCTTCCATCCCGAACACCAGAACTCCAAGCACGGTGAACCCGATATCCGCGCGACGATAAAAGCCACAGAACGCGCCCTCTCAGCGCTCCATGGCGATAGCGATGCTGAGAGCAACCAGCACACCTGGGAACTTGCCTCAGAATTGGATCTCGCCGTGCCCTCAGCACTCGCTAAAGACCCGCAATTCAAACAGGCGGTCGATCGCATGTCCGAAGCCGTCACCGATCAAGTGAGCCAAGGTCAAACGCCCCAGGTTCCCTCGCTGGAAGCGGTTCTTTCCGGAGCCGAGAAATTGGTGGTCAAGCAAGTGGTCGCTGAGCACCTCGTGGTCGATACGGCTGCTCCGCATCGTGGCGGCGAAGAACACGGCTCTGAAAAAGTCGGCGGCGTTTAGTATTTTTCGGTCTGTGTTCACGTAGGGATCTACTGTCGAACGACCACCGGTTTCCCGGAAAACAACACTTCAACACGATTCGCAATTGAAGCGAGCGGTGGCAAATCGAGCACGTCCAGCTCCGAGCGCTCATACACGAAATCGGGCTCAGTCCGCGCGCGATGCTTTGGCGGTAAAGAAGCGATTTCTTCCACAGTAAATCTGCGGGAGACCTTCACCTGTCGCACGTAGGTGCCGCGCTTAAAAGAGCTGGTGTAATCATTCCAATTTACGCCTTTTTGAAAGAGCATTTCCTGCTTTTGGCTACCGCTTTTGTGATCAATTTGATTGGCCGAATAGTAGGCTCTCGCGGCCATGCTGATACTGTTTTTCGTTGCATCTAATTCGCGCCAGAGGAACGCATTCGCAGCTTCATCCAGGGTCGGCACCTGCCACGCGCGTGCGTCGAAAGTTGGCATACGCGAGGTATATTTCGGGTACCGCTCGGCGATCAGTTGGTTAAACCGGAGTGTCGTTAAAGACGCAAGATTCGAGACCATTTTCGTGATGCGTCCATCGAACCAAATTTGAGATTTAATGTCCGACGAATACCAATAAAGCGAAATCTCGTCGGACTGCGTGTAGCCTAAACCCCACCCGTCTCCTCCACCAAAAACTTGGCCGTCTCCACCATGATTCCCGAAAACGTGGCGTCGAATGGTCGCTCCATGCCACGCGTGAACTGATGGAACGCGCGACCATCCATCCGCGCTAAAACCGGCAGCAGCGGCATGAATCGACGGTCCGCTTCTACGGCTTCATACCGCTTCATCCGATCTCCCAGTGCGTCTGCGGCCATGGCTGTCCTACACCACAATTTGAAACACGAAACGCGTGCCCAGTTGTACGCTGTTTGAGCCGGGGTGAAGCTTGCCCGATTGATTAAACGGGATATCGACGTTATTGATGATCACCGGGTTGCCGGTCGACGCCAGATTCAAAAGCGCGACGTCGCCGGAGGCGAATACGTCCACGCGAACGTGAGCGCGCGAGACGGTTTTATCGAGCTTAAAATGATCGCGTGCCACATCGCCTTCCCGACCAATGATGGAGCCATTGGCCAGCGGGAACTTGGCCCCGGACACAATCAGCGTCGGTGTGGCGGGTACATGCGCCGTACTCGTAAAAACGGGCTCGTACGGCGCTGGTTCTGGTTGCTGCGTCGGCTGCGGCTCCACGGGAGCACTTGAATCGACGAAATCATCCAGGGCAAAGGACTCGGTCGATTCTTGGGCGGGCTCGGAGACCGTCGCTGATTCCGGAGCCAGCGGTTCTGCGGGCGCTACCGGCTCCGGGGCGGTGATCTTGATTTTCCCAGGCGGTGTTAGCAGCGGTGCCGCGGCAGGTTGCGCAGCCACGCGTGCAGCCACTTGGCTCGGTGAAGGGAGTGCGCTTTGCATAGAGGCGCCTGGAGATGCGTGCGCAGGCGGTTGGGCAGAGCGAACCTGACCCGGAGGCGGCAAGAGACTCATCGCCCCTGCGATAGCGGCTGTAGGTGTGGCTGGGGCCGGGGCCGTCTGCTGCTGGGGAGTGCGGACTTGTCCCGGAGCTGGCGGCATAAACGAAGGTGCGGCTTGCGCAGGAGGCTGCATTTGCGGCTGGATTTGCAGCGGCGCCTGCACCGGAGCCGAAACTTCCGGCAGAGGAGTCGGCGCTGCTTGCGTGGCCGGGGCTATCGAATCAGTCGAAACAATATTGCACAGGTGCTTGCTCATGCAGCTCATGGGCGAGCGCACGAAGACCTTGAATTCTTTGTGGCAGGAGAGGCAGACGAATTTGTTTTGCGGATTCATCGGGGGTACGTTGCCACGAAGTCTGCGGAAGGACAAACGGTTTGGCGCGCTACGATGAAGCCGCTTCGTCTCGGCAACGCTGGGTCAAGTGCTCGATCTCCCCGCGCTTCGGGACGCCCGCCAGGAAAAGCGTGCCCTGGGAGTAATCGACCGTAAACCCGCGTGGCAATTGGTCCGCGTTCGCGTAGCGCGATTTCGCCAGCTCCGTCAGCAGATGAATCTCCTGATTGGCCGAACCGACAAAGGGGCGCGGATCTTCCCGTTTCTCGACAAACGGTCCCGAGACGATCACATCGGCCATTTTGAGGATTGCCGCGTGCTTTTTCTGGAGTCGGGCAAAGGTGTAGCCGGAATAGATGAGAAGATCGAGGGTGGGTGATTGCGTCCGTGCGCGTAGATGTTCGAGAAGATGCGCCAGTGCCTTCGGCTGATCAAACGGCTCGCCACCGGAGATGGTAATGCCCTCGCATTTATCAATCCAGCGCTCCAGTGTGGCGTAGAGCGCAGCGAGCGGTACCAGATGCTCGTCCGTGGCGACCCATGAATCGGGCACCAGACAGCCGGGGCAGTGGATGGAGCAGCCCTGGAACCAGATGCCAATGCGCTTGCCGTACCCGAGCGTCGTGACGGGGTAATGCAGACGGTTCATGTGCAACGCGGGAATCATGGCGAAGGATTGCCGGTGCTGATCTCGATGGGGATGGGCGGCGGCAGCGTGGGAATCTGCGGATGCGCCGTGGGGGCTGGCGTCGTCTCTACCGGAATGGCCCTCGGTGCGGGCGTTGCCGCGGCAACGCTCGAAGCAGTGTCGGAAGGCTTAGAGCTGCGGGGCTTGGAGGCAGATGTGGACGCGGTGGTCTTCGAAGCAGGGGCGGTCGTCGGTTTTGTGGAAAAAGTCTGGGTAATGATCGGTGTGGCGGCGTTGCTATCGCCCGATTGCATGCGGAGATACTCCAGCTGCGCGCTCTGTTGCGCTTGCTCCGGGGTGGCCCCCATATTCTCATAAGCGGTGGTGTGCGTCTGAACCCAATCTTGCTGAGGAGCCGGGCCGCTGTAGTTGACTAAAGCCGGCGGCGGCAGATTTACCTGAACCTTGGGAGCGGAGCTGCCACATGAGGTGAGCAGTGGCAACGCAGCGCTTGCCAGGAAAACGAAGATAAACGGCCTCATAACGACCGCATGATAACCGAAAAAGGAAGAGTCGGGTAGTGCTCCTGTCCGGCCAAGCTTAAACTCTCTCGATCCACGCATCAATATCCTGGCAGGTCTCTCGGGCGGGCAGCGTGATTTCATTACCTACCTGCGGAATCGTGACTTGAAACGTCTCTGTGACCCACTGCTGAAATGCAGCGGGCGCGCCCATCTTGGTAGGTGGCAGCGTAAGATCATCGATAAACAGCTCTCCGTAGCCAATGGCCAACAACCGCAAGAAGTCTCGGAAATTTTTCGTTAGAACACCTCGGTCGCCCTCGGACTCCAGGTAAACAATGATCTCTTGTCCATCATCCTGCTGCCAAACACAGTACATGGTCCCGTCTGAGCCCGCCCCGAATATCCCGAAACGTGAGACGACCCTATCATGCCCGAACCAATAATGCAGCGTGGTGTAACTCTGGGCACTCAATTTGAACAAACCGCTAATCGGATACCCGTTTTCTTGCACCCATTTACAGAGCAACTCCAGCTCTGCAGGTACCCGAATGCCCGGTGGAAAACCGGCAACGATTTTTGAGAATTCCATGGCTGAGCCTAGGGATTCGCACAACCGTTCGTCAATGAACCCGCTCAAAAGAATCCCGCTGGCAAATTTTTGAACTCGTAGCAGACTAACAGGATGAAACCAATCTCTTCGCAGGCGATGGTGCTCTCGACCCAGGAAAAGGCTCGGCAGGTTAACCTGGATCGGCGGTTCTACGGCACATTCGCTGAGATCGGGGCGGGGCAAGAGGTGGCACGCTGGTTTTTCGTGGTCGGCGGAGCCTCTGGCACGATTGCCAAGACGATCTCTGCGTATGACATGACCTTTTCCGACGCCATTTACGGCAAGGGCGAGCGCTACGTGAGCAAAACACGGCTGGTGAACATGCTCGATTACGAGTTTGCCCTGCTCCTGGAGCGCTTGAACGAGAAACGCGGCAAAGACACCTCATTCTTCACATTTGCCAACACCGTTTCCGCGCGGAATTACGCCGGCACGAATGAGTGCCACGGCTGGATGGGCGTCAAATTTCAATTGCAGCCCCAAGCGCACCCGAACGATATCTACATGCACGTGAACATGCTGGATAAAGAGAACGTCCAGCAGCAGGACGCGCTCGGAATCCTAGGCGTGAACCTCATTCACGGTGCCTTCTATTTCCACAGTGAACCGGAAAAGTTCATTGCGAATCTCTTGGATGGCCTCTCCACCAGCCGAATCGAAGTCGACATGCTTCAGTTCCGTGGACCCTATTTCCGAAATGTGGATAACCGCTTACTCAGTCTGCAACTCGTGGAACAGGGTCTCTCGAACGCCACGCTTATCGGTGCGGAGGGTGAGGTGCTCCAGCCTTCCGAGGTGTTTCACAAGAAGCCCATCCTGATCGAGCGCGGCAGCTTTCGTCCCGTGACTAACGTGAACATCGACATGCTGGACGGCGCGCGCGAGCATTTCCTGGAAGATGCCGATCTCAAAGATGGCGAGGCCGTGGAGATCATGGAAATCACCATGCGAAACCTCCTCAGCTGCGGCGTTTTGGATCACAGCGATTTCCTGGCACGTGCCGATACGATTAATGCGGTGGGAAAAATGGTGCTCATCTCGAATTACGCGGAATACTACAAGCTGGCCGCCTACCTGCAGCGCTACTCCAAGCGCAAGATCGGCATCGTCATGGGCATCCCGAATTTGCGGGAAGTCTTCGACGAAAAGTATTACGAGGGGCTGGAGGGCGGCATTCTGGAATCGTTCGGGCGTCTGTTCAAAAACGACCTTAAGCTCTACGTCTACCCCTATCTAGACCCCAGCATGAACCTGCTCACCACGGTCAACGAAATGGAAGTGCCCCCGAATCTGGTCCATCTCTACAAGCACCTGCTCGAAAACAAGTTCATCGAGCCCATTGCCGATTATAAAAAAGAATACCTCGGCATCTTTTCCCGACACGTGCTCACCAAGATCCGGGAGCACGATCACAGCTGGGAAGAGATGGTCCCCAAAGAGGTGGCCGAGCGAATCAAAGAACGCCGCTTTTTCGGGTACAAACACTAAGGCAATTCAATGTGGGTTATCCTCGTGCTGGAAATAATCGGATATCTGGTCTACTACGGTCTCGTAAAAAGTGACCTTGGCCCTATCGATCATCCGCGCGGCAAACCTAAAGACGAGCGCCCTGAATAATATCGCCCGCACAACTCCTTGTGCTATACCAGAATCACCGATGACCTACTTCGCTTACCTCATCCTCATCAAACTCGCGCGCGCCACGATTCGCGGTCTTCGTCGCGTGCTGCGCTGGGCTTTCGGAAAACGAAAAAATGTAGCGTAGAGCCCTGGCACAAATGCCATGAACCGCACTCTTAAACAGCTGGACGAAGGAGTTTTCACGGTATCCCACGTCTTCTCTCCAGAGGAATGCCGAGAGCTGATACAAAGGGCAGAAGCGATTGGGTTTGAGGCCGCTTCGGTACGTATGCCGGACGGTGCGCAGATGATGCCCAAAATCAGAAACAACGATCGCGCTGCGCTCACGGACCCAGAACTTTCACTCGAGATGTGGCACCGCATCGAACCCTTCTTACCGGTATTGGATGGGTGCGCGCCGTGCGGTGTCGATCCGCAGCTTCGTTTTTACCGATACGTTCCCGGTCAGCAGTTCAAGCAGCACAAGGACGGCGCCGTTACCAATGACCTGGGGCAAACCACTAAATTGTCATATCTGATCTATCTAAACGATGATTGTGAAGGTGGATCAACCGTATTTACCGATTATCGTGAAATCGACGGAAAGCGCGAGAAAGTCGAAATAATCGTTTCACCGGAAATCGGATCGGCGTTGCTCTTTCGCCATGAGCGTTGGCATGAAGGTAAGCTGGTTACCTCAGGGTCCAAGTACGTGCTCCGGAGCGACGTTTTCTATACAAAGCCTGTATAGTTATATTTAAACAGAATTTAAACAGAAATGATCTCCTGAATTCGGTTGAACAAGAACAATGTCATGAGTTAGACCATTCATCATTTATTATGAAACTATTTCTTGTCAACAGGAAAGATTGCTGAAGTACCTGGCAGTAACCGATCCTGAAGCCGAGCACCAAGCTTACGGGCAGATAGCTGATTCGCGATCTTTGGCGGCAAAAAGATCTCGGGGTGTTTGAGGACCATTTTACAGGTCAGGTGACGCAGGCCATTCCTCACCCCTGAGCATTGGATTACTCCTTTCGGCGGGACCTACTACCGAGCAGCAGTGAGACGCAGTAATGCCATTTGATGGCTGCGCAAATTTCTGGAAATAGAGCCTGTCGCCGATTCTTCCAATTTGCCTGTCCAAACATTGCAAACCGTTTGGGCAGACGTCAACCCCAGGAATCGGAAGTCACAGGTGACGGTGGCATTTGCGCTTCCTTTGTTGAGTAATCCAACGGCAAGCGATCCATCAGCCAACGGCTTGGCCCACACTTCCTGATTTCCAATTCGCATGACCATGATGCCTTGCACTCCTTTCGGATCCTGGTTGATTGCAATGGCCCCGGGATTAGTAAGAATGTTGACCGCCTCCGGGCTGATAGAGCGCAAATCTGTGGCAATGGTCAATGGAGAGGCCATTAGACACCACAAACCGAACTGCGATTGCCATTCATCGTTGTTCATCCCTTTAAATCCCACCTCGAGATAATCCGGGTCGTTCCAGTGTCCCGGACCGGCATATTCCGCAACGCAGTCATTTCGTTCCGCAGCGGTATAAGCGCCGAGGCCGTTCTCGGAATCATGCTCCCAAAAACCGCCAAAGTTGATATCAAACCCGGTTCTCCACGTTTGAGCGTCTATTCCCGGCGCCCATTCCCAAGGCTGATGTGCTCCCCACTCACAGACATTAAAAATGATCCTGGAGCCAGCAAGTCGAAACGCCTTTGCAAAAGACGCATTCGACTTTGGATCGCTATAGTCGTATTTGATGAGGCCGACATGCCAGTCCATGAAGGTTTTTGCAGCCTTCGCCTCGTTCTTATCGCCCACCCACGCCGGTTTTGAGTATATTCCCAGTATTAATCCCCTGGCAGTCATTTTGTCAGCGACTGCCTCTATTCCATTCGGGAATTTCTTACGATCATAACGGGGTGTGCCATCGTCGTCCCTAACTTTAGCTTGATCCTGCCAACCATCGTCCAAACCCACTACAGTATATCCCGCATCTTTCAGCCCAAGATCAAGCATCCGCTGCGCATTATCCATCACCACTTTCTCATCAATGTTCCTTTGCAATGAATACCAGTTATTCCAACCCATCGGTGGTTTCGGGGCGATTCCCTCCGTATCCGCAGGCGGTGAGGGCCACACAGCACTTTGAGCGTCCACAAACCTGCCCTTAACCCATGCGATTTTGATTGAGGCTGTTACCTGATCAGCACCGCTTACCAGTTCCACTTTTTGTCCCTCAATTACAGGAACCCTGAACCGGACGCCCCTTCTCCAGGAATGAATCGGAAGTGGTCCGGTATCAAACATGACATGTCCATTGACCCGGATTTGCGCTGAGAATGTTCCCGGTCCCGTTTTCGGTTCTTCAGCAACCCGTCCGACGAAGCCATCCAACCGTACCGCCCCTGCTGGAGCGATTTCCGTCAAAACTTCTCCAGGAGCCGTAACCACGACATCCTCATAGGGGATGTATCCAACGGAAGCCTTATGTACAACTTTGGAGGCGAACAAGGATGATAATGAGACCTCTCCCGCTTGAGCGAGACCGGAAGAAAGGTGGCAGACGATAATTGCGGAAATGAGCTTTTTCATTGGAAGATCTCAGAAGATGACGAAGGACGACCTTTTGTTAGCAGTCGTGGCGGACAAGAGGAGGTAAAAAGAGAGGCTGTTTTCCTTTTCTCAAGAACTCGTCCCTGTCGTGAGTGGAGAGAACGCAGTTCCAGACTTGCTGCAATCCCATCGGCTGACAGACATTTCTCACAACGATCCTCCGAAATTAGTGGCAAATCTGGTGTCAAAAAGCAGGAAAAAAGAAGTAAAGTGCTCGAGGTGGGCAATCGAACCACAGCAAGTCCATATGCAAATAACTAAGGTCACGTTCCCTGAGGATTCCCTTCATGGACAGGCCGAGATTCGAAGACTCAGCCTGGCGAAACGGCGTATCGCTATCATAGGCTTAAATATTCTGGATGATCATTCTCCTGTAATCATAGCCGCTTTGCGTCGACGTTTGGCTGTTCAAACAGATTGGCAAGTCATCTTTACATCGGAGGCATATTACGAGTCGATTCAACTTGCTGAGCGACTGGGAAGCGATGGGATTCTCGCCAGGATTGTGACGGATAAGATGGCAGAAGAAGCACTGAAGGTTACCTGTCCCGTAGTGAACATTTCGTCTTTATTGGAGAATCCGGGTGTGCCGACCGTCCGACGAGATGATCGAAATATTGGTGAATTGTGTGCGAAGCACCTTTTAGACCGGGGCTTCGAGCGGTTCGGAATCCTCACAGAATCGCTAAATGATTGGTGTTTTCGTTCGTCTGAGGAGGGCTTCCTGGACGAGCTGAAACGGTCGGGCAAGAACAAGTCGGTTTCCAGATTCGGGTTAGATCGATCCTCGCAACTGGGGAATTGTTCCGAGTTACGTCATTGGCTGCATTGTTTCCAGAGACCTTTTGCCCTGGTGCTGGTCGGGGATCGTTTTGCGTTCGACGTCTTAAATCTTTGCAAAGCAGAGGGGTTTATCATTCCAAGGGATGTCGGGATCGTTACCACAGCGAGCCACGCGCCCTATTTGGCACCCTGCAATCCCACGATCACTCACCCAGAGCCCGATGGGGAATGGATCATCAATCCGGCCTGCGATTATCTGGCTGAATTGATAGACAATCCGGCCGTGACTCGGCGATCCATCGAGTGTCCCGTGCCTAGGCTGGTGATAGGGGAGTCATCGAACACGTTGGCTGTGGATGATCCGGTTACTCGGATCGCATTGGACTTCCTAGAGGCGTCGTTCCAGCTGGGAATCAATGTATCCGACGTGGTTCGCAAAACTGGTGTATCCCGACGCTTTGTTGAACGCCGATTTCTGGCTTCGACGGGAAAATCTATTCATGAGTTTTTAACGGAACGGCGCTTGGCTCTGGCAAAGGAACTTCTTGCGAGTTCACCAAAGGAAAAACTAAGCACCGTGGCTACGATGGTGGGATTTCGTGAGGAGCAGGCTTTTCGGGCAGCATTTATTCGACTGACCGGGGCAACCCCATCCGCTTGGCAGAAGAATTATCGGACATCAAAACAGTAGTTCAGGGTAATTCGGTTACGCATTTTTACAGGGATAGATGATATATCCTCATTTTTTCTGAAATATATTGTCGCAATTCCATCGGAATCGAGCGCAAAACCATTGATGTTTTCTTCAAACATTTCTTTTGCGTCTCAATCCTTTGGGTAATAGTCCTGTTCATGTCCCAAGCAGCCTAATTGGCTCGATAGCGTTGCCCGAACCTTGAAGACCTCCGATATGTTCCTCACTAGTCCTCTTGCTAAAATATTGCCGCTTGCGAGTTTGATCGTAACGGTCACGTCCGCTTGCGCAATCGGTGGAACACCCGAAGAGGATCAAGCCGCACAGACAGATCCGATCGTAAAGGCCTCCGCTTACGGCGATAAACTGGTGTGGTCCTACAGTCAGCCCGACTCGTATACGCCCTTGCCCTGGACCCTGTTTAAGCCGACGGACTTTGCGCCTCTGCCCGACCCGTTCGATGGGACTGGGGTAACCTCAGTTGGAGACTTGCCGCCGAGTGGTGTGCATCCACGGATCTTTTTTTCCCGAGAGGACATTCCAGCTCTGCGACAGCGGTTTAAGGAAAGCAAGGCGGCTCAGATTGCGTGGCGAAATGTGATCTGCTTTTGCAATGCTTTGAAACTGACCTACGACGAGAAGGCCGACTACGCCCAGCCCGATTTGCAGAAGGGGAATTTTGGGGCGCACGGCCCGATATTACTCATGCGAATTGGCGGCTATAAAAACCGCGAGGATTACTTCACGGAATTGGCACAGGGGCAACGTCCGAAGAGTAACTTTATGTGGTATCAGGGTATGGTTCCTGAAGCGTTCCGTTGCTTGATCGAAGATGACGCAGTGGGTGGAAAGAAGGTCGCCGCCGCTGTAACGACTGCGGTTCAAATTGACAATGAAGGCTGGGGCGAGCACGCGAAATTTTCGGCAGATGGCAAACCTCCTCACCTAGTGAATTTCCCCCCACGTGGTAACGGAATGGGTTTGCGGGATGAAAACGAGGCTGTGGGGATGCTCTATGATTTCGCCTACAATTGGATGACGCCGGAACAGCGGCAAATCGTGCACGACAGTCTGGTCCTGCGATCGGCCTGGGAAGACAATTATGGAACCTTTAACGACGCGGAGACCAGTCGAAGTAATTTCGCCACGTTTTCGCACTTCGTTCTGGATTCCATGGCGATCGAGGGCGAGTCGGGGTTCAACGACCTGAAGCTCAGAGGGGTTTATCGGGGCTGGCGAAATTTTTATTCCACTTCGTTTTTCAAAAGTGGGGCGATTTTTGAAGGCGAAGGCAAGTCATTGCTCGGAATGGATTCATGCGTTGCATTCAGTCGTTGCGCCAAGAAATACGGGTGGGAACCCCTGACGTGGCACCCCACGCCACAACATCATTTTGGCACCTTCGAGCCCATGTCCATGGATCCGTCCCAGGACGGATTTGTGAAGTTCGACCTGCTCGGCGGGGTTAATAGCGACCCCTGCAAGCCCGACGATTTGATGATCGCTCACTACCTTTACCCAAACAACAAGGCTCTGGATTTTGTGTACCGGACCGTTGTCGGAGATGACTACGAAAACGTACCTAATGCGATCAACGGGCCGCAAAACGATGTGATCCTGTCTGCGCTCTACGCCACGGATTACGATCCCCAAAACACACCTGAAAAAATAGGGTTGCCCAATACCTTTTTCTGCGGGCAACGGGCGATGATGATCTCCCGAAGTGGATGGGAGAAGGACGCGTCGTTACTCACCTTTCACGAGCGCGGTGCGAGTGGCGGACATCCGTACCGGGATCGCAACGGCATCATGTTTGCAGGCAAGGGGCGACCGTGGATTACGATCCCCACTCGGAGTGGTGAGGTGAATGGCTGGAGGTGCAACACCGTACAAATTGATGGTTGCGAGCCGAATAATTCCACACCAGGACGAGTGGTGGATTTCCAGGATAATCCAAACGCCACCTTCATCGTGGGCGACTCCAAATACTCTTGGGACTGGAGTTGGCTACGGGTCAATAAGACTCGGGATGATCAGTTTGTGACGCGAGATAGACTTAAATCTGGCGAGCCCTTGGATTTTGGTCCGGCCATGAAACCCGTTACGCAATGTTTCAATGACTTTGCTTACACCAAGATTCACACACCTGAATACGACCGCCCCCTAAAAGAAGAGCCGGATTGGATTCACCTGGAGGGATACATCAGTCCCTACTTGCGAATGGTCAATACGCCCGTGCTGAAGTCCTTTCGCACCGCAGGAATTGTCCGAGGTCCCCATCCTTACGCGATTATTGTTGATGACTTTCAGCGGGATGCGTTCCCGGCCAAGTACAACTGGAACCTGACTCTGATGCCAGACGTGGTTGCCGCGAAGGATCCAGGATTGCTGCAGGGCGATCTCTTGGTGTCGGGGCAAGATAGCCTGAATCCGGACGGAAGCATCAAACCCGGAGCGCCGGCATTGTTAATTCGCCCGCTGGATGTAAAGGGCCATGCGCAGATTCCCCACCTGGAAGTTCGCGAGACGGACTTAGCTCCCAACCAAAAGACGAGATCAAAAGCGCCATTCGTGGTCTTTTCAACCGTAGCTCCCAGCCCAGACTTTAAGGTGATGCTTTACGCATTTCGCCAAGGGGAACCTCTGCCCTTTACAAGCCCGTTGGGCTCCCAACACATGACCGTACAGTTTCCAGATCAATCCGATCAGTTGGTATTTTCAGCCAGCGACTCTGGAAAAACCAACGTAACGGTGACTCGAAACGGCGAGACATTAGTGGCGATGGATAAACCGGTTCCCTCCTTGAACGATCCAGATTCCGATGCCCTAACCGCAAGCCTGCGCGAGTTGCCAGCTAAGGTGGACCAAGCAAGGGCCTGGGATCCCGGCCAGATTCCCGGACTGGTGGCTTCATGGCCCTTGAATGCGATTTCAACGAATGGTTTGTCTGCTGATCAACCCGAAGTTCCTGCGTTTGGTGCGCAAGGTGCCACAATCGAGGAGACGTCGATTGGGAAGGCCGCGCGGTTTGATTCAGACGGCGGATTAGCCCCCTTCAAATCAATCGGTAAACTAGCTAATCCCTGCTCCTTCTCGTTTTGGGCGAAATCAGACAAAGGGCCTAACGAGCATTTGCTGAATATCGGAGATTTTGGCATGGAAATTATCCAAGGTTCCATGTGGGTATCAGCATCCCATCAAATCAACTTTGCCCGGCCCATTGCTGTGGGAATGCTCGAGGACTGGACCCATTACGCCGTGGTGATGGAGGGTGACAAAGTAACGATGTACTGCAATGGACGCCTGCTGTTTTCAAAGGAAGGAGATCGACCTTTTCAGCCTGGGAATGATGTGAAACTCGGGCAAAAATTCAACGGAGTGTTCAAGGATCTTCGCATTTACAACACCGCTTTGGATGCCGACACCGTGAGGAAGCTCTACATCAAAGGCTACTACCTATCGAGTACGTCAAGTCTACAAAATTAACAACAGTCTACCTTTATGAAATTATTAACGAGTCTCTATTGCTTCACTCTATTGAGCGTCTTCAGCCAATTAGTTGCGCAGGAAACCCTTTGGCCCAGTCCGCCGTTCCCCCCAGCAACTCCAAGTGGTGCAAATCCCACCACCATCGCCGCGCCTCAAGGAGGCTGGTTCGAAATGGTCCGGAAAAACTTTGCAATGAGCAAATTGAAGCAAATAGATCTGATTTTCGATGGCGATTCCATTACGGCGGGATGGGGTGGAAAGGGAAAACAGATTTGGGATAAGTACTATGGGACCCGCAATGCGTTTAATTTCGGGATTAGCGGTGACCAAATCGAAAATGTCCTCTGGCGTCTGAAGGTCGGTCAGGTAGACGGGCTGAATCCTAAGCTGGTGGTTTTGATGATCGGAACTAACAATTTTAAGACCTCAGATACCGATGAACAGATTGCCGAAGGAATTCATAACCTCTGGCGTGAATATACGACCCGCTTACCCAAGGCGAAGATTCTAGCATTAGGTATTTTTCCGCGAGCGGCTAAATCTTCTGATCCTTTCCGAGGTCGTGTCCTTCATATTAACCAACTACTGGCAAGTTTTCGCGACAACCCACAAGTGACTTTCCTAGATATTGGAAGCAAGTTTTTGGACTCCCAAGGCGATATATCACCCGATATTCTTTCAGATTTCGTTCACCCTACAGATAAAGGCTATCAGATTTGGGCCGATGCAATAGAGGCCGAAGTAAAGAAAGTTCTTCCTGGAAACTAAATGATTAGCAATGACGCTTCAATTTCCTTTTAATATGAACAATATAATACATTCCGGATTTTTTGGTATTAATAGGACGTCTTGGAAGCGGGCTTTCTCACTCTTTAGCCTAATACTCTTGTCTGTAGCTGTCTCTCCTGTGCTGGCCCAGCTTCCTCCCGTACCTTCAGACGAACTAACATACCTTGGATTGGCCGGAAACTACCACGTCTCGGACTTGCAAAATAAAAAATTAGCGGAGCTTGGTTACGTGGATGTCACTGCCCCTCCCTTCAGCGCAGATCCCACAGGAAATAATGATTGCACTACAATTATCCAGACGGCGATCTACTTTGCTCGTGAAAACCAAATGGTCCTTTATTTTCCGCCCGGCACCTACTTGGTTTCTAATACCTTGAACTGCCCGGCGGGACAATATCCTGCTAATGGGAGAACCGTTGCTCGCAACCGTTACTACCCATGCGTACTTCTTGGCTCTAGTCAAGGTGCAGCAACGTTAATCTTGAAGCCAAATACCTTCACAACTTCTGCAAATCCGCAACCGGTAGTAAATTTTTTCTCTTGGGACACGAATATCTCAGATTACCCCGCAAATCCGACTGCTCCCATCCTTCAGAATAATGTGAATTTCAACCAAATGTTTAAGGGAATCAACATTACCATTGGCTCGGACAATTCCGGAGCGGAGGGTATCAGTATGCAGGCCGCACAGGGCACCAGCATCCAGGATGTGACGATTGATGCGACCAATGGTTACTGCGGGGTCCAAGGCGGAGCGGGCTCTGGAGGCAGCGATTTCAACGTTACAGTAAAAGGTGGACAAGTCGGAGTCTACTTCAACGCAGCCCAACCTGCGCCCACAATCGGCAATTTTACCTTAACGAACCAATCTAAGAACGCCATTTATTATGCTGGCCGTCAGGCGCTTACGGTTGTCGGCTGCAATATTCAATTCAACGGAACTGGACAAGCCGTTGTCGCTGGGAGCTCGACACAGAATTTTCCGCAGGGAGAGTTGAGCATGATCGATTCGACAATCACCTTGTCAAATAATCAGACGGTCTTTGGAGGCACAAGCAATGCCTACCTTAATAATGTATACATCAAAGGCTCAAATACGCTGGCCAAGTGGGGTAGTACGAATGTGAGCCTGCCAGGCGGTGGCTCTGGATGGGTACAGATTCAGCAATATGCGCATCAACAGGCGTCAGAGCCGCAGACCTTTACGAATGGGACTTTCACCTATTCCTCACCTATATATCTGAATGGCAGCGTACAAGGCACCGATTTATTAACTACCCAGACTGTCTCTGCTCCACCATCGAACCTACTTAGTAAACATATCTGGGGAGATAATTTTCCTATTTTAAATTTAGATGATGTAAATAGCCCCACTTTCAACGCTACTTATATCAATGTTAAGGACTATGGAGCTCTTGGGGATGGTGCATCAGATGACACGACAGAAATTCAGCAAGCCATTAACGATGCGAGTCAGCAGAATAAGATCATTTTTTTGCCCAAAGGATATTACGAAGTTTTACAGACTCTAAATCTTCCCGCCAATACCCAACTCCTGGGCACCTATCTCTGCTACAGTATCATTCAGGCAAAGACGGGAGGAAAATTCGATAATAGCAGTGCTCCACAGCCGATTATTCAAACGGCAAACGATGCCAATGCAAACACAATTCTTGCTTTCTTGGGTCTCGATACTGCCAAGTCTGTGGGTGGTTACCTTCTCAATTGGGAGGCTGGATCTCAGTCAATCTTTAGATCTGTTCTGACCAATTATTCGATGAATAATAACCCTTATCTGAATGCACCTCTCGTGCTTATTACTGGAAATGGGGGAGGCTCATGGTACAATTTTAACTCAGATACCTCTCATAATATGGGGCCTAATTATCGGCACATTTCTGTGCAGGGTACCAACCAGCCGCTCTATTTCTATCAATGCAATCCCGAGCATTCTCGAGGTAATTCCAACATGGATATTCTTAACTCGAAGGATGTCTATATTTACGGTCTGAAATCAGAGGGCAATCAGCCCATTTTGACGATTGAAAATAGCGATCAGGTCGCCGTTTATGGCTACGGTGGGAATGCGACTGCGCTGCCGTACCCTGGACCATTGCCCATACCAAGCCCCAATTTTGCTTCACTTTTTGTAATTTCAAATACCCCAGATTATCTATTGGCGAATCTGGTTGATAGCCCTCGAACTACAGGCGGAAGCTTGACCTATTACGCCGGTGTGGGATTGACTCCCGACGTTTGGACCATGCTCTATGACTACAATGACATTAATGGTCAGTCGTACGGTACCCTAGACACCCCCAACGCCGAACGTCCGGTATTGATCGAAATAGGTCTGATTGAATCTCCTACTCCGACACCCACGCCCACGCCAACTCCTTCAACCGCTCCGACACCAACTCCCTCAAGCGCCCCAACATCAACTCCCTCAAGCGCCCCAACACCGACGCCTTCAAGCGCTCCGACACCAACACTCACACTAACTCGTACGCCAAGCCCGACGCGACAGCCTACGGCCACTCCCGCTCCAACTGCGGTCCCAACCCGAACACCGACCCCGAAGGCGGTGCCCACTGAGCCACCACAGTCGCCAAGTCCCACGCCTGCACCGCAGACGCATACTCCGACCCCCAATCCGCGAGGGGCGCACAATCCTTGGCAATTACGCGATAGCCCGACGCCGACACCCGATCTCACCGATGCCACCTTTGATCTGCTGGGAGTCGCAAATCGAAATATCAAGATGCCTAATTAAAACACTTCTGCCCGAGTCGCCTTAATAAATGGTCTTTTCCTTTGATGCGCCACCACCGCTTTGATCGATTTCGGCTCCGGAAGCCTAAACATACTCACGCTCAACAGGACAGGAAGTTAACTTTCTCGTTTGGATTCCCCGTCCCCCAAACCGGGAGCAGGGCCGAATATGGGAGCAGGCACTGGTCAGCCCTAAGATTGCCCGGAAGAGACGCGCAGGCGATGAGTACTACTACGATTAGGCGAAAGGTATATCAAACGATTCAAAAAGTTTTAGGAGATTTTACTGCTCTGGAAGTGTTTGGCTTGAATGAAAAACTCGCATGAGCGACATGGGCAAATCGAGAAACGTCTAAGCTTCAATTGAGCTAGGTCATGTTCGCGTTTCAATACTTTTGGCAGATGTTACATTGCGTTTCAATGTTTTAATTCGTATTCGCAGACGTTTCGAAGGCGTCCAGCAGCCGAAACGCAGTCATTTACTTCACCATGGAAAAAACGCTTAGCGGCCATCAATCTTTAGTGCCTGGAATTTTTTACCAAGGGAGTCTTTGAAGTGTGACGGTTTGTAACGAATGTTCTTGAACGGAATTTAAAGTGAGTTTATGTTCCAAATAGAACGCAATGATTGCAACGCATTGTAACTTAAGCCGCTCTTTCGAGGTCTGCCTCGGCCCCCTTCAACCAGCGAAGAAAAACAAATGAACCTCAGACCAAGAAAATCGAAGGACGCGGCTCGGGACGGTTTCATTCTCATTGCTTCAATCCTGGTAATAAGCCTGCTCACGATTCTGGTGGTTGCATCTACCGTGCTTTCTGAAATAGAAATTCAGGCCCAGTACAATGCTTCGCGGGTCGAGATGGCCCGTCAAAACGCACTCTTTGGGTTGTCCGAAGCACTCAACCAAATTCAAACTGCCACAGGTCCAGACTGTCGCGTAACGGCACGTGCCGATATCCTTAGCACGAACAGTTTTGCGGTTCCGCAGCCGACTTCATACGGCTACGCCAACACTCAGCCTGCGACCGATAGCGGCCAATCGTTCTGGACGGGTGTGTGGCGCAACAACAGCGGGGATTTTAATGGTTGTGCGGGCAATGGTTCTTCGGCGACCGATCCCGCCTGGGGGCAAGGTCCCGGACCTGGAGCTTCATTCCTCTACTACGACTATTTTCCCAATGGAAGCGCCAATTCCACGCCAGGTTCGACCGCCCTAAATTCGGCCACCTTTCCCAGCCGAAATCAGCTCTACAATCTTTCCAATACGACGTGGCTGATTTCGTGGCCCGGTACATCTCATCCAGATCCTACGGCATCGTTGTCAAGCCAGCTGGGAAATGTTGCGTTCCCGTCCATCTCCAATCCTTCCAATACGGTGTCGGGTATTAGCCTGGTGGTTCCGATGATTAAGAATGTGAACCTCCAAAGTTCGGCAAATTCCGTTCTGAGCGGTGGCTCTGGAGCAGGCACTTCCGTAAACGCTCCGCGGGTTCCCATTCTGGCGACGGTTCCCGGTTCTACGACACCCGTAACGGTTGGCTCTTTCGCTTATTGGGTCGCAGACGAAGGCATTAAAGCGAAGGTAAACATTCCCGACCCTTATCTCGGATTGAATCCGAATACGCCCTCCAATTTTTTACAATCCCAGCCCCACTTTCAAGTCGCACAGAGCCCCGCTGTGAATCAATCGTTAGCGCTCAACACCGGCGGCGGTTTTAGCGCATCGAGTGCAATTGATCTGCGAAGCTCCCCGACGATCATTCCCACGCTCGCTTCAAGCAGCTATGGCGACACGGCCAGCAACCCATCTACGTGGAGCGATTTTGCAATCAACCCCAACACATACTCATCCGATTTTACGGTCGATAGCCTCGGAGTTATTGCTGACAATTTTAATGGCGGCTTGCGTCAGGACCTGACAGCCGGTTTGGAAAATCAATCGGTTTGGTGGAGCCATTTCTCGAACTATTCGAAAACTCCTTCGGCACCTAACAACCCTCCCGAACAGGCCATGAAGCTCTACAGCATTAACGCGATTTGCAGCGGTAGCGGCGGCGGTGTTACACAAACCGCTCACGGGATTTGTTTGGATGGTATGCGATGGGATTCTCTCTTCCTCTACTACAATCTTTACAAGGTTCAGATGCCCTCCCCCTGTCAGACAAAATTCGGAAATTATGGTTACAACGGAATTGGTTCCCAATGCACGAGCGGGATCTCTGGCTCTGCGAGTGCCGGCTCAATCCCCACCGTAAGTGCCCGATGTTACGAAGAGAACGACGGCTCGGTGCCTCTGGAGATCGACCCGATCTATCCCCGGCTCGCGCTGTGGTCTCACAGCATTAGCGTGGCTCTTAACGAGCTGAAGGCACCCCTAGGCACGCGACCTAGCGGAACGGCCGGTCAGTACGATCTGCTCCTCTACGCCAACCCAAATATGGTGCTCTACAATCCCTGGGACGTGAATCTGCAGCCGCCCATAACCAAGACGGTCATGGGAGCGGTTGAGCTGATAAGCAATATTTCAGCTGTCACCTCTTCGGCGGGCAATTCCGCGACCTCACCGCCGACTCCTCCCAGTGCTATAAACGACTATAATCGGTTTTCCATCAATGGAGCTAGCCCGCCACACGATTCCGTTACCCCTGGTGATGCCGGAGGAACGTATACGCAAGCCGGCGTGCTCGGTGGCAACTCCATCTCGACATCAAACCAATCAGCTCTCGATTCCGCACCCTTTATGCCGGGCGAACTGCGAGTGTTTGGAGTCACGAAGAACATAACATTGGCTCCCACCCAGTTCTCTCCTTACTATTCAAGAGGACTACCCTGTACGAATTGTGATACGTACACCGACTCTAATTCGGAGGACCTCCAGTCTTCCGGGTATGCCTACGGAAACTATGTCGGCGTGGAATGCCAATTAACGACGCCCTTAAGTGCGTTTCATGACGATAATCTCAATATTTGCGGTATTCCAACGCTTCGATCTAGTAACGCTGCCATTTATCTAAATAATTATTCATTGTGGCCGGATCAAGCTACGACATCGACTTCCAACAACACCAAGATCGGTTACCCAAATTTTCCCTCATTCGGTCAATTCGGTTGGACTTCGACGGTCGTTGATACGGTCGGAAACCTCGTCGCAGCGGGAACGACATCGCCTCCGACGCCCAAGCTGATCGCGGCTTATGTAGACCGGATGGCAGGTGTCTTTAATTCGCAGGCAATTCCCACTATCAATTCCTCCAGCGGTATCAGCAGCGGCACGAGCGGAGCGTTCCAATCGGCATTTCCCGGATTCGTTGCTGGCGGAAGCTTTTTTAATCCTCTCGAAATTGATCGAAATGCCTACTCCAGAGATTTCTACAACACGGGAAAGATTTCAATGCTCGCATCGAGCCAGAGCGATGTAAATCTGACCTGGGTCAACTCGTTGAGTCCCACTTCCTATATCCAGACCGGTTGGCAGCCGGACTCTGTTGGTCGAGGGACCACAAATCCAAATGTGGTCATTAAGAGCATTCCCCGACAGCCGCTGATTTCTCTGGGGCAATTCAAGAACATGACCTGCCATTATTATCTGTACTCGAATATATATGACGGCTCTATCGAGTTGAACTTCTCTTTTTGCCCGCTCGGTGGGTCTTATCAACAGGGAATTCCAACCTCCTCGCCCTTCGCTATCGACTCCCAATCGAATCTTTACCAGGACGACAATTTCTTGGCAAATGAGGCACTTTTCGATTCGTACTTCTTATCGACCGTTCCCCCATCCAGTTTCAACGCCTCTAGTGGTTGGTCTGATGATCAAGCATGGCCCATCTCGGCAGCGAGTTTTAATCAGACCTACATCAACTCTAATCGACCTCTTCCGAATTCGCGACTTGTCTACTACGCACGTCCCCAAAGCAGCGTCTCTCCCAGCCACGGAAATCCTCCGGCGAGTACTCAATTCCCGAATGTTGCCGACTTACAATGCCCTAACAGTTCAACTGCAAATCTTCGAAAGCCAGCTGCGAATCTCCTGATAAACGGAGCGTTTAATATCAATTCAACGTCGGTTGCCGCGTGGGAAGCCCTGCTCACCAGTACCAGCGGCAAGACAAACAAACTCAGCGTCGTTAATGCCTCTCCGAGTACTCTTCCAGCCTCACCCACCGCTTCTCAGAGCCTGCTTTCGTTCGGTACAACAGACATACCCTTTTTGAATTTTGGATCGCCTATTTGGATTGCGACCCCATCGAATCCGACGCCCGTTCCGAACTCAGCCCTTTTTGGCGTAGTGAAGTTAACGAACACAGATATTGCGAACCTCGCCAAGCAGATCGTCGCACAAGTTCAGGCACGTGGCCCTGCGCTCAGCCTCGGCGATTTTCTCAATCATCGCCTAACTGGAACAGCCAACGCCCTATCCGACTCGGGTCTCCTACAAGCCGCCATTGACGCAGCCAACTTGGGTAATAATTCTTCGGTCCCTGCATCCCTTGGCGGTCAGGCTCAAACGGGCTTTTCCAATATGGAAAACCCTGTGACGGGAACGTTTCCATCGGGTTTTGCCGCCGATATTCAGCCGCCTGCTCCCTCTAATTCGGCGATGGGTACGCCGGGTACTCTGACTCAGGCAGATATTTTGCAAGCCATTGCACCGGTAATAGCCGCCCGTTCAGACACGTTTACGGTACGTGTTTGCGGGCAGGCGATTAATCCTCAGACGGGAATAACTGAAGCTTCGGTGTGGGGTGAAGCTGTGGTTCAGCGACTTCCCGAATATCTCTACTCCGCAGAGAATGGTCAATCCGATGGCACGTCAGCCGCCTCATATAACTTCGCCTACGATTCTCCGAGCCCCACCACCCAAAATTCGCTCGGACTCTTGGGTATTACGAATGCGAACCGAGTTTTCGGTCGCCGCTTCAAAATCGTCTCCTTTCGCTGGCTAAATCAAAATGAAATCTAAACACCTCTTCCTAACCATTCTGATATTCTCGGCGATGATCGAGTTATCAACTGCACAAGACTCCCCACAACCGAGCCATTTCCGAGCCCTGTCCTGGAAAGCAGGAGTGACCGATCTCGTATTGGCCCAGGTGGCCCCACCGGCCCCGGATCCCACCGATCCAACCAAGTCACTCCCGCCAGACCCCGATTACAAAGAAACACCAGTCAATATCCTGGCGGTGGGCCGTTCTCCCTTTTATCCCTACGACCGCTCCAAGCCTCTCTACTTTGTACGGCATAAAGGCAACCTGTTCAAAACCGTTGCAACTGTCGATCTATCCACTTCACCCAACCTCCCGCTTCTGTTTTTCATTCCAACGAGAGACCCCGATTCCTTCCAAGTGCGGGTTGTTCCAGACGACGCACAAAGTTTCCCGGGCGGCTCTTTTCGATTCGTAAATATGAGTAACATTCCGATAACGGTTTTTCTATGCGGTCAGCCGAAAGCGGTCGGCTCCGGTCAGATCGAAACGATCTCTCCTCGTCCACGTGTTCCCGGCCGCGTGGATATGGTGATGGTGAGTACTTCAGACAATCGACAACAGTATTCTAATCTCTGGGCTATCTCGGGCCAGATCCGGTACCTCATGTTTATTGCTGAAAATCCTAGTGCCCCCGGTCACGTCGATTGCCTCCGTTTGCCTGATCCGGTAGCGAGTTCCGCTGATCCGAACCAACAAAAAGTTCCTGCCGTTCAGTAGTCCTGTTGAGTTTACCGTCAACTTCTAATGCTTTCTTCAAACATTAGCGGGTTCTGTACTTGCGGTCCTACAAAGCCCAGACATTCAACTTTAGAAACGATAAAATCATGAATTATCAGATGCCTCGAAACTTTGGCGGCTTGATAGCTGGATTCCTGCTGTTCAACCCGCAATTGTGTCCAGCAGCGAATGATGTCTCGAGCCTTCCAGTTCCCTGGCCACCAGTAGAGAAAGTTTCCGAGTCGCCATTCGCAGGCATGACATGCGACTCGTATTCGCCCGCTACCGATAGCGGAGGAAGAATTAATCCGAAATGGGGAGACGAGATCCCCACCGATTTCGGCTCTCGCAAGGTGACTTTTGATTTGTCAGGCATTCGTGCCGTTAATCAGATTCCGGAACCTGGGATTCATCCACGCATTTACTGCACGCCTGCGGATTTGAGTGACATTCGTCGTCGATTAAAGGAGACGCACTGCGGTCAGGAAGCCTGGAAAAATTTGCTTTGCCTCACCAATATGATGAAAGGCAAGTATGACCCCAAGGCAGATTACGCCCAGCTCGGAGTTGACGCACAACCCCAGGATCGCTTTGGCAGTCGTGTCCAATTAACCCGCATTGGGACGACTAAGAACTCAGAAGCTGCGGCTAAATATCAGGCTCTGATCCAGGGGGACTTAACGCAGGATGTTCGCGGCTTTTGGCCAGTATTTGAGCTGGAGGCCTTTCGTTGTTGGATTGAGGACGATAAAGCCGCCGCGACCGACCTTGCTGCCGCTATCAGTACAGCAGTTAAAATAGCCCAGGCCAAACGAGCCTCGGCAAGTATGGGCAAGGATTTGCCCCCCGGCCAACCGATTGGAGGGATACGCCTAGCTGCGACTTATGACTTCCTTTACAATTATCTGTCATCCGAACAGCGTAAGAATTTTCATGATGAATTAGCCAATGGTTCCTGGAGCCATGACAATTATGGGACGTTCAACGCAGCGGAGGCTTCCCGCAGCAATTGGGCTACCTTTTCCTACTGGCTTATCGAAGTCCTGGCGATCGAAGGCGAACCTGGGTTTAACGATCTGAAAGTTCGCGGCATGTACCGCGGTTGGCGGAATCTATACACGTACGGATGGTTCGAGTCAGGTGCCACCTTTGAAGGAGAAGCCAAGGATCAGTTGGGAATGGATGGCGTTCTGATGTTTGCCTTGCGATCTCAGGCTTATGGATTCGAAAATCTCGCTGGTCATCCTTACTTGCGGGCATATGCCACCAATTTTCTGCCTAAGAGTGTGCTTCCAGGAGGGAATGGTTTTGTTAAATACGATCTTTTGGGAGGCGTCCACGGACGTCCGTTACCTGCTGACTTGATTGGCCTCAAATATCTCATTCCGAATGATAAGGTCATCGATTGGGCTTATCGGATGGCGGTGGGAGAACACTACGAAAACCTTCCGAATCGCAGCGAAATCGGGTGGTTTAACGCGGAGGATGGCGGCGGTTATGCAGACCCGCTTTTGCCGTTCTTGATTTATGCATCAGACTTTGATCCTGCGAACAGCAATCCCCAATCGTTAGGTATCAGCAATACGTTTTTCTGTGGCGAACGCGCCCTCATGATGACACGTAGTAGTTGGGATAAAGACGCTCTGATGCTCAATCTACACGTGCGCGGTGCCAATGGAGGACACCCCTTTGCCGATAGGAACTCAATCATGCTGGCAGGCGCAGGCCGCGTCTGGGCCTCAATGAATGGCTGGGCGGATCGATGTTCTCTAAACATTCATAACAGCGAGGTGGTTATTGACGATCATCCACAAAACGAGCACGTCCCAGCTCGCATGGTCGATTTTTCAGATCAACCTGACGCCACGTTTGCGGTTGGAGATGCCAAATATGCCTGGGACTGGGATTGGCATAACATACCACCAAACGGCAAGCTTTCGTTCAGCGCGGATGATTTTACCAGCGGGTCTGTCGTTCCAAAAAGCGGCGAGGAACTGGACCCTCATTGCATCAATGATTTTAGCTTTCTGAAGCGCGATTTCGCCTATTTAAATGCCCCATTCAATAGAGGCGTTCCGAGCTGGCTCATGAGAAAAGGTGCTTTCGATGCGATTGCGCGAAAGCCAAATTATCCCGTCGAACGCGCGTTTCGAACCGCCGGTCTGGTGCGAGGGAAACATCCCTATGCCTTGGTCATCGACGATATTCAGAAGGACGATCAAGCGCACGATTACAACTGGTACATGAATCTGGAATACGATGTTCAAATCGCCAAACTTCAAAAAATCAACGATCACCAAATCGATCTGATCCTAACGGGTGCCGATCCCTCGCAAGTCCATGCTCCAGTTGTCGGCGGAAGGCAAAAGGATCCGCCACTCACCCCGAGCCTCGCAGATCCCTCGAAAATTCCCACAGGACAGCCGATGCTTCTTGTACGGTTCCTAAATCTCAACAACACCGAGCCTGACAAGATCGCCACCGAAGCAAAGACTCCAACTATTCTTGAGGACGCAGTGCCTCCAAATTCCAGCGGCCACGCAGCAAACCGCGTCCGGCGCTTGGCTGTTCCCGTGCGGGCTGTCAGTCCAGATTTCAAGGTTCTTCTCTTTCCCTACCACCAAGGCGATGTTCTCCCAATTACCACTTCGAGCGGTACGAACGCCGTCAATGTAGCTTGGCCCGACCAAGTCGATCAGATTGGGTTTAGTCCTTCAACGACGGGTAAAACCGATGTTTCGGTTACCCGTGGCGGTGAAAAGTTGGTGACGCTGAACAAGCCGATCGCGCCGTTAAAGGAGTCAAAGTAAACGCATTACGAGAAAGCTTGAAACGAGTGAAATCTTATTCTACGCGATGGCAACTTTCGGTCTTTCGCTCGCCTTTGATCAAGCCGGGGACCTGTTTGTTGCAACGAACGGTGTTAATCATGATCACTTCCTGCCGTGTTTATAAAGCTTCCCAATTCCAGCAAGTTGAAAATCTTTATTTAAGCGATTTTATGAAACTTTTTCCTTTCACGCGGGTTCGGGAGCACGTGAGAAATCGGCTTCTTGGTTGGACCTTGTTTGCAGTCGCTGTGGCGGCCCTTCCTTTGCGGGCCGACCCCAGCGCAACGCCCACTCCAAACGCCGATGGTGTGGGACAACCAGGTCCGTTTCCGTTCCAAGATAGCTCGCTACCGTTAGATAAGCGCTTGGATGATGTGTTGGGGCGTCTGACTCCGGATGAAAAAATCGAACAGCTGATGATGAAGGCTCCAGCGATCCCCCGGTTGGGCATCCCGGCATACCATTACTGGAACGAGGGACTGCACGGGATGGCGCGTAACGGCCCTGCTACTGTCTTCCCCCAAGCGATCGCCTTGGGTGCTACGTGGGATCCGATCTTGGAGGGAAAAGTGGCCGACGTGATTTCGACGGAATTTCGGGCCAAGAACAATGAGACGATCTCCAAGAACCCAGGAACGAATATTTACCAGGGTTTGACTGTCTGGTCGCCCAACATCAATATTTTCCGAGATCCCCGTTGGGGACGCGGGCAGGAAACGTACGGGGAAGATCCCTACCTCACAGGATGCATGGGGGTCGCCTTCGTGCGCGGATTGCAGGGTGATGACCCCACTTATCTGAAGACGGTTGCCACGTTGAAACACTTTGCCGTTCATAGCGGTCCGGAAAAACTTCGCCACGTTTTCGATGCCCATCCATCGGGCCGGGACCTCCATGAAACCTATCTTCCAGCGTTTGAGGCAGGTATTACAGAAGGGCACGCTTGGTCTGTAATGAGTGCTTACAATGAGGTGGATGGTGTCCCAGCACCCGCTAATAAAATGTTGCTGACAGACATTCTTCGCACCACCTGGGGCTTCCAAGGCGCAGTGGTCGGAGATGTGGACACCGTGGGCGATGCCTTTGGGGCGCATCACTACGGCACCAGTCCGGCGGAGGTCTGTGCGACATGCTTGAAAGCAGGCAATGACGAATGTAGCGGCGGTGCCTATGATCATCTCCACGACTCCCTTAAACAAGGGCTGATTACCGAAGCGGATCTTAACGTGGCACTCCGGCGGCTCTTCACCCTGCGGTTCAAGCTGGGAATGTTCGATCCTGCCGATAAGGTTCTCTACCGCAAAATTCCGATTTCCGCTCTGAATGCGCCCGAGAACGATACCATGGCTTTACAGGCAGCGCGGGAAGCCCTGGTGCTTTTGAAAAATGATGGCTCCCTGCCTTGGAATCCAAAAGATCTCAAGACCGTGGCAATTTTAGGTCCTACCGCTGATGACAATGGTGCCGTTGTGGGTAATTACGCCGGTACGCCGGTCAAGCCGGTGAACATCCTAATGGGAATAACGAACAAACTTAAGCCATTGGGCATAACCGTCCTCCATGACCCTGCCATTCCCTTGGTTTCCGGCTTCCGGGAGACGGGAACCACTATTCCGGAAAGTTCCCTCTTCAGCGACGGGCAGAAGACAAACACAGGCCTTGTTGGCACGTTCTTCAGCGACGATGCCTTTAAGAAGCCGATCGCCGGTCAACCCACTCGCACGGAAAAGGCTCTGGACCTCAATTGGTCCGAAGACCAACCGCTTCCTGCCTTGCCCTTGAAGGATAATAAGATCGAGTGGACGGGTGTCTTGATTCCCAATTTAACCGGTGAGTATGCCTTAACACTGAATTTCATGGGCAGTGCAAGGCTTTATGTCGACGATAAACTTCTTTTGGATGAGAAGCATCCGAAAGACCAAAAAGCCAACCATGCCAGCACGGGGCTAAGTCTCACCGCTGGCCAACTTTATCATTTGAAAGTGCAATACATGCAAACGCCCGACAGCAACATGGGAAAGATTCAATTAGGCTGGCGCTTGCCTGGAGGAATGGAAAAGGCTCTGGCTCTCGCCAAACAGGCTGACCACATTATCCTGACCCTAGGCCTGACTCCCGGCTTAGAAAATGAGGAAATGGGGGTGGAATTAGAAGGGTTTGATCGTGGTGATCGGACAACGATCGAACTGCCGAAGATTCAGGAAGATCTCCTGGCTCAGGTGGCAGCGCTGGGCAAACCTACTATAGTGATCTTGACCAATGGTAGTGCCCTCAATTTTGACACTTCCAAGCCAAACGCAATTCTGGAAGCGTGGTACTACGGCCAGCGCGGCGGGGATGCTGTTGCCGAGGCCATCGTCGGTGAAACGAACCCTGGCGGGCGATTACCAGTGACCTTCTACAAGTCATCGGATGACCTACCCTCTTTTGAAGATTATTCCATGGCTAACCGGACCTACCGTTATTTTAAGGGCAAGCCGCTCTATGCGTTCGGCTACGGGTTGAGCTACACCACATTCACCGACGAGCACATTACGGTGAGCGAAGAAAAGGCCGACAAGACCATGGACCTAAGCGTTAAAGTCACTAACACGGGCAAAGTGGCTGGAGATGAAGTGGTACAGGTCTATGCTCATGCCGAAAAGCCTCCGGTTGAAATGCCTCTGGAGTGGCTGATTGGTTTCCAAAGAGTGCACCTGAACCCTGGAGAAAGCCAATCGGTGGTGATTCCTCTCAAAGAAAAGAATCTGAGGCGGTGGGACGAGCAAGGCAACAAGTATGTGGTGGATGCCGGTGTCTACGACCTACGAGTGGGCAGCGCTTCTGATCACATTTTGGGCGAAGTGCCCTTCACCGTCAAAGTAACGACACCTTAACACAAATTAACCATAAAATACGTCGAGGTGGACCATCACTCCAACGGAAATGCCAGGGATCTGGAAGTGCGCTAACTACCTGCATTAGTTTTCACAATTGTTTAATGAAGTGCAATAAAACCGCGTCAAATCAGGTTTCAAAATTAAATCTGGACTGTTATAACGAAAAAGTTCAGAAATCGTACGGCGATTTGCCACCTCACCTTGTGCATTAATCCGTTAGGAAAAATCTATGATGCTTGATCTCTTCATTTTTGGAGCACTACCTCTACAACCGTTCCAGATTCTGTTAGAACGAGATTCGGCAGCCGCCTGTTCGGATCAATATGCAGCCGTTTATGGTGTGGACGGTATTTCTGTAGACGCTGCCAAATCGCTACTAGGTAGCTCCCATCTTGAAACTTCTTGCAAGGAGTCTGGAAACTTTTTTGCTGCTGCACGGTTTGCCTCCAATTATAAAAAGAACTAGGGCGAAAGTTGAAACGATTTTCGCATTAAATGACGCGAGATAATTTCCACTAATGCGAGTTTTGATGAACGGCGTATCGATTATCGATTAAAACTAGAGCCTCTTGTCTTTTTGTTTCAGTTTATTCTTTTCCGATTTGATCTTCGGCTCTCCCCTTCCAAATCGGAATGTCCTGCCTGATTGCGAACCTTGAGAGTCATCCCCACGCGGAAACAATCGGGAGCATCTTGAAAGTATTGCGTACCATCGGAAAGCGTGGCCCCATCATCTTTGATCGCGAACCTTTTTTGAGCGATTTGCCGGAACTTGCCCTCAAGAGCAACGGTTTGACTTGCAATGAGACCCAGGCCTTCGACCGTCTTTTCAGACGGTCGGCGACCTGGGCTGGAATTGACGCCTCGCTTCGGCCTCAAGCAAAAGACAACCTGAACTGCGAACATCTGTTCAGCCGTGTTCTTGAGGTGTTGGTTTCCGTTTAGCTGATCGATCGCGACCTACTTACTCGCCGCCAGCAGCGTTTCCACCTCTGCGAGCTGTGTTTCAGCGGTGTTGAGCGTGCGAAGCTTTTTGAGCAATTCGATCCGCTCCGGTTCGGTGGCTTTCGTGCGTGCCCAGTTGAGGAGTTTCTCCAGGAGAGGCAGGTTTTCCTGAATTTGGAAAACAGCCAGACGCCGGACATCTCCTTCCCACACGAGCAAATCGAGGTCCATCGAATCGGCAGGGGCGACCTCGTCTGCGTAACTAGCCGGACTCGCCGAAATCGGGCCATTGTATCCAGCGCCACCCATCGGCGGCGGTATCGGCGGGTGTATCGATTGAGGCATTGCCACAGATGGTTTGCTGTTCAGAGACACCATTGTGGGGTCCGCCGCGCTATTCATCTTTCGAGACGCTCCTCCTTTGCCTCCACGAGGCGCTGATGCACTCATACTCGGCATGGGAGCAGAAGGAGCGCTCGGCGGCATCGCCCTTGTCTTCGCCATCGGGACTGAAGAAGGACGAGGCATGGCCCCCGGCCGTGAAAGGGCAGAAGCTGGCGCAGGTGCACATGCCATGGCCATGGGAGCGCGAAGCGTAACGCCGCATTCCCTTTCTTCTCACTGATGCGGGTGAAGGCTCGGTTGATTCACCAGCACATCGGCCGCTTGTTGCTTCGTTTCATCCCACGTCACCCATGCAGCACCGGGGCACGAGATGTTGAATTGGCAGGCGAGCTTCACCGCTTCATTCTTGCGATTGTGCCGAAGGTGTTCGTCGATCTGTTCCTTCGCCCAAAGAAGTTCCAGCGCCAGGTTGGAAGTTGGCGTAAACGGCAATATCCATTCTTTGAGCTCACCGTTTCGGTTTTTAGCCGAGAGAAGCAGTTCAGAATCGATCGGTTCTGTCGACTCGTGATGGAACGCCGCGAAGAGCACGTCACCGCAATAGACAGGCGGGAGCTTCGACACGCTGGAGGCACCGAGCTGCTCCCGGCGCTCAACGACGTGCTCAACCTCATTAACGACTCCGCCTCGGGTCGCCCTTCCACCGTCATCATCATCACTGATGGTCAGGTCGGAAATTCGCAGCCCATCCTGGATGTGCTGAAGTCCAGCGCGAGTCTCGTCGTGCACACCTTCGGAATCGATACGGTGGTCAATGACGCGCTCTTGAAGGAACTCGCCACGCAACAAAATGGGTGGTGCCTGCTTAAGACGCCCTCGGACGATATCGCTGGGGCCGTTCAGCTTTTGGCCGAACGAATCGCCAGCCCCGCGTACACGGATCTCACGGTGCTGAATTCATGGACGTGGAGAGGTGCTTTTCCAACGAGCGGAACTTGGGGTCGCGCAGGATGTTATCGCGCGGCTCCAGCTGACTGGAGAAGTGGAAGAAATCCGATTCGAAGAAACAGATATCGACGTGGTCTTGATCCCCCAAGATCGCGACGAATCGCTTGAGCGCTTCCAGCGTTTTCGTCCATTTCTCGCCACTCATACTGCCGGAGCGGTCGACTAGAAAGTAGATGTCTTGCGCGAGTTGTGCCGAGCGAATCGATTGCACCGGGGCGGCAATCGAAAGCAGCGCATAATTGTCCTTGCGAAACAGCGTGATCTCGTCCGTGCCCGGCTGGCGCAATTCCAAAACGAAATCGCGATCTGGCAGGTTTTTCTCGGAATCGAGCGTGGCGGAGTTACGGTCGGGTTCACCACCGGTCCCGGCTTTAGAGCCGATGTGCAGCGGATGCGTGGGGCTGCTCAGCGTGGCGGAGGTCGGGGCGAGAATTTCCATGCACAGAGCTGCGGCGCGATCGTCATGGCGAGAGATCCGGGGCGGAGTGATTTTTGAAGCATCCGGCACTTGGTCAGTATCGGTCTCCGAGCCCAGGCCGCGCGAGGAGCGGAAGAGCGGCTTGCCGGGAATGTAGGGGATGCCGGGGCACAGCGGAATGCGCAGTCGGCTCACACGAGTCGCTGCTTCGGCGGTTTGCTCCAGCAGATCGAGATACGAGATTTTGATCTCGGCCTCTTCGCCTGGCTGGAGATTGCCCAGATCCATCACAAAGAGGTTCTTTCGCACGGACTCCACGAGAACGGCGTGCTGGCCTTCGCGCTGATGTTCTTCGTATTCCTTGCGGGCCTCGGCTTCGGGTTTGACTTTAGCGACGATCTTACGGTCGCCGATCCACATTTCGCACGCATACACCGCGGCCTCGGAAGGAAGCGGAAACGTGTAGCGCACGTTCACGGGCTTGGGGCCATCGTTTACATAAAGTTGCGCCATGCTGACGAGCGCCAATGGGCCGTCGATTCTCGCCTAGCACGAGACAGCTTTCAGCGGCAATTGGAGTTGCTTGGAATCGATGATGTTGATGCCAAACGCGGCGCGTTCTGGAGCGGATTCGATAGGAAGGAAACAGGATTTAAGAGGCATTTTTGTTCTGGGTTAGGAGGGTTTGGATTTGATTGTAGGTGTCTTGCGAAAGCGGTGCGGAGCCGGGCGGGCAAACGAGCAGAAAGCCCTCGTTCAGCGCCAGGGTCGTCCAGGTGGCTATTTGTATGGGCTCGCGGCGCGCCCCTTTTCCTTTCGCCTTCCCTTTTTGGAGAACGACGGGGGAGGAGGCTGGTTGATTCGAGTTATTACCGGGTAGGGCGGCGGTTGAGGGTGGCGCGGTGTCCGGGTGCGATTTCAGCGCAGGGTAAGGAAGCGGCGGTTGCAGGGATGAGTGAAGCGGGGCGTGCGCGATGTGAATATCGTGCAGGTGCAGGAGCTGGTTCAGATCGTTTTCGGTCAGTCCATTCAGTGTCGTTTTGATATCGGCCAGCGACCGGGCTTCGCGCTGGAGGAGTTTAATGGCGATGAGCTGCGCCTCATGCAATGTACCGTATTGCGAAAACGGCCCGCTCTGAAGAGGCGGCGAGAGCAGACCGATGCTGCGATAGAAGTAACAGGTGCGCTCGTTGAGATCATCCACCGGCCCCCGATTATGGAAGCGAAAGACTTGATTGACTCGGGCGATGAGCTGCTTGAGCGTCATGTCGTTACACTGTCAAATAATGTGTCAGTAGTCAACTGTCATTTAACACTACAGTGCAAAGATATTTTACAGCGCCACCGCTTTTGCCTTGTCTCCCACCGATTCTCCTTCCTTTACGCCGCACGAAATTGGTATCAGCTCCCTGTGTTTTGGGATTATTTGTGGATCTGTCTCGGCGGCGCGCTCGGCACAGGGGCTCGCTACTGGCTCTCGACGACAGTCGCTCTGGCAGCTGGCGAGACCTTCCCGCTCGGCACCCTGGTGATTAACGTCACCGGCAGCATCATCATCGGATTCTTCTCCGGCATGACCGGTCCGGAGGGGCGGTGGCTCGTCAGCCCACAATTCCGTAATTTCTTTATGGTGGGCATCTGCGGCGGATACACCACATTCTCATCGTTCAGCCTACAGACGCTAAAACTCGCACAAGACGGCCAGTTTTACTGGGCCGGCCTCAATGTGATCGGCTCTGTGATGCTCTGCCTTTTCGGAGTGTGGTTGGGCAATGGCGTAGCGGTGTGGATGAGTCGGCCGTAATTTAAACGGCCATGCCCAACTTCTACTCGAACCCGAACACGCTGAGTTTCGATCAGTTGGTCGCTTACGACCAGATCGTCAGCAGTTGTGATAATTTCGTGCAGAGTTTAGCGCACCGATCTCAAGTCGCCGTGATACCCTATTCCCCGCATGTCAAACCGTTAGACTTCAATCACTTTCATAGCCTGGACCAAGCCCAAATCCGCCTGGAGTTCGCGCAGGAGGAGTCGCTTCGGATTCTGAATGCAATCGACTACTTCTCTCAGTTCAACCTTACCGATGTCCTACTGGCTATCGAGGCTTATCCGGGTCGGCAAATTCTGGAGTTGGAACTGAATCCGGTTCAGATTCCACGCCTTTCGGTTCGCGGACTGATTCCGCCATCCATGGCCGTCACACTTCGTGATTTCACTAAAACTCTGGATGCCACTCCGGAGTTTGACTTCAAACAGCAGTTCGCCGTTCAATCTCGTCGGCTCACTCCTTCCCCAGATGTTATTAATCAGCTCCGAGCCATCCTCCCGGATACTCCGTTTCGCTTGCGGGCGACCGTATCCGGTCGAAACAATCCCGAACTTTTCGAGATTCTAGCCGTCATTTTGCAGACAGACTTTCACGCTCGGTATAGTTATCTCGGTTTCAAGGCTTGGTATAAGAGCCTGGAAACGGTACAGATCTGTCAAAAGTGGCTCGGTCCAGAGGCATGTCTTTTGAATGTTCTTGGACGGATCGCGTTTCCTCGCGGACAGGCTGAAGTCGTTGTGATCAGCACTCCAGTTGGGTTCCGACTCGGGATGAACTTTCGAACGCCTTACCCTTCCATTCCTCGTGAGCTTCGTGTGCTCCCAGATCGACTTCAGATCGACATGGAAAATCCGACCGATTGCTCGCATTTCCGCTTCATCGACTACAATGGACGACCAAGAGAGTGTAACAACAGTTGGAAGCCGTTCTGGACACTCATGCGCATGAATAGCTGACCCTTATGATTCACTTTGTACAAGGTAATCTCCTCGAAGCAAAAACGGACGCAGTGGTGAATACCGTTAATACCGAGGGCGTGATGGGCAAGGGGATTGCGCTACAGTTTAAGCAGGCTTTCCCAGAGATGTATCGCGCCTATAAGAAAGCGTGCGGAGTGCGAGAGGTTCGACTCGGGAAAATGCATATTTTTGATGATCGAGCTGTCCGCGTTGGATCATAAACTTTCCAACGAAAGGGCATTGGCGGTCCAAAAGCCGCATAGAAGATGTTGAGAACGGTTTGAAGGACCTTATCGCGACTTTGGATTCCGTAAAGGTGAAGTCCCTAGCCATTCCAGCTCTCGGATGTGGAAACGGAGGCTTGAATTGGGCCGATGTCCGTCCGCTCATTCAGGAGGCCTTCACACGATTCGACGGCGAGGTATTTGTCTACGAACCTCGGGCGTTATCCGATTAAATTCCCGTATTCTAACCGCAGCTGCGGCAAGCAAGCCCTTGTGCAATATTCAGATTAACTGTCGGCAACGTCACATTGCGAAGAAATCGTCGGAATCGTCGCTACAATCGGGATTGGGGCGGTATGACCGCTCCTTCGTTCAGAACCCGCGCCGTCTTTTTCCACTTGGGCTCATTCTGGATCGTCCGGCTGCTAGAGACCCACAACGCATTTTTAACCGCCTCCAGAACGTGGCTCGGCTGAAAAGGCTTTGAGAAATAATTGATCGAGCCCAACGAAAGCGCTTCCTCTGCCGAGGGGCGACTTCCATGCGCCGTAATCATGAAAACCGGAAGCGTTCCGCTAATTCGGTTCCGTAAACGCTGCAAAAACTCCAGCCCGCTATACTCAGGCAGGCAAATATCGATAATCATCACGTCCGGCATCGAGCGAGCGATGTGCGAGTAGGCGATGCTCGGGCGATCTGCTTCCACAACTGTACAGATCGGGGCCAAAATCTCCCGTAACAGACCTCGGATATCCGGATCATCCTCCAGAATCAAAACCGTTTTCTTCGCTTGGCGTAGCGTCGCCGTCAACCGCGGTGGTTTGATCGTTGGCACAAAATCTCCTGATACAAAGCTCGCAAATCTGCCGAGATTTGTCCCGCCTTAAATGATTTAAAGTTAACATTTCAAACAATTTAGCTTGTTTAGGAATCTGTGGAAATTGGGGACTTCAATGACAACTGCGGACTTCCAGACTATTTTGCTCATTCATGCCATTTTCGTGGGACGTTCAGTTTCTTAAATCCAGCATTTTCCTGCCCCAGATCGATCTCTGGTGCGACGCCCACCATCCCACGCCGTTCTCGTTCGTCTCCCACGCGCACTTTGATCACCTGGCCAATCACAAGAGCATCATCGCCTCAAAAGGAACCGCCAAGCTCATGCAAGCGCGGCTCGCGGGTGAGCGCTCCTCGGTAATTCTGCCGCTGGCTGAGTCCTTGGAGCGGCCGCCCGAACCCCACCTGCTCGCTCATGCCACGGAAGTCCGGCTCTACCCGGCCGGGCACATTTTTGGCTCGGCCATGCTCCATCTTACCTGCGAAAACCAGCGCTTTCTTTACACCGGCGATTTCAAGCTCCGGCCCGGGCGATCTGCCGAAACGTGCCTGCCGCCGCGCGCGGATGTTTTGATCATGGAGACGACCTTTGGCCTGCCCAAGTATGTGTTTCCACCGACGGCGACTGTTCTGCGCGATATCATTTCGTTTTGCCAGGAAAGCGTGGATGACAGTGAAGTTCCCGTACTTTTCGGCTACTCGCTCGGAAAAAGCCAGGAGCTGCTCTGCTCGCTGGCTGAGGCGGGGCTTCCGATCATGCTCCACCCGCAGACGGAGAAAATGACGCGGGTCTATCAAGATTTGGGCGTTACGTTTCCGCCGTTTCGCCCATTTCTGCTGGCGGAGGCCCCGGGCCATGTCGTCATCTGCCCTCCTCAGGCGAATCAATCGGCGTGGCTGCGCAAAATCAAACGCCGCCGCACGGCTTCGGTTACCGGTTGGGCGATGGACCCTGGAGCCATCTACCGCTACCAGTGCGATGCGGCATTCCCGCTCTCTGACCACGCTGATTTCAATGATCTGCTCCGGTTCGTCGACCTCGTTCAACCCAAGGTCGTGTGGACCGTCCACGGCTGGACGCGCGAATTTGCGCAAACGTTGCGCTCCCGGGGAATCGAAGCTTGGCCTCTCGGTGAAGAGAGCCAGCTGGAGCTGCCGATTTTCTCTGCGCCCACGTCGGCATCCACCGCGATCATCGCGCCCACCTTGCCGATCCAGAATGATCCTGCAAACACTGCCGGGGCCTTATTGACCAACGATCTTCTCTCACTCGCGAATACTGCCGAAACGGTCCGCTTGACCGCAAGCAAGCTCGCCAAGATCGAAGCACTCGCAACGTATCTGCGCGCGTTACCGGACGATTTTTCGCTCTCGGCAGCCGTGCTGGCTCTTACCGGGCGTCCCTTCCCCATCAGCAGCGGTCGCACCCTCAATTGCGGTTGGGCCATCATTAAACGCGCCCTGCTTTCGCTCACGAATCTCTCGGAATCCGATTTCCGCTCGGTCTACCAGCAGTTCAGTGACTCGGGCGATACGGCGGCTGCCATCCTACGAAATCACACCGCGCCGGAACCGTTCTTGCTCGATCGACTCACTCCATTCTTTACGGAATTAGCCGATCTGCGCGGGCCGATCGAGAAAACGGAGCTGCTCAAAAAGCGGCTGGCATTGCTCGATCCGCTAGCAGCGAAATATCTGATCAAAATCATTACCGGTGACCTGCGTATCGGGCTCAAAGAGGGCTTGGTCGAGGAAGCGATTGCGGCGGCGTTTGCACAACCACTCGATCTGGTGAAGCAAGGCAATATGCTTACCGGCGATCTCGCGGCTACAGCGGTCTCCGCCAAACAGGGGCAGCTGGAAGCTCTTGAGCTTCGGCCCTTTAACCCGATCCACTTCATGCTCGCCAGCCCGGAGCCCTCCGCGCAAGACCTGCTGCAGCGGTTCACCGGAGCTTCTGAAATTTGGATCGAAGAGAAGTACGATGGCATTCGGTGCCAAGTCCACAAATTTGATGAGCGCGTGGAGCTCTACTCGCGCGAGCTGCGCCGGATTACTCCGCAGTTCCCAGATCTGGCCGATAAGATTCGCAAGCTCCCCGCTGATATCATCGCCGATGGTGAGCTTTTGGCCTGGCAAAATGGACGCGCGCTTCCCTTTGCCGAACTTCAAAAACGACTCGGTCGTAAGGGCGACGATTTCTTCCTGGGATCGGAGATTCCCGTCTCGATTTGCCTCTACGATCTCCTGGCACTCGGTCCGCGCAGTCTCCTGAAAATTCCACTCCAGGAACGTCGACACTTGCTCGAATCGATCTCACTTCAGCCAACGCTCGGTGGACTGGAATGCGCGGGTGTCGAACGGATTTCCACTGCCGATTCCAACACGGTTGCGGCCGTCGAGGCAGCGTTTATTCGCGCCCGCAAACGCGGCAATGAAGGGTTGATGGCCAAGGATCCCGCTTCGCTCTACACGCCCGGTCGGCGCGGGCTATCGTGGTTTAAGTTGAAGAAAGCGTATGCCACGCTGGATGTGGTGGTCGTCGGTGTCGAGTGGGGCCACGGCAAGCGCAAGGCTGTGCTCTCGGATTACACCTTCGCGATTCGAGACGATTCGAGTCGAGCCTTGGAACCCGCAGAACAGCCGCTGCTCACGATCGGGAAAGCCTACTCCGGCCTCACGGATGCGGAGATCGCGCAATACACCGAGTACTTTCTCGAGCACACCATCGCCGAGCGGGGGCGGTTTCGGCAAGTCATCCCGAACGTCGTATTGGAGGTCGCTTTTGATACAATTCAATTGAGCCAGCGGCACAACTCCGGTTACGCCCTGCGTTTCCCGAGAATCGTCCGGATTCGCACAGACAAAACACCTCTAGAGATCGATGCACTCAGTTACTGTCGACAACTGGCTCTGGCCGTTAGCGCACCCGTGGAGTCGTGATTAAAGCGACGACGCCCGTTCCTTAAAGTAATGAATCCAGCCGTCTATTACTCGTGGTCCAAACTCGGTTAATAAAATCACAATGACCAAAACCACGAAGGCGACAACCCAGACAGTCACTTGAATGAGCTCCCAAATGTAGCTCGGAGTACTGTGTTCATCAGGGGCGGGTGTCTGCGCAGGCCCTTGAAGACTTGGCGTTTTCCGCTTCGGCGACAGCATGGTGTTGGGCGCGACCAGAAAGACACCGGAAGTCTCCTTTAAATCATCGTTCGGAACGGCAACCGGGACCAATAGAAACGGCACTGACCCACTGATAAGCTTGGCGACTTGACCGGAGACCGTAACCCCGCCCTTCGGAGCCAGCGCCTTCACTTTTTCAGTGAGCTCCAGGCCTTCCCCGCCAATCTGAAACCCATCGATCTCTACTTCACCTGAGTGAATTCCGATTCGATACGTGTAGCCACTGAAATCGGCCGTGCTATCGACCTGAAATTGTAGGCTGCCAAAAATTGCTTCGTTCGCACCATTAAACGAGACCACCAAGGTATTTCCGCGAAGATCCAAGAACCGGGCACCCACGTTTTTTAATTCTTTCGAGAGCTGTTTCAGGTGCTCTTGAATCCCGATAATCTCTTGTGGGGTGCCTTTCTCCTCGTTTGGCAGGGCCGCTTCGATGCATCCAAGAATCGAAAAAATCTTAGGACCCGTCTGAATCTCCGCACCTTCAAATCGACCGATCCGCTGCACGGCAGAGCGCAGTTCCAGATAGGTCGAAAACCGGTTCGCGGGGTTGCGCGCCATCATCTTTTTAATAACGGAAATCCATTCTCGGGGGACGAGAGATTCCGCCGCTTTTTCGATCGGGAATTCTTTCTGAAGGTGGCCCATCAGAATCTCCGTGGGACTCTCGCCTTCGTAGGCCGGTAGCCCCACCATCAAGTGATAAAGCGTGGCACCCAGTGCGTAGATATCCGAACGATGATCCGTGGGGTCTCGAACCACACGCTCGGGCGAAAAATAGTAGGGCGTGCCATATTTGTATCGAAGCGAGCCGGTTTCGTTTCGCGTCAGCCGCTCCGCCAGCCCAAAGTCAGTAAGCAAGATCGTCGTGTTCTGCTCGACTAAGAAATTGGCAGGCTTGATATCGTGATGAATTACCCCGCGCAATAACGCATATTCTAACGCTGCGGAAGCTTGATTGAGAAACCACGCGGCCTCTTTCGGAGTCGCGCGCTTGCCTCGCTCGATCCAGTCATCGAATGTCTCACCGTCGATGAATGACATCGCGAAGTAGACCAGATCATCTTCCTCGCCGATGAAATGAATCGGGATCACATTCGGATGGCTCAGCGCGGCCACCGCTCGAGCCTCTTCTTGAAACGCTTCGACATGGCTTTCATTCTCAGCAAATTCCGGTCGAAGCACCTTAATCGCCACGTTACGCGAGCAAGTCGGCTCGAAAGCTTTATAGACAATTCCCATCCCCCCGGCCGCTAGACGAGAATTGATGATGAAGTGGCCAAGCTTTGACTCTGGTATTAGATTTTCAGCGTCACGACGCATTTTCGCGAAAGTCGGTCTCCCAACTCTCGCAGTAAAGCGCGTTAAGGGCGGAAATCCATACTTAATTTCCGGCTGGCTCTGGTTAGAGCATTTCCGTTTAGTTTGTCGTACAGCGCTTGGAAAGTCGTCCGGTAAGGGACTGGCGGGTCACCCCTCACAGTCCCGCATTTCCGAGATTTATGCGACAAGATCAATAAGAAAGCCTTAATACTTCAAAATACGACTCAGAAACCGCCGCGTGACTTCCGTCTGGGGTGCATCAAAGATTTGTGCGGGCGGCCCGATTTCCGCGACTTTTCCCGCGCTGAGTAACGCCACTTGATCGGAGACTTTGTGCGCGAAACCCATTTCGTGCGTGACCAAGATTAGGTCTCGGCCTTCCTGCTTTAGCTCAGCGATCACCTCCAGCACTTCTGCGGTCATTTCCGGATCAAGGGCCGATGTCGGCTCATCAAACAAAACCACTTGCGGTTTAATTGAAATCGCCCGGGCAATTGCGACGCGTTGCCGCTGACCGCCCGAGAGCTCTGCGGGACGTTTGTGTCCATGTTTGGCCAATTGAAAGCGCGTCAGAATTTTCTCCGCTTCTTCCCGCGCCGCTGCCCGGCTCCACCCATGCACCTTTTCCAGAGGTAACGTGATGTTTTGCACGGCGGTGAGATGGGGAAACAGGTTGTAGGCTTGAAACACCGTTCCGATGGAGCGCCGATGCGCCAGCAACTGGTCTTCTTGCCAGATCACATCGCGATCATTCAAACGCACCGAACCGTTCGACGGCGATTCGAGTCCCGCGATGATCCGAAGGAGCGTCGATTTTCCACCGCCCGAAGGTCCGATAAAACTGAGGCAATGCACCGAGTCCAACTCCAGGCTGATCTCATCCAGAACCACGTGATCGCCAAACGTTTTGACCAACTCGCGCAGTCTAAGTTTCATATTTGAAATAGGCTTCGAGCCAACGCGAAAAGAGCGAGATCGGCAGGTTAATGACCCAATAACCGACAGCCAACGGCAGATACGTTTCTAATGTGCTGTACGTTTCGCTATTGATCTGTTGGGCGTTCTGCGTCAGTTCTGGAATTGAAATCACATAGAGCAGCGACGAGTTCTTCGTGAGCGAAATAAACTCACCGGCGAGCGGCGGAAGAATCTGGCGAATACTTTGCGGTCCGATGACGTAGCGGTAGGTCTGATATCGGGTAAATCCAACAGCCATCGCCGCCTCCAATTGCGTTTTGCTGATGCTCTCGATCCCAGCACGAATAATTTGACTGATGTACGCGCTTTCAAAAATCGTAAGGATGAAAATCGCCGCAGGGAACCGGTAGCTCGACGGCCAATGAAACACGCCGCCAAACCCGTACCAAACGAGCAAAATCAAAACCAGAAGGGGCGATGCCCGGATGATCTCGATGTACGATTGCGCGGCGTAACGGACCGGCAGAAAAGTGGTGCGGCTCAAAAGCGCTAGAACCAGACCAGCCACGGTGCTCGTTACCAGCGCCGCCATAGAAATGAGAAGCGTCGTTAACCAGCCTTGCCACAAGAGCATTCGCCGCTCCCAAACTCCCGACCAACCCCAGTTATAATGCAAGCTGTAGAGACTCAAAAATACGATTGCGGTCATCACCAATACGGCGATTCCGATATTCAAAATCCGCACGTAAAAGGGGACCGGCGACTCGCCGCTTGAGTCTCTTTGAATCCAAAGAAAATGTGCGAATGCGTTCATTTCGCAGCTCTAAAAGTAGAAGGGATAACCCATGCGTTTGAACGCCTCTTTGTCTTCCTTCAAATACTTGTCGCCGAGCGCATCGAAGCCTTTTTTCGCTTTGAAATCGGCCAGGAACGCATTGACCTGTTTACGCAAGTCATCGTTGCCTTTCTGAATGCCGATTGCCCACGATTCCTTCTGAAAAGGCTCCAGAATCGCGAGCGTATCGTCCGGATGCAGTTTATGAAATTGATAGATCGACATTTGATCATAGAGAAACGCGCTAGCCTTTGCTTGAACCACTTCCAAGGCTCCGGCGGTATCTTGATCGAGCCGTATGACTTCTGCGGAGGTCAGGTTTTTAGTCGCATAAATATCGGCGGTCGTTCCCGATTTCACAGCTATGGTGACGCCTGCTTTATTCAAATCGGAAATCGATTTCACGGTGCTATTTTTAGGCAGGAGCATCGCCAATCCCGTCGACAAATAGGGGTCTGAAAAATCGATCGATTTACGCCGTTCCTCAGTGTCGGTCATAGAGGAGATAATAAGATCAATCCGCCCCGTTTTTAGGGCCGGAATTAAACCGACGAAAGGTGTGTTTTCAATCTGAATCGGGCGATGTAAGTACTCGCCCAGTGCGTGGGCCATATCCACGCCCACTCCTGTTGGATTGCCCTGAGCATCCGTCATTTCAAACGGCGGATAATTCAGCTCCATCCCGATAATGAGAGGCTTGGTGGTATCGGGGTCAGCGTAGGTACTGGCGGCGAGTGCGATGACGATGAGTCCGATGAATGCAAAAAGTGCCTTGGTCATAGGGTATTAGGGGCTTGGGTCTATATAGGCGCGAAATTCAAGAATGCAATGGTGGTTTACTTCAATTGCCAAATCGTGAGATGGGAAATGATGAGTTGAAACTTGCGTTCATGTTCTCGAATCACGAGCGGCATCTGTTTGTCTTCCAGCAGATTGAAGTGGCTGGAAAGCAGGCTCTGGACCATCTCTTCGCTTCGGCGCGATTCAGAACCGCCCAGCCATTTCTGCTCTGGCGTGTATTCAGGCAACCACGAGTAGGGCGAAACGAGCGCCAACAATCCACCCGGCGCGATGACCGAATTCTTCCACAATGCCTCCATGCAAGCGCGTGGTTCCGGCACTCGGCACAAGAGATTCGCCATCAATACGGCGTTAAACTTCGTGAGCTCATCGGGCAACTGACAGGCATCGCCAACCTGGAATTGAACCCGATCCAGCCGCGCATTTTCTGGAACAATTCGCGCCTCCACGTCTTGGGAGATTTTGCCCTGAACCTTCCGTTGGTAAGCAATCACGCCCCTTTTTTGCAACTCCTGCGCCGCGCCAATAAACCCCTGGCTGAGATCAATTCCCACCACACGATTGAAATCCACACTTAATGCGAAACTCGACCCGCCCACCGCGCAACCGAGATCCAACACCGAGTCAAAAGGCACCGAAGCTTTCCGGGCCGTCCGAATCAGCTCTTGCGCACAGCGTTGTGGAAAATAGAGAGCCGAATCTAAACCGGAAAAGTGTTCATTTGCGAAGGGCGTCAGCACCTCGCTGCCGAAGTGCAGATCGAGGTATTGCGAAACCAAATCCGACGACTCGTAAATGTTCGTGGTCACGCGGTACATAAGCACCGCACCCGTCACCTCACAACACTATTTCCCATCGTCTTCGATCTTTAACCGCATCTCGTCGCTGATCGCTTTCACTTCCGGCGCGTACATAGCGTAGCCATTCGTCGGCAAGGCGTGGAACGTGCCCGGAGTCTCGGCGCGCAGTTTGTACCGCAAGATGTGATCGCCCTG
>CAVURW010000167.1:0-17931 GCA_963743595.1 uncultured Verrucomicrobiae bacterium
TAAAGTCCGGGTCCTTATGCACCAAAGAGTGGTAGTGATTGTACGACTCGCCCGCCATCGATTCCATGGCATCGCGCCACGTCTTCGGCACCTGCAACTCGCCCTGAGCGGCATGCGCGCCCAAGATCACGCCGTAAGCCATCTGCTCCAGAATACGCAAGGCCATATCGGGATCGTGATAGCGCGTGGAGAGAACCTCGCCCTGTTCCGTCACCCGAATCTTAGCGCCATATAACCCGCACGGCTGAGCCAAAATCGCCTTCGCCGCCGGACCACCGCCTCGGGCGATACTCCCGCCACGCCCATGGAATAGCGTTTGATCGATCCCCCGGCTGCGACAGGTCTCAGAGATCGTCTCTTGCGCCTGAAATAGCGCCCAATTCGCAGTAAGATAACCGCAATCTTTGTTGCTATCCGAATAGCCCAGCATGATCATTTGATGATCGCCCCGACTCCGCAAATGGTTGCGGTACGCGTCCACTGCGAAGAGCTCGCTCAAGATCTTCGGCGCAGCATTCAAGTCCTCCAAAGTCTCAAACAGCGGCGCGATATCCAGAACCACACCCACCAAATGCAGGAACGCTAGCACCTCCATGATGTCTGAAACATCGTGCGTCATGCTGATGACGTAGGCGCCAAGACCCTCATCCCCGTAAAGTTTCGTCGCGCGCTTAAACACACTGAGCGAGCCGACCACATCCTGCGTCTCGACTGTGTAATCGGTGGCGAGCGGCGGTGCGGGTTTCGCCAGCACCTCCTGGATCAACTTCATTCGCTCGGCTTCATCCAGCGCCAGGTAATTGTCGCAAGTCCCACTCTTCTTTAACATCTCCGCGAGCGCCGTTTCATGTCGACCGGAGTGTTGCCGAATATCGAGACGGGACAGGCTCAAGCCGAACAGTTTTACTTGCTCCAGCACATGTTCAAATTCCCCCCCGACGAGCAGGGCCGCACGGTTCGACTCTAGACTCCGCTTCATGATTTCCAGCGGCCCCAGAATATCGGCAGTTTTGAGCGAGAACGTTTCCGTAGTTGAATCGGTGAGAAGCGCCTCGACGGTATTGGCACGTTGGGCGTCGATCAAACGCGATCGGAGACCCGCAAGCACCTGGCGATAGGGCTCGTACGGATAGCGCGAACGGAGATCGTTCACATGGGGATCGGTAATTTCCTGCTCAAATTTATCCAACAATCCCTGAAGGTCCGGGCTGATTTCGTCCAGCCGGGTCGAAACGGACAACAAGCGCGAGAGCTGTTGCAACTCCGTTTCCAGTTTCGTGAGCACCATTCTCCGGTGCATGACCAGCGCCGCCGCCGTAATGCGCGGTTGCACATTCGGATTTCCATCGCGGTCCCCGCCCATCCATGAACCGAACGTGAGCCAGTGAGTCGGCGCATTTACCGTGGGGTAGTAGGTCTTTAAAGCCCGAGTCATGTCCTCTTGCAAGAGCGGCAGTGTGTCCCACAGGGTCGTTTCAAAGTACCATAGACCGGTGCGAATTTCGTCGGTCACCTCAGGCCGCGAGGTGCGGGAGCGATCGGTTAACCAGAGACTCGTGACCTCACGCGCGAGCGCCCGTTCATCCCGCACGCCGGTAATCTCTTCCACGCTCGATTTCTGCCGAAGCAACATCGCCAGACGACGAAGCTTATTCAGCATCGTCCGGCGCTTGCTCTCGGTCGGATGCGCCGTGAAAACGAGATCGATATTTAACCCGTCCACGATTTTCTGAATCGCCTCCGCCGGAACGCCATCGGCAGCGAGTTTACTTAGGGCCGCCCCGATCGTCTCACGCATCGGGGTCGCCTTGCCGCCACCTTGCGCAATTTCCTTGCGACGCTGGCGAAGCAACCGAATCCGGTGGTTCTCCTCCGCCAAATTAACGAGCTCAAAATAGACAGTGAACGCCATCGACATCTGGCGCGCTTGGCTGATGGTCAACCCAGAAACCGCCGTCTCCAGCTCGACAACAGCATCCGGCTCGGGCGGCGTCTGCCGGCTCCGTTTCGCTAACCGACGCAGTTTCTCTTCCAAATCTAAAACACCCTGGCCCTCCAGATTTACCATCACCTCTCCGAGCACGTTTCCGAGCATCCGAATTTCTGTTGCGAGTGAATCAACACTGGGTTCCGTAGACATGGCGTTAACAGGATGTGAAGGGTCCATAAAAAAACAAGCTTTATACACGAACATTCCCGCACCGGTTCCGCCGGCCGCAGGAGGTCAGCGCTCGTTCGAAAGCAAGAAAGTTGCCAATAGTGAACGCTGTTTGCGTCTCTCGTCTCCTAATGACCGCAGATTACCGTTCCTTTGGAACTCTGACGCCTGCGGTGGTGTACCTGGCACTTCGGACGGCCTATCAGCCGCCCTCATACCAGGCTCTTATGCGGATCGCGTCTGTGGCGCTCAATTGAATCGACCCCATGAGCTCTCTCAGAAAGGTTTCCATTCCGAGCTTGTCGAGGATCCAGTAAGCCTCCCGTTCTGATACTGATGTCTCGACGAGCTCGACATGTGTAAACGGTTGATAGCGAGTATGTTACGGTGCTGTTAGTTCATTCTCGCCAATCACACCCCATTGCGGAATCGGTGGCTCGTCATGAACCTGTTGAGGTCGATTTAAGTGAGCGACAAAGGCGCGACCCATAACAAAGCCTGGTATGAGGGCGGCTGATAAGCCGTCCGAAGTACCAGGTACACCGACCCAGTCGTTAGAGTTCCAAAGGAACGATGATCAGAACTGGTCAATGCTTGAGACGCTGGGCATAGTCGCTGGAAAATGCTCGCTGCTTCGATATCTTTTCACATGGTTGAAACGCTATTTGTCATCAATGGCTGTCTCTTTGCGATTTTAGCCCATTTTACGCTGAAATCAGAAGACCATCCGCCGGGCGTGATCATTGCTCTCGGTTGGTTGATGTTCCATTTCGTCGGAGTCGAGTACGGGCAATTAGCAGAAAAGGTGGCAGGCTACAAACCGGATCAAATAGCCTATTATCTGCTCCCCAGAATCGGGGGCGCCGTTCCGATTATAGTTATCGGTCTCATGGCACCGATGCGAGCTCGCCACTGGTCGGGTCCGAAGCTTAAGACTTTTCTGAAATGCCTCATGCTGGCACTTGTGATTAACCAGTTCGGTGTGGATGCCCTCTCCAGCATCTACTACCTCCTCCACACCTACTGTAGTCTCCCTCGAGTGGGGTCTGAAACAAGTTTTCTGATCCACCTATCCATTCTCGCACTCTTCTTTCGCTTATCGGTTGTGACGCCCGTTGTGGAGGAGATTTTGTATCGAGGCTATCTTTTTGATGCGTTCAAAAGACACTGCCCCGTTTGGCTGGCTATGATTTTCACATCGTTCATCTTTGCGTCTGCACATTTAAGTCTCTACTTCTTCCCATTTCACTTTGTTCACGGGATGATCTTCGCATATGTCCGTCACCGAACAGGTTCTCTCTATGCAAGCGTATTTCTTCATTCTTTACACAACACGCTTGGCGTAATCGTAGAAGAGGTATCTTAGGCTATTCCTCGCTCCAGACATACGGCGCAAACGGTTTTGCGAATCCCTTAAATCCATCGGCTTGAGGGTCGAATTTATCGAAGTTATCGCCGTAGTGCGTCAGATACATTTTGTTCTTGATCGCAGGCGGTAACGTGCTCAGCTCATCATAAGTGGCGTGGACTTTACCGGGATTGAACAATTGGCAATCGTGGTAAATCGTATCGATTTTCGATAGATCGACATCCACAAAGAGTGTCGGGTCAAACCGCGTATCGGCACTGAACAGCACCTTACCATCCACGACGAGACCGGTGCTCCAGAACGCCTTTTCCCACTGCGTCACATCGCCGGGGGTGTGGATGGTCCGGAAGATCGTGAGATGAATGCCATCGACATTGATTTGATAAGTCTCACGTGGCTGATTTTTCACCCAGCTCGGTTCCACCGCATCCACCATATCGGCGAATTTCAGCAGACCCAGTTCATTGACTTCAGAGCCACCTTTTAACGAATGTTCCCAAAGTGTCTGTTGAAAGTGGGGTGATATGATGAATTTCGCCTTTTTACCCAGAATATAACGATGCTTTAACATCATCTCTTCCAGCCCGCCGATATGATCCGCGTGAGCATGTGTGATGTGATAATAATCAAAACCTGTCACATCCATTCCATGTCGATAGAGCGCTTGAGGAATCGATGTGCCGATATCGACCAAAATCGTCTTGCGATTCTTGGCAATAATCAGGCTCGTTTGATCATTCAACTTAGCGAATGCCGAGCCGACACCTACGAAACAGAGCACTAGGCGATCTTCGCTGAGATCGAGCAATTCCTTCATGTACCTGCCCTTTTCCACTAGGGGCTGAGAAGGGCCGATCGGTGCAATGCTGAACCGTCCGAGGTCCGGACCGTGCACCTTTGCACCGACGCGATTCGGTACGTCCACAGTAATCAGATCTTCGGCTTGAACCGGCAGATTTTTTTCTTTAGCCAGCGCTAGAATTCGGGATTGATGCTGGGCGGGAATTCGTCCCACCTGTCCCCAATAACTGACTGTGCTTACAGGTAAATCCAAATGTCGCGCTAACTTGGAGGGGCCGCCAAAGAGTTCAAAGAGATGTGCAACCGCCTCGTTACTCGCTTCTTTCATGAGATAAGTTTCCATGCGAGTAACCTAATACAACCGGCTACAGATCGCCCCTTCATTATAGTCGACTTTTGCGCATTGTTAACGGAAATCCCGTAGACGCGTGAAATACTCTCTGGTTACATCATTTTCTTTCCTATTTCCAAGCCACACTTCCGTTTAACGGAAGGGCATCCGAGCCGCCGCCGATCTTGACCTGAATCTTCCCCGCTTCAGCGACCCATTTCCCCTCTTTCCAGAACTTGAATTGCTCGAAACCGACCGGAAACGTCACCGTTTTTGACTCGCCCGGCTTGAGCGAAACCCTCTGAAAGGCCTTCAGTTCCAAGACAGGACGCACCAACGACGTAAAGTCCTGGCGCAGATACATTTGCGCTACTTCCTCTCCAGCGATTGATCCCGTATTCTTTACAGTAAAACTCACGCTGGCGGTCTGATCCTGCCCGATCTCCGCAGGGGTGATATTTAGCCCGGAGTACTCAAACGTGGTGTAGCTCAGCCCATGGCCGAACGCCCATAAGACATCGAATTTCTTACTGAAGTCGGCGAGGGGATCATCGGAATTTCGGAAATAACCCACCGGCCCGGTTAGCGGCAGGTGATCGTAGTAACAGGGGACTTGGCCGACATTGCGAGGGAACGAAACGTTCAGCTTTCCACTGGGATTGACCTCGCCGAAGAGGATTTGCGCGAGCGCAGTTCCTGCCGCCTGCCCGCCGTACCACGCTTCCAGGACAGCCGGCACGTTCTTCTGGATCCAACAGACGGAGACCGGCGCGCCATTCGAAAGAACGACAACGACCGGCTTGCCAGAGGCCATCATCGCTTCAACGAGCGCCTCCTGACCGCCGATCAAATCGAGTGTGTCTCGATCCAAATTCTCACGAGCTTGGCCGGAGGTGAACCCGACGACAGCAACAATAACATCCGCAGTCTTTGCGGCTTCGACAGCCTTAGCCAAGTCGGGATCGTTCGCTTGCTGGGTGAGCCTGCAACCAGCGACATAGGTCATCTTGTCTGCGCCGAGGTACGTTTCCAGGCCCTTTCGAATCGAGACGGGATTTTTCGGCGCACCGGAGTAGTTGCCGAGGTTCACCATGTCAGCGAGCGGCCCCACTAACAGAAGATGTTGCACCTTATCCTTATTAAGCGGCAGCAGGTGACCCTCGTTCTTAAGAAGCACCATCTCTTCCTGCGCGGCCTTTAACGCCAGCGCCGCGTGAGTCGGATCGTTCAATATCGCGTCGGCGTCTGGGCGTCGGAGCTTGGCAGGCATCGCGAGTTTTCCTTCGGCGACGAGTTTGGCCCAGACATCGTCCGGTCCCTGGTGATTGATGATGGTGGCCTGCGTTTGATCGAGCGAGTCTGTGCTGTTTGCGCTGGGCGGTTGCAATCCCAGCAATTGTATCTTTTCGCGGAGCACACGACGGGCGGCTTCGTTGACGATATCCAAGGAGATTTTGCCCTCTTGAATCGCCTTGCCGAGCTGATGGGCGTAGAGATTGCCGACCAGTTCCATATCCACACCCGCACTCAGCGCTTTCACGGCCGCGTCTTCGTCGTCCGTGGCGAAGTGATGGCCGCCCGCGATCTTCGGGATATCGCCCATGTCCGAGGTCATGAACCCAGTGAACCCCCACTCTTTGCGTAAAATATCGGTTAATAACCACGGATTCGAGTGGCACGGAACGCCATTGAGCGCGTGGTGTCCAGGCATGACGCTGCCGCATTGAGCTTCTTTCACGGCAGCTTCAAAAGGCGGGAAATAGATCTCGCGCAGGACGCGCTCCGAGGTCTCAAAGTCCTCGCCGTTTGCGCCGGCCCAGGGCTCGCCATCGGCCACAAAGTGCTTCGGTGTAGCGATGATATGGTCCGGGCTAAAGCGGTCCGGCCCCATCCCTTGCAGTCCTTCGATGTAACTGACGCCAATTCGACTCACCAGATAGGGGTCTTCTCCGTACGACTCCTCCACGCGTCCCCAGCGGGCGTCGCGCGCCAGACCGAGCATCGGGGCAAACGCCTGCTCCATGCCGACAGCTCGTGCCTCTTTCGCCACCACTTCACCGATTTGTTTCATTAAATCGGGGTCCCAAGTCGCCCCGAGTGAAATCGACATGGGAAAACTTGTGCAACCTCCACTCACGACGCCGTGCAGAGCTTCGCCAGCGTTCAGATTCGGAATGCCCAGACGCGGGACGCCATTGTTTTTGTAGGAGAGCAATTGAAGCTGTTTCTCCTCCGTAGTCATCTGCTTGAGAAGCTCGGTGGCTCGGGCATCGGCTTCCGCAAAGGAGACCGGTTTCCACGTCGTCTCTTGAGCCAGGGTTAGGCCAGCACATCCAATAAACAACGCACCGCACAGCCAGAATCTCATCATGTTTCTGTAAAACCTGCAAAAGTGAGAAAAGTTGCGTAAAGAGGACTTATTTGATCGGACTGCGCCTCTACTTTTGAATCGTTACTCTTCGGACAAAAGATCCCGCACCGCCTCGGGCCATTCAGGAAAGCGAAAGCCGAAGCCTGAATCGAGCAACCGCTTAGGCGTAACGTAACGACTCTTCAACACCAATTCCGATTCCGTGCCCATGAGCATCGCGCCCAGTTCCAGAATGGGACCGCTCGCGGGGAGGCCGAACGAGACGCCCATCGCCTTACGAAATTGCCCCATGAACTCCTCATTCGGTACGGGGTTAGGGGCGCACATGTTGATCGCGCCGGATAAGTCGGGCCGTTCCATGAGCCACTCCACGGCATCCACGAAATCGGTCTCATGAATCCAGGAGACCATCTGCTTGCCATTGCCCACTGTCCCACCCAGACCGCGTTTGACCAAGCTCTTTAAAACGCTGAAAACGCCGCCGGGATCCTTGCTCAGCACGATCGCCGAGCGCATCAGCACCACGCGCGTGGCCGGGAAATCACCTGCATCCATGAGCGTGCGTTCCCAGGCATGAGCCACATCGGAACTGAATTTCCACGTTTCCGGCACATCTTCCATGTCACCACTGAAAATCCCGTGAAACTCATCATTCGGTTCATCGAAGCGATGGGCATAAATGGTCGCCGTGCCCATTTGCAGCCACACTTTAGGTGGTCGACCGGATTGACCCAGGGCGGTTCCGATGATCCGTGTCGAATCGACACGTGACTTGAGAATCTCTGTGCGGTTCTCTGGGTTGTAACGGCAGTTCACGGAGCGCCCCGCCAAGTTGATAATCGCATCGGCACCATCCAGCTCCTTGGTCCAGAGTCCCAGGGTTCTCCCATCCCACGGCACAATGCGCGTACGCTCGCCGGGTCGACCGCCGTCGCCCGTGCCACCCCGGCTCAGGACGACGACCTGGTAATACTTCGAGCGGAAGGCCCGCTGCAGAATCGTCCCCACTTGGCCCGTTCCGCCCGCAATAACGATCTTCATGACCGCTACCCTCCTACCTGACTACGATACGATTCCGCGTCCTTCAGTTTCTTGATTTCTTCAGGGTCCGTCACTTTGATGCGAAAGAGCCAGCCATCTTCATACGGCTGTAGATTCACCAATTCCGGCTGCTTAACCAGAGCTGTGTTCACTTCCATAATTTCACCGCTGACGGGAGCGTAAATATCCGAAGCTGCCTTAACGGATTCAATGACTGCCACAGATGCGCCAGCCTTCACCTGCGCACCCACTTTCGGTAAATCGACATAAACCACGTCGCTCAATTCCTTTTGCGCGTGGTCGGTCACACCCACCGTGCCGAGATTGCTCGCGGGGATGAAGTGAAGCCATTCGTGGGTGGCGGCGTAGTGCAAGTGCTCTAAAATCGTGCTCATATTTGGGCCTATGTTCTCCATTTCCTGCCAAACTTCAATTCTTGTTCGCGGCGGGTCGACGGTAAAACGGTTTCTTTACAATTTGAATGGGAATCATTCGCCCTCTCACATCTAGCATCAGCTCAGTGCCCACGGCTGTATATTCTTTGGACAAATAGGTGAACCCGATTCCGTACCCAAGTGTGGGTGAGGGTGCCCCACTGCATGCTTCTCCTAGCTCTTTTACGCCTTCTTTATCGAAAACCTTGTAGTGTGCGCGGGGCGGCGGACCCTCTGGCAGTACAAATGCAGCGAGCATTTCACTGGCCCCTTCCGCCACTTGCTTTTCCATCACGCTGCGACCCGGAAAGGATTTACCCTCACGAAATGAGACGAAGATTTTGAGCCCGGCTTGAATGGGTGTGCGTTTCGGCGAGAGATCATTTCCATTCAACGGCAGCCCCGCTTCCAGGCGTAGGGTATCGCGTGCACCCAGACCGCACGGCTTAATGCCTTCGCTGGCACCGGCCTCCAGCAGACCCATAAACAGCGCCTCGGCGACCTCGTTTTCGCAAACCATCTCGACCCCGTCTTCACCCGTGTAACCGGTCCGGGCCACCCACACCGTCTGGCAATTCCAGCTGACTTCCACGATTCCATTGCGCGAGGGCAATTTCTCCGCCCACATTGCGCCGAGGAACTTCTTCGCCACCTCCACAGCTTTCGGTCCTTGCAAAGCCACCGCGGACATCTCACTGCTGCGGTTAACCAGCTGCACATCGGCGTTGCCCTGAGCTTTACCGCTCATCCAGGCCCAATCTTCATCGATCTTCGCGGCATTAACGATGAGCAAAAAGCGCTCCGATTCCACGCGATAAACCAGCAGGTCATCGATCACGCCTCCGTCGTCGTTCGGCAGAATCGTGTACTGGCCTTTGCCCACTTCCAAAGCGCTCACGTCATTGGTCAAAACGGAATCGAGATAGGCCATCGCGCCCGGCCCGCTCGCCCAAAACTCGCCCATATGCGAAATATCGAACAGCCCGCACGCCTCGCGCACCGCCCGATGTTCCTCTGCGATTCCCGTGTACTGGACCGGCATCCGCCACCCGCCGAACTCCACCAAGCGAGCTTTTAGTTTCTCGTGCACAGGTAACAACGCAGTCGTCTTCAATAAAGGAGCATTCATGGCCAAGGTAGATGTAAAACCAAGGCAAAGGAAACGCCAGTACTTTCGCCAGCGTGACGCTGGACCCAGTAGGGGGACTTCGACATGTCGGACCCTAGTGTTATGAAGTCTGGTTCTATGGAACCACTTCAGAAGACGGCCCAAACCTTTCGAAAAGTCAGAGCCTGTTCGATAGTGGCGGGTTTAAAGTTCGCATTTATCGCCAGGACCGATGATTTGCTGAAGGTCTAAGATTTTACCGTGAATGCGATCGGCGTCGTAAGATGCGTACCGCAACACTCCATGCGAATAATACGAAACGTGAACCCTGCTGGCTCCCGGAAGATAATTCTCCCCGAACGAGGGTTGTGGCAATTCATCCAACCACTGCCGGATCTGATTCCTTTGTTTTTCACTTAATGGAGTGTTTTCTACGCCAGGAGGACGTAAATAAGGATTAAAAGCTGGCGCAAAGCCGTGGTCGTCACTCTGATATTGCTGGGCCGAAAAGGTATAATTGCCCGTGTTCAGGTTGATAATCGCAATATAAGATTCTCTTGCTCCCACCCTGGCGATCCATAATTTATTTTCGCTGGTGTCTTCGCTATTGAGCGACCACACCTCATCGTGGTCGACTAAATAAGCCATTAGCTCCACACCGCCGACCACAATTAAGGAAATCAGAAGTGGAGTCAAAAGCCATAAAAGAGGCTTAAGCCGACGGATCCAGTTAGTCGCGAACATAAGGCTTGAGTCTACGGTCACTTCGTGGGCTTTGTGTCAGGAAAATGTAAAAAAGTATGGAATTAAACGTGCGACTGAACCGAGAGGTAGCCGCCTTTTGCCCGTCCTGATATACTTCTGAATGGGCTGGGATGAGCTCTCACTGACGAGAAATCGAAAGCTCTTTGGCGTGTTGAATCTTAAGGCTATGAAATCCGATGGAACTTTTCAGTAAATTGCCCGGACTTTTCGAAAAGTCAGAGCCTGTTTGATAGTGGCGGGTTTAAAGTTCGCATTTATAGCCAGATCGGGACCGATGATTTGCTGAAGGTCTAAGATTTTACCATGAATGCGATCGGCGTCGTAAGATGCGTACCGCAACACTCCATGCGAATAATACGAAACGTGAACCCTGCTGGCTCCTGGAAGGTACTTCTCGCCGAACGAGGGTTGTGGCAATTCATCCAACCACTGCCGGATCTGATTCTTTTGTTTTTCGCTTAGCGGAGTATTTTCTACACCAGGAGTGTTTTTTATATCAGGAGGACGGAAATAATTAGAACCTGGAGCTTCACCGTGGTCATCACTGAGATATGTCTGGGCCGAAAAGGTATAGTTACCCGTGTCCAGTCGAATAACTGCAACATAAGATTCTCTTGCTCCCACCCGGGCGATCCAGAATTCATTTTCCCTCGTGTCTTCAATGCCCAGCGATGAAACCTCATAGTGGTCAACTAAATGAGCCACAAACTCCACACCACAGTCCATAAGTAAGGGAATCAAAAGTGGCATAATTAAGAGAATCAAAAGTGGCGTCAAAAACCATAAATGGAGCTTAAGCCGACGGATCCAGCTAGTCGCAAACATAAGCCTTGAGGGTAATGGCCCGTAGGAGTCTTGATGTCAGGAAAATGTAAAAAAGTTGAAATTAATTTACGGACGGAAACGTCCTATCCAGGCAGTACTCAAATTTAGAAACTCCTTTTTGTGTCGCCTGCAACTGGTTTGCACTGCCTTGCAAGTGAGTTGAGTACGGAGGTGTCAGGTACCGCTTGCCCTGTATTCTTTGAGATAGGAAGGGTTGGGACGCCATGAGATCTATTGTTTTGCGAGCCAACACCTTCGCCGCGCTAAAAACCCAGATTGCAAGCAAACCCAGACCAGCTTTACACGACGATGCCTAAGGGCGATGTGCTATCTTGCGGTCACAACCGCAGCAGATTAGGGTACTGAAATGAAAATAATAGTTGAACCCGAAGGGCTCCATCAATCGAGGAGGTTGGGCTCGATAACATCACCCATTTATTTTAGGGATGAATCAAAATATTTTCCTGAGAAAGGGTGGAGTGATTTTACCGTGGTCATTTTAAGTGCATGGTTGTTTTATCTTAATAAACCAGCAACTATCGGCCAAATAACACTATTGAATTTTATGGACGGACCCTATTTGCTCAGAGCAACTCAAATAAACGGTACCGAATTGCGAATCGAGTTTGTCTGCAATCGGAAAGATGAAGTTGTTGAGATTAAGATCGTAATGGAAAAAGCAGTGTTTTTATCGCAATTATTGTCAGCCTCCAAAACTGTACTAAGTGCCTGCAATTCTCGAAACTGGTCCAGTCCAGACCTATCATCACTCAGTAAAGCGATAGACGGGTGCACCACGCACTAACCGCCCAATGCTGCCAGCTGCTCCACAGCAAACGAGAGCTCGCCGGGTGTGATCGTGAAAGGAGGCGTAAACGAGAGGACGTTTTGCTGCGTGCCGCCGTTCAGGATGATGATGCCTTTCGCGAGCATCTCCTCCACCAGATGACCAGCGAGGGCGGGATCGGGTTTTCCATCGGAAAGAATCTCCAGCCCTTGCATGAGGCCTCGACCGCGCCGAGGTCCCCAGTGCTCCGAGAGTTTCCTGAGCTGATTTAAGCGGTCCGCCAAATGGGTTTCCAGGGCCCGGACCTTCGGCTCCCAGTCCCCCTTCTCCAGCAACTCCAGTGCGGTGAGCGCCATGCGGCAGCCGAGCGGGTTTCCGAGGAATGTGCTGGTTTGCAACGATTCGCCCGTCGATTTCGGCCATGCGTAATCCATGAGATCCGCGCGCCCGACACATGCGGCAAGGGGGAAGCCGCTGGTCAACGCTTTGCCCAGGCAAATCAAGTCAGGCACCACCTTATGTTCATCGCACGCGAAGCGGGGGCCGGTGCGGTAAAAGCCGGTGTAGATCTCGTCGAAAATCAGGATCGCGCCGAATTGATTTGCGAGCTCGCGCAGGGCGGGAAGCAGCCATGTGGGAGGAACAACTTCACCGCCCCGGCCTTGAATCGGCTCCACGAGAATCGCACCGATCGGCTCGCTCTTCATCACCTCTTGCACGGCTTGAATGAACTTCGGGCGGCAGGTGGCCAGACACGAGGTCTCGGCGGCTGCGTTATTCGGGCATTCCAGACAATGTGGAAACGGAACGAAACGTGCCCAATCGGGGAGTTGCGCTTGGAAGGGGTCGCGAAAATAGCGGCGTCCGGTGGCGGTGAGCGAACCGAAACCGAGCCCGTGGTAACTTCCATCAAAGGCGAGAACGGTGGAGCGACCGGTAGCCAGCCAGGCGGTCTTCAGCGCGGCCTCCACCGCTTCACTACCGGAATTCGTGAGAATCGTTTTACCAGGGCCTTTATCCCACTTCTCGAAGGTGAGCCGTGAGAGTTCGGTGCAGAGTTGAACTTTCTCGCGGGTGGGGTGAACATCGCCCATCGCGTGGTAGAGCGTCGGTGCCTGGGCGTGAATCGCGGCGACCACCTCATCCGGCGTAAAGCCGAGGCTGGCGACTCCAAAACCGCTGGTCAGATCGAGGTATCGATTTCCATCCACGTCCCACACGTTAGTGCCCTTGGCGCGCGCCCAGAAGACAGGAAATCGCTCTGAGATGAACGTCGTGTTCTGCGATTCGAATCGTGAGAGTTGCCCCGCGAGACTGCGTGAATCGGGGCCGGGAATGGGGGTGATGAGCTCCGGAAGCATGGGGTGCGGGGTTACGAATTTGCAATGCTAACGCAACGCTAGCTTAACGATTTGAAGTAAGCAAACGACGTGCTCATTTTTTCAAAGAAACGCAAAAGCAGAAAAGTGTGTTTAACGGCCGCACTTGTCGGCGCTTCAGCGGTGTGCCACGCTTCGCAGCGGAGATTAGAATGGCCAACAATTATCGACTTTTCCAATTCCTTGTCCTCGTAATTCTTGCGACGACGCTGTGCGTTACGAAAGTGAGCGCCGGTCCGCCCTACGTTACCGATGATCCCGAGCCGGTGGAGCTTCGGCATTGGGAGGTCTACATCGCCTCGCAGCTATTTCACGATGCCTCCGGGTCGTTGATCACCGCGCCGCACATTGAGGTGAATTACGGTGTGATCGATAACTTACAGCTTCATATCATCGTTCCAGACGCGGTGTCCGTTCCGATAACAGGGCCCAAATCGGTTGGACTGGGCAATATTGAGCTGGGTGCCAAGTATCGTTTTGTTCAAGAGGGCAAGTACACGCCCGAGATCGCGACGTTCCCGCTGATCGAGTTACCGACGGCGAATCAATCGCGCGGTCTCGGTGATTCTAAGGCGCAATATTACGTGCCCATTTGGATGCAAAAGGGCTTCGGCAAATGGACGTTCGATTTCGGTGGCGGCTACTGGATCACGCCGGGGCTCTACAACGAGAACTACGGCTTCGTCGGCGGGATCGCGCAGTACCAGGTCATCGATCCGGTGAACGTCGGGCTGGAGGTCTACCACCAAACGCCTACCTACTCCGGGGGCACCTCTCGCACGTACATTAATGTTGGCACTGTGTGGGATATCAGCCCGCTGGAACACTTTCTCTTTTCCGCCGGGCACACGATGCAAGGGCAGAGCGGTTATGAAGCCTACATGGCTTTGCAATTCACGTTCGGGCCGGAGAAGGAAAAGAATTAGCGGAGAGCCGTCGAAATTTTGGCTTAGCTAAATCATACCCAAGCGTATTAATAAAACATCCAAATGGAAAATAGGTGGTCCTATCGGTTAATTGTTCATGCTTTAACCGGCATGGTCGACGCATTGATTGCAGGGTTTACTTTAATGTTTGTATCGGCAGTAATGACTTTAGTTATGTCTCCACAGATCATTCTTTCGTGGATGTTTTTCATATTTTGGGGACCCTGCATTGGCGTGCTGATATTTTATACAGTTGCTGTAACTAAGCAAAGGGGTGCTCAGTCATCGTTTCCATATCAGATGGTATTTGGTGCAGTTGAAGGAGGGGTTTATATTCTTGCTGCTTTATTATATTGATTGAAAAATATTTGTTTAATCAGTGAGTTTAGATTGATAAAGTACGTCAATGGTTCAAAGAGCCGTTCCGTGCTCTAAAATTGGTATGTACCCCCGTCTTGAGAGAAAAGTTGCGAAATCTATCGATCTCCTTTCCTTCGGGCCAAACTCTCTTCCATTAGCATTATACAAATAAAGCCAATCACTAAGGCGGCGTATAACAAAAATACAAAGTACCAAGGGGTTAACACCTGCTCATATCGTAACAGGTATGAAATGCCTACGGTCAGGAAAAGCGGTGGAAATATCACGAAATCTAGCGTAGGTACGCCACCACCGCCTTGAGAGTTCCTGGCAACGTAACGCACGACCGTCCACTTCACAAACGTGTAGAATAGACCAAAACACAGGAACAAAGTTCCAAAAATTGCGGCCACTATCATAATGTTTGAGACGGCTACTTTTGCTCTTCTTCCTCGGCTTCCTCGGCCTCCACAGGCTTCTGAAGATCGATTCGTTGCGTAGGATGACTGTAGGTCTTTCCCTCCTCTGGAGTGCCTGAAAAATATTGGTTCATCTGCAGCAGAATCAGGCCGAAAAAGGCGGCGACCGTTCCGCCAAAGATCAACAACCAACGATTCTTAAAAATATATCCATCCAGTGGACTGCTCGCTGCTGGGTCAGACGCCGACGTGGATTGCCCTGGATCGTGCGACCCCGCAGCGTTGCGCGACTCCTTATACTGATGCGCCGCGTGGGTCACCATGTCCAGCAGCGCCTTGTCCCGATCTTGCTGAAGAGTGGTGTAACTCAATCGACCAAACACGGTGGTTTCGGCGGGATCTGTGAAGACGAGCTTCGGCGCGAGCATGTGGAACTTCGTGCCGTTGAGCTGCGGATCGTCGACCGTCAGGAACTGGTCTTGTACCGTATTTGGTGCCTTGGCGATGTCCTCCAGTCCAGAGAGGAAAATGATGACGCAACTGTCATCCTGATTGCGCAGTTGGTAGAGGCAGAGTTGCGTGATCTCGGCTTGACTGCCGTAATCGGGATTTTTCTCCGAAAGTAGGTCCGACGAGGAACAAAACCAGACCACGACCCGTTGGTTTTGCTTGGCGTCATCCAGCGCGTCCTTGATTTTGTCGCTTTGATAAACTGGATCAGCAACGGCTGTGCTAGAGACCAGCGCGAGCGAAATTATTAGGAAAAGGGCGAGAAAAGAGTGGCGGCTCATAGGCAAGTCCAGCGGTTTAGTGGGAGTATGACGGTTTCTAGCCGACCGAGAATGAATTTCTTAAATAGCGTTTTTCGATGACCTGCTTCGTACATCTTGCTACTTTCGACCTGAATGGAACCGATTTGTCTGGGCTTGCTGGGTTTAAATTTTGGGGAAGGGATTGCAAAGCAACTGGTTAAGCATGGAACCATGATTCGGCTAAAAGCGGTGTGCGATCTGGATGAGGCGCGGGCGAAACGGGTCGGTGAAACAATCGGTGTCGAGGCTCTCACGCTAGATGCCATGTTGGCCGATCCGGAAATCGAAGCAATCGGATTGTTCACCGGGCCTGTCGAGCGAATGGGGTTGCTCGATAAGATTTTGAAATCGGGTCGTCACGTCATTACGACAAAGCCGTTCGGCCTGGAGAGCACGTCGAGCGAGAAGGTGCTGCGTCTGGCTCAGGAGAAAGGGCTAACGGTGCATCTGAACTCGCCTGGACCGAAGTGGGCTTATGATCAGGTCACGATCGAACGGTTGCGCGAGGAACGTGAGCTCGGTCGACCGGTGGCGTTTCATGCGCAGACCTGGGCGCACTATCGCGAAAAGGCGAACGGAACGTGGTACGACGATCCCGCCAAGTGCCCCGCCGCGCCCATCTTACGACTCGGCGTCTATTTTCTAAACGACTTTGCTCCCATGGTGGGGCAGCCGGAACAGATTCATGTGATGGAATCGCGCCTGTTCACCGAGCGACCGACCTCCGATCAAGCACAAATTTCGATTCGTTTTACCAACGGGGCCATCGGCTCCGTCTTCGCCTCGTTTTGCGTGCAAGACGGCCAGTCGTATCGCGACTCGCTCACGATCAATTACGAGAACGGCACGATTCAGCGCTGGATGGTTCGGAACTTCGGCCTCACGATGGAGGAGGATTACGCGATGGTGACGGTCCAGACGAAATGGTGCGGTCTGGAAACCTTCCAAATGCCTCCTGGCGACTTTGCGGGCTGGTACCACTGGAAGACTTTTCAAGAGGCGGTTCGAAACAAAAAGGGCACGACCGACTCCGAAATTGAATCGATTCTCTACGGAGTTCGTTTTTTAGAGGCCACTCGCGAGAGCTCGAAAACAGGCCTTCCGGTGCAGGTGTCGGCGGGAGTCAGTAAGTAGTTCGTAATTAAACTGTTTGGTAACCGACAAATACACGTTATGGACCATCTTTACCTGCTCGATTGGCTCGTCATCATCGCGTCACTCATCGTGACCTTCGGAGTGGGAATTTGGACATCTCATTCCATCAAACAATCGTCCGACTTTTTCCTGAGTGGCCGGAAGCTCGGACCGCTGTTGCAGTTCTTCATCAACTTCGGCCAGATGACCGATTCCGCAGGCGCGCCGCAATTAGCTACCTTTATTTATCAGGGTGGCGTGAGTGGTGTTTGGGCCTCGTTCCAGACGCTCTTTTTAACTCCGTTTTATTGGTTCACCTCCATCTGGTTTCGACGAACCCGACTGGTAACTGGTTCCGATCTATTCGTTGACCGATTTAATAGCGTTTTTCTGGGGCGAGCTTACGCGTGGTACTTTGCGCTGCTCATCGTGCCGCTCTATCTCGGTCTGGGAAACGTCGTCTCCTATAAAGCGGCCGCATCCATGTTCACAAAACCCGAGTCTGAATATACGGACTTGGATAAGAAATCGGTGGCGAGTTATCAGCGTTACCTGGAGCTGAAAGAGGAGAAGAAACTGCATCCGCTTGTGGGTGACAAGGCCGTCGAATTTCAGAAGCTCGATGACCTTAAGCGCGAGGATAAAATCCACTCGGTGGTGTCCTATTTTAGCCCGTTCAGCTTCTACATCGGCTACACGCTTTTCGTCTCAGTCTACATCATGATGGGCGGCATTAAAGGCGCGGCGTATGCGGACGCGATGCAGGGGCTTCTCATTCTCATGCTTTCGGCGGTGCTCTTGCCCTTTGGTCTCTACCAAGTGGGTGGTTTTGAGGGGTTGCATCGAGCCATCAATAACCCCAGCGTCTTCACGCTGATCGATAATCCGTGGTCGTTAATGGGTTGGTTTGT
>CAVURW010000168.1:0-21771 GCA_963743595.1 uncultured Verrucomicrobiae bacterium
ACCTCTACGGCGGCACCGTGACGCAGTTCAAGCACACGCTGCAAAAGCTCTCGATCAAAGTTACGTTGGTTGATCCGCATAACTGGGAAGCTTGGGAAGCAGCGATCACTCCGAAGACAAAAGCGCTCTACGGTGAAACGATTGGGAATCCCCAGGGCTCCGTTTTGGATCAGGAGAAGCTGGCAGCTTTGGCAAAGCACCATCGCATTCCGTTGATTGTCGATAACACGTTCGCCACGCCCTATTTGAATCGACCCATGGAATGGGGTGCTTCCATCGTTTTGCACTCGGTGACGAAGTTTATCGGTGGCCACGGCAATTCCATTGGCGGGGCGGTTTTGGATTCCGGGACGTTCGATTTCTCGCGGTTCCCGAGCGTCGCCGGTCCCTCCCCGAGCTACCACGATCTGCGCTTCTACGACACATTCGGCCACTACGGATTTCTGATGAAGGTGCGCGCGGAAACGGTTCGCGACGTGGGGGCGTGTCTCTCGCCGATGAACGCGTTTCTTCTCATCCAAGGGTTGGAGACGCTGTCGCTGCGAATGGATCGTCACGTCCACAATGCCCGAGCCATCGCCCACTATCTGGAGCAGCACCCACAAGTTGCTTGGGTCTCGTACAGCGGATTGCCCAGCCATCCCGATCACGCTCTCGCGCAGAAATATCTTCCTTTAGGACCAGGCGCCGTCTTTTCGTTCGGCTTAAAGGGCGAGGGCGATGCGGTCCGCGCTCGTGGGAAAACGTTCATCGAGTCGCTGAATCTGTTCTCGCACCTCGCCAATGTGGGTGACGCTCGCAGCCTGATCATTCATCCCGCTTCGACGACCCACCAGCAGTTGAGTGAGGAAGAACTCACGGCTTGTGGCGTTAAGCCGGAAATGATTCGCCTTTCTATCGGACTGGAAACCGTGGAGGATTTAATATGGGATCTCGACCAAGCCTTTCATGCTCTATCAGCCTAAACACCTCGCTGACCCAAGAACAGCGGGAGCGTTTTCAAAGTAATTGGCAAATCGATCAACTCTTGTTGAAGACGAAGACGATTGCTGTTGTGGGTCTTTCGTCAGATCGGCAAAAGGCTAGCTACTTCGTTGCGGGCTATCTTCAGAAAGAGGGCTACCGAATCATCCCGGTAAATCCGCGCGGTGGCACCATTCTTGGAGAGACGGTCTATCCCGATATCCAAAGCGTGCCTCCGGGGATTGACCTCATCGATATTTTCCGCCCCACCAACGAGATCGATGCGATCGTCGATCAAGCCATCGCTCGTAAGCAGGCGGGGATCGATTCCCCAGCGATTTGGATGCAACTGCGGTTGACGAACCTAGCTGCGGCGGAACGGGCACACGCTGCTGGATTGACCACGGTTGTTGATAAATGCGTGAAGATGGAGCATGGCAGAATCAGTGGAGGCCTACACTTTGCTGGGATGAATACCGAGCTGGTCTCCGCCCGCAGACGGAATCGGATGTAGAGAACCGGCCCCTCGCAACTGCTCTGCACTCGGTTTTTGGCCCATCCGAAGACGAAAAAGGCCCAAGCCTTTGCGGGCTCGGGCCTTGATTTGAAACCGCTCGATTAGTTCGCCAAGTAACCCGTGACCGAAGCAGCGATCTGCTGGAAGTCCGTTGCGATCGAATTAGCGTCCGTTGCGTAGAACATCAGACCACTTGGTTGTGTCCGGTCGAAGTAAGGGTTGCTAGGAACCGTATAGGGCACGGGCGGCGAGGAATTGTCCACGCGTGTGTAGCTAGGTGCATTCGCCATTTCAGCGAGAACGTCGCACTGGCCGGTCTGTACCGCATCACTGTAGCCGACCGTAAAGATAGTCACACCCAACTGCCGAGCGTGGTAGGCGTACTCCATTGCCTTCCAGAAACAGAGGTGACCGAACTGGGTCGGACTTTGGATTTCCACTTCTGCATTACCAGGATTTCCCCACACCCCACCCGTGCTATCGGAACAACCGTCGTTGTAGGTATGGTTGTAAACCATCGGCACCCATGCTGAGATTGAGAAGTCATAGTAGTGGGTGGGACGGCCCGAGTAGGCCATCGAATTGGTGTAGAGAACAGGGCTCCCTGTAACTGTGTCATCGAATACCATTCCACCTGTTTTCGACCATGTATTAGTCACCGCAGAATCAGTGGTGACCCCAGGATACGCAAACCCTCGGTACGAAGCTGGCACATAGATAGCCGAGTAATCTGAGTTGGTCGTAGGCGCACCGTTCGTATCGAAGTTATCGTAAGCCATCGTGGCGGTGGTCATCGCGGAGCCAAGACCCGTTGCCGCAGTAATCCAGCTCTCCGTTGAGTTCGTGCTCAGCGACGTCCAGTTTGCTGTCGTCATGTTTGAGGACACGGAGCCTGTACTGCGGCTAATCACTGTGCGGTTTGTTCCTGCGTAGTAAAGACATCCGTAGTAGGGCTGGTTCGTATAGAGCTGAGGAGCGGCACCATATGTGTCGTAACGGAAGTTCACGTACGTTTCTGGAGAGTCGAAGTAGCCTTCCCCTGGGAGCAACTTCTCAGCAGGAACCTCCGTCGTGAAGTTAGCACCAGGAGTGTTTGGTCCACCGAAGTCATAATCGAAACAAAGACCAACGTCATTGAAGCTGAAGAAATTCGGCGCGGATGGGTAGTACTCGCCCAACGGATGGAGGGGTCTCGCGAAGTAATTCGTGGATCCAGCGATCGGGATGAGGTTGTCGTAGGCTCCGGGACCTGTTTGTGGTGGATCATACGGGTCCATTACCGAGGCACCAGTCAACAAGTTCATGAAGTTACGAAACAGCGCCTGCCGAATACCGGAATTAATATTATAAGCGGGAGTCGGCGAGTTGGGTTGAAGGTTGGTCGTGACGTCCGGCATGTAACCGCACGCTGTCGACGACCCAGGAGCTTGGTCACAGTAATTATCGGCGTTATAACCGTTGTAAGTGTTCTGCGTACAAGCAGTTTCAAAGTCGTTCCACACCGTACCATCAGCGACATATCCAGGAACAACGAGAACATTGGAGCCCCCGGCCTCAACAATGATATTCGTAAATAACGCCGCAGTATTGGTCTCGCAGAACGCTTGGGACAAGCGGGAAACCACTGTTTTGTTCGTATCCAGAGTCCCATCCGCATGGTAGGTATAATCTACCGCGCCGACAGGGACCCAGACGTTCAAGTTAGAAGTGTACATCGGCTGAGACAGAGCGTTTGTTCCGACAACAGCAGTGACAACAACGTTGGTTGGCCCACCCTCACGCATGGCTTGAGAGAAGTTCCCACCGAGGGCTGATTCATTCTCATTCTGACTGTCAACAGACTGCATGACATCATTGGTATGCTGAGCTGCCTGTCCGTACGCACCACCCACCGTGAAGCCGTTTGGCTGATTTGCTCCAGCAGCACCCAATGAATTGGTGTACGAGGCGTAAGGCGTAAGAGTCGGCATGTAGAAGGGAGCAGTCGTCCAAGCAACCGCAGACGGAGCGATCTGAACCGTGTTCGTGTATCCAGGTGCAGCCACCAGCGTTCGAGCCGTATTCCAAGCTCCGTCCGTGAAGATAACCATGATCTTTTGAATGTTTGGGTTATTAAAGCCCGCGTTACTCATCAGCATCTCCAAACCAAGCCGAATCCCTTCGTCGGCACAGGTGAACCCTCCGAACTTCAGGCGGCGCGGACCATTGGTCCAGTAGCCAGGATTCGCCACGGGATCCTCTTCAGGGTCGGGCAACGACTGGTAATACCCAAGGCTATCAGGATCTACTGTATCGCTCAAATCGTTCGTTGCTGCGTAGATGAAGTTTGTCGTAAGGGGAAATTCAATACGTGCACCACTTCCAAAGGAGACTAATCCAATGCTATCGTTGTTCGGATCGAAGTACGACATGAAGTTCGCAACCGCTTGAGGGAGCGTAGAGCAACCGTAATTGCCTAGCATCGAGGATGATCTATCGACCACCACCACAACGAGACGCGGGTTACGCTTTGCGAGTGCCGAGCTAGCCACACCGATGTGTTCAAACTGGGGACCGGCGAATCCCATGAAATAGGTTTTGGTCGGGTAGTTCGCTACACAGGTCGCTTGGACGATACTACCAGCTTGACCGCACTGCAGATAAACAATAAATGAGGGAGTCGAAGGCGAGGCAGTTGTGATCGCCGTTGGAAAGAAGTCATACTCAAATTGAGTACCAGGAATGTTTCCCGGCAACATAACTGGTGATGTGTTAAAGTTCGGCGATACCCCTGGGAGGTAGGGCGTCGTTGCAATAACCGATAAGTCCGAGTAGTTGGCTACAGCAACATTCCGCATGAGTTCAGCAACCGCCTGACGATTGTTTTCAGGACTGGAGGTTGTGATTTGGAAGTTGCCTACAGCTTCCAGGGTAGCGGCGTCGCAGGCCCGGGCTAATCTCGCTTTTGAAAGGAAGAGCAGCCCTGTATCGATCCCTAACCCACACAACAAGAAGATCGCTGTGAGGGAGATAACCAGAAACACAAAGGTCTGGGCTGATTTTTTGCAATGAATCGTACGAATTTTCATTTGATTTAGGATTGTGGAGCCCTCCCCACTCAGGGAAAGGCTCCTTCATTTTCGAGCTTAGTGACCAGGACGAGGAGTAGGCGATGGCGTCGGGCTCATCGAAGGTGTCGGCGTCGGGCTAGGCGTTGGCGTCGGCGACGGGCTCATTGACGGTGTCGGACTGAGCGACGGCGTCGGGCTCAGCGACGGTGTCGGGGTCGGGCTCTTCGACGGTGTCGGAGTCGGCGACGGGCTCATTGACGGTGTCGGACTGAGCGACGGCGTCGGGCTCAGCGACGGTGTCGGTGTCGGGCTCTTTGACGGTGTCGGAGTCGGCGACGGGCTCATTGACGGTGTCGGACTGAGCGACGGCGTCGGGCTCAGCGACGGTGTCGGTGTCGGGCTCAGCGATGGCGTCGGGCTCAGCGACGGTGTCGGGCTCAGCGACGGTGTCGGGCTCAGCGACGGTGTCGGGCTCAGCGACGGTGTCGGGCTCAGCGACGGTGTCGGTGTTGCCGTTGGAGTTTGCGTCGGAGTCTTCGTCGGCGACGGCGTTGGCGTCGGGCTCAGCGACGGTGTCGGGCTCAGCGATGGCGTTGGGCTCAGCGACGGTGTCGGGCTCAGCGACGGCGTTGGGCTCAGCGACGGTGTCGGGCTCAGCGACGGCGTTGGGCTCAGCGACGGTGTCGGCGTAGGACTACGAGACGGTGTCGGGCTCAGCGACGGTGTCGGGCTCAGCGACGGTGTCGGGCTTAGTGATGGCGTCGGGCTACGAGAAGGCGTCGGACTCGGTGTCGCGCTCGGGGTCGGGGTGATACCGTATCCGTAGGTCGGCGAAGGCGTCGGCGTCGGCGAAGCGGAAGGAGTCGGCGTCGGCGATGCTGTCGGCACTGGAGTATGACTCGGAGTCGGAGATTTACTCGGGGTGGGCGACTGAGATGGCGTCGGCGACGGTGACGGCGTCGGCGTTGCTGTAGGAACCGGCGTCGGCGTCGGCGGAGGGGTCGGCGTCGGTACTGGCGCAATAGAAATTGTGGTTTGCGCGCCGGAAGTGATCGTCCCGTAGAAAGCGGAATCGTACAACTGATTCGGCGTGACCATGCCGATCAGGCTGCCAATCGGAGAAATGAAGGTATTCGTATATTCCAACTCAACCGCGTAGAGACCACGGGGATCGTTGTTAACCAAGTTACTACCAGGGAACGGTAACTGACGAGTGAATGAGGTCCATGCATTCGTCTGAGCCGGAAGGATGTGGCTGGAGTTGGCAACGTTTGGATTAACAGGAGCCAGATTCGTATCGCTTTGATAGAGATCGAAGCCTTGGCCTGTACCGCCCGACAACATACCCGTCGTGGCGACGCAGTTTGCTGGGTTCGGATCGGTAAGGGCGATGTTCGTCTGATTGAGGAGCGTGTTATCCATCAGCAGCACTTCGTTCGAAGGCAGTGCTGCGTTGGTGCTTGAGTACCAAACGTGGGTAATGATCGATTGACCGTTGGAAGAGTCGAAGTCGAGACCAACAGAGTTACCGGCTTCGTAAATGGCATGAGCACCTACAATGAAGGCGTTCGCAGGTAGCTGGCGGGTGGCGGTATTGGCCCCTTCGCGGGCAACCATCGCCATGATTTCCATGCGCAAGATCATCCGGCTGTAATCAAATACAGCGCAGAGCAAGATGAGCATCATCGGAAGAACCAAAGCAAACTCAACGAATGCCTGACTCTTACAGCGCTTGCGCGCGTCCTTTAATTTTTGACGGTAGCTTTTCATATTTGTTTAGTATTCAGGGTTATTCGTTGCCGGGTAAGCGGAGAAGTTCAGGGTATTGGGTTCGTTTTTTGTAATCGTTGCACAGCGGAGCATGTACCCCTTGTCTGCGCGAGAGTAACCTGTGAGATAATCGGTAATCGGGGTAATCGAGCTGACGGGTGCCGTGCCGACAATTTCAACGTAATCTCCGATACCGCCAGGGCCATTTACTGAGTTCGAGTCAGTCAGCGAAACAATCTCTACACTGCCAATCGTCGTCATCGTCGTGGTTGGGAGGTAGGGAACCTGGTTGGTTTGACTCGTCAGGAAGCAGTTACTATCCCAAGTAATCCCAGGCAGAATGATGTTGCTTCTGAAGAACATCTGCGAACATTCATTACGTGAAGCAGGATTCGTAGAAGAGGGCGCATTGATCGGTCGATCGACTGCTACGCCGTGGTAGTATTCGATTGCATTCGTAGTCTGGCCCAGAGAGTTCGTCCCCGTCGTCGTCTCAGGAATGATGCTTCCAGATGCCGTGAAGTGAGCGGTCTCCCGCATCGCGTTCTGCAACGAATCGTCGTAGAAGTAGTATTGGGCGATGTCGATGATGCCGAAAATAATGATGAAAAAGGGCAGCAGAATCATCGAAAATTCCACGGTCGTCTGAGCATGGCAGCCCGTCCGAGTTTGTTTAGCAATGGAAATTAGTTTGGATTTCATACACTTATACAAGCGTTTGTGTCGGTTTGGGCTACCTACAATGCCTAGACAGCCCTTCCCTCCATTGCTCTTGTGCAATTATCAGGCCAACTTTTTTTATTTCTTCGCGCCATGGTGATCAGGCATTCTCTTGTCGTAGATTTCAAACCAACCATGTCACGCTTACATTATCATGTCTTAATTACGTTCAGTCTGACGACGAGCCTCGCCTTTGGCAATATCGGCGACGATATCGGCCAGCTCAGAAAGGAGTTCGGTTCCGCGATGCAAGAGCCTAGTGGCTACCTCTTTCTTCACGACGGATTCTCGATTACCGCTCTGATGGATTCAGGGCATGCGGCCATCGAGATCTTTCTCCGCGATCCCAGCCTGAAGAGCAAGGGGTCTCTCACGCGGGAAGAGGTTCAGAAGATCCTGGCTCAGGAGGCAGCGGGTTTTACCTGGGTGGAAGGCCTCACCTCCGATGGTTCGCCCGAGTGGAGTCGTTCCGATGGGAAGGTTTTTGCCAAGCTCGTCACCAACCAAGACAATGGAGATCGTGGCCTCTACATTCAAACCTTCAAATAGACGTTTTTTAGTTATCGGCTGTGGGTATGTAGGCCTCCCTTTGGCTCAAGCACTCCGAGCCTCGGCTGCTTCGGTTTTCGGCTGGGTCCACACGCCGACGAACGTTGCCTATTTAGAGGCCGAGTCAATTTCACCCTTCGTGGGCGATGTGAGTGATGCCGCTGATTGGACACGTCTCAGCGATTCTATTGAGCCGTTCGATTGTATCGTTCATTGCGCTTCGTCGAGCCGAGGCGGGCCAGAAGCGTACCAGCGTGTATTTATTAATGGAATTAAGCATCTGAACGATTTCAAGAATTCGGCCCGTTCTCTGTTTGTCTCGTCTTCCTCCGTCTACGCCCAAACATCCGGCGAGTGGGTCGATGAAGGGTCGCCGACGGAACCCACGGTTGAGACGGGACGGCTACTTGTTCAGGCGGAGCAAATGGCCCTTGCGTCCGGGGCAATTGTGGTTCGCTCCGCCGGCATTTATGGACCGGGTCGCTCGATTAGCTGGAATAAATTTCTGTCAGGCACTGCAGTGCTGGAAGAGGGTGGGCAACGCTGGATGAATCAGATTCACCGGAACGACCTGGTTTCGGCGATCGTACGCCTCATCGAATTTGGATTGCCCGGCAATATCTATAATGCTGTCGATGACGGTCCTACGCTGGCTCGCGATTTTTATCAGTGGTGCAGTGCTCAAACGCAGCGTCCGCTTCCTCCTGAAGGCCCGGCGAATCCAAACCGAAAGCGGGGGCTTACCAACAAGCGTATTCGCAACTCGAAGCTCCGCGCCTTGGGTTGGGTGCCGCAGTACCCGAGTTTCCGTGAAGGGCTACTCCCTCAACTTAACGACGCAAGCTCAGTTCCTGCGGCACACGAAACGTCACCCGCTGCTTCGAAGTCGGATGAATGAAGGTGATCTCGCTCGACTCCAGTTCCATGGGTGGGTCGGTTAACGCGACGGTCTGCTTCTCGCCGAGTTGTTTGTTGGCTAGGTAAAGTGGATCGCCCACGATGGGGTGGCCGAGATCCCAGAGGTGCACGCGAATCTGGTTGGTCCGTCCCGTGATGGGTCGGGCGTGGACCCAGCTTGTGCCATCGAGAAGCGGTTCGAGTAGGGTGAACTCGGTAATTGCCTCGAGCCCTTCATCTTCATCGATGTCGCGACCACCCGCATCGACCGGTTGTTTACTGATCTTGGATTCACAGCGGATTTGGGTCCAACCGGGATGCCCGATGATCCGAGCCGTGTAGAGCTTGTTCACCGCTCCCCGCTGAAATTGAGGCTGGAGCAGTCGGGCGAAATGGCGGGTCCGCGTCCAGACAAGCAGTCCACGCGTGTTCGAGTCCAGCCGGTGCGCGGGCCGAGGCTTCTGCGGATGGTAGGCCAGCTGTAAGAAGTGCATCAGCGTGTTCTTATTGAATCGCCCGCTGGGATGGACGGGCAGTGGCGCCGGTTTACAGACCACCAGCAGGGCCTCATCTTCGTGGACGATGCGAACCTCCGCCGCGACGTCGGGTTCCGTAGCGTCGCCAGCCCAGAAATAGTAACGCTCTCCCACCTTCACCTTTTCGTCGGCACTCGCCGGTCGATTCGACTTGTGCTCGAACCATTTGCCTTCCGCGACATGCTGCGCGTGCTCGTTCAGTGGTATATGTGACAAGACATTGGAAAGACATTCGATGAAAGGAGCTCCGCTCAGTTCGACTGGAACGGCTATCGGCCTCTTCTGTCGATAGGGCGTCGAACCGGGCAAAGGTTGCGTGAGCTGACGCAGAAGGGCTTCCCGATGCTGGATGCGCTCTTCCACGGTCTGCTCCAGTTGCTGAAAGCAGTAGGGACAGCTTTTGGGCGGTTGAAACCGGGGATCGAGCTGTTCGGCCTCGGTCAGTGGTGCCAAACAGGCGAAGCATTGGGCGCTGGACGTCTCTTGGAGGGCGGGGTCGACACCGACTCGTCGATCAAAGACAAAACATTCACCGTCGTAATGCGCACTGCCACATTCTTCAAAATATTTGAGGATTCCGCCATCGAGCTGATAGATCTGCTCAAATCCCTCGTTTTCCATGAACGGTCCCGCTTTCTCGCATCGAATTCCGCCGGTGCAAAACATGACGATGGGGCGCTGCTTCAACTCGCTGGGTAACTGTTGACGCACCGCATCTGGAAATTGGCGAAAATGGTGAATGTTCAGGTGCGTCGCATTCTTGAACGTGCCGAGCTTCACCTCGTAATCGTTCCGAGTATCGAGCAAGGTGACGGTTCGGCCTTCATCGAGCCATGATTTCAGTTCGGCCGCCTTTAATTTCGTGGAGGTGTAGCGACCGGGCTCGATGCCTGCGACGCCGAAGGAGATGATCTCTTTCTTGATGCGCACGAGCATTCGATTGAACGGTTGTTCCGCGCTCTCACTATATTTAGGCGCGATTTTTCCCAAGCCAGGGACAGCCCGCACCAGTTCCACCAAGGCATCGACTCCCTCCCGCTCTCCGGCAACAAACATGTTGATCCCCTCGCCGCTAATTAGAATCGTGCCTCTGAGTTTTCGCTCCTTGCACGCTTCAAACAATCGCTCTCGAAGGACCTTGAGATCATCCAGGGGCGCAAAGCAGTAAGCGGAAATGTTCGTGAACATGACGGGCTATCTTAATTCATACGGGGCGCTGACCAAAAAATGTTTTTGGCAACATTAAGAAAGCCATAGAGCACGCCCATTTGTCCAATGGCCATGGCACCGAGAATCCCGAAGTTTCCGTGAAGCCAGCTGGAGTGCACCAAGCCCCAGAGACCCACGAGCCCGAATCCGGGGGGAAAGCCGAGCAGGGAAAACAAGGCCAAACTGAGGATGACCGCTAAGACCGGCTTACGATCCCAAAGCCCCGCGAGTCGATGCATTTCAACACCGCCCATCGGTTTCTCAACGAGCTCCAAGACATAGAACGCCGCGAACAATCCTAGACTCCAACCGACCAAAGAGATCTCCACGGCCCACCATTCCGAGTCGCTCATCCAGCCGCGATGCGTGATCCCGCCAACGATCATTCCGGAACCCGAGATGGACGCGTAGCCGAGCATGCGTCGGACGTTCCGTTGCGGCGCGGCGCAGAGTCCGCCCATCACGATCGACCACAGGGCCATGGTGCCCACCATCTCATGGACGCCGCTTGTCGTGGGATGATCAGAGAGAAAACGGGCAAGGCCCATAACGCCGCAAGACTTTGTTCCCGAAAGCACGAAGGCAGCAACCCCGCGCGGCGCGGCTTGGGCGGCGTCCGGCAGCCAAAAGTGAACGGGAACCAGTCCGGCGAGAAAGCTTAGGGCCAAAATCGCCAAAAACGATCCCAGTCCATTCGGTAGATTGAGTGCCATCAACAGCCCAGCGCCGAAGATTTGACCGGGTAAAAAGAGTTTGATCGAAGCTTCCAGGTTGGCCCAAGTGAGTTCCTTACCCGCCGCTCCGAAAAGCATGACAGCGCTGCCCAAGACGACAAATTCGTAGCCCAAAAAGAGCTGAACACCGCTATGCAATGCCGAGACGAGAATCATGCCCAGTGCCACGACAAAGAGCATCGAGGCACCGGTGCCTCCCCACCATCGCTCGGCGGGCCAGTCATTACGCAAAAAGAGCGCCATTCCCAACATGGCCATTAGGTACCAGAAAAACCAAAACGGGAAGTGAATGCCCCATAAAATCGGGATAATGGGGTTACCATCCATAAGAGATCACCCTCACTGTAGCGGCATCCGCACACCAGGCTCAACCCTCATTTCGATGCGACTCCTTTTCCGCAGCCCCCGAGTCTGCTATATATAGTGCGTAAGACCTCTAAATAAGTTACTTCGAATGTCCCCCGGCCCAACACCGCACAAATCTGAGCCGCCAGCTCGCCAGGGACGCTTGTTCCTGATGTGCATCGGCGTCGGCTCGATTACTGCGGCGGTTTTGATGATCAGCCTGGCGCTCGGGGTCTTTCGCTTTCGAGATCGCGTGGTCTCGCTCTTCGTAAATAGCTCGTTCTCAGCGCCCGGCACGGTTTCATTCGCTATTCCCGACAACGGCTCGTACGAAATTGATCGAGGGGACCGGGTTCTCTTTTCGGGATCGATTCCAGATACCGTGGAGCTGCCAGCGGGATCCTACACCATTAAGGTCGCGGGAAAAGAGGGCGGTGACCTTCGCTCAGACGTCACCATTCTCTCATCGAAAACCGTTCCGTTTCCCGATGTGGATGCGCTCAAACAAAAAGCGGAAGAGGGCGACGCGTCATCCGAATTTCTCTACGGTGTTCTGAGTGAATCGGGCTGGGGCGTGCCGCAAAGCTTTCAAGTGGCTAAGGAGAATTATCAAAAGGCTGCCTACCAGAACAACAGCGCTGCGCAGTGTGCGCTGGGGCAACTGTATATGCACGGGCGGGGCACGACGCAAGATTATGGGCAGGCTCATTATTGGCTCGATAAAGCGGATAAGGCCGGTGACCCGAACGCTTCCGTGATGATCGGAGAAACCTACCTTTATGGCTTAGGCGTCCCCATGGATCTCAGCAAGTCGTTACCCTTCTTTAAAAAGGCGGCCGATCGTGGAGACGCGACTGCCGAGTTTTACATGGGCTCTCTCTGTTATCAAACTAAGGAGTACGATCAGGCCCTGGTTTGGCTGCAAAAGGCTTCAGATCAAAACGAGGCAGACGGGGAAAACCTGCTCGCCTACATGTATCGGTGCGGTCAAGGCGTGGACGAGGATCACGATTTGGAATTTGAACTCTATTCGAAGTCGGCAAGCGCGGGGAATTCAGCCGCTTTAGAGGGGCTGGGCTCTTGCTACGAGCGAGGAAATGGTGTGCCGCGAGATTTCGCCAAGGCCCTGGGCCTGTTTCAGCAAGCCGCGTCTCAAGACATCGAGACCGCCGAAAGCGAGCTTGGGTTTATGTATGAACGAGGAGAAGGAACGCCGCGCGATGTGAACCGAGCGCTCTTTTGGTACCGAAAAGCGGCTAAGCACGGAAATGTGTACGCCAAGGCGAGTCTCTATCGGCTGGGTGATCGCTAACGAGATTCCTCACGAAACGAGCTCGCGCAGCTCTCGAGCCAGCCGAGAAAAACGCCCAGCAGCCGTTTCACAACTCTGCGCAGTGCGCGTCGTTTGCGTGGCCGAATCCGCGACCGAACCGATCGTCGTGGCGATCTTCGCGCTTGCCCTAGCCGTCTGGTCCATGTTCTTTGCGATCTCGCGTGTGGTAGCCGTCTGCTCGCTGAGACTCGCCGCGATCATGTGTTGCAATTCATCCATCTGGCCGATAATTCCGCTAATCTTTTCCATGACGCCGAGCGTCTCCCGAGCCGCTTTCTCGATCGCTTGCACCTTAGCGGCAATGTTCTCAGAGGCACCGGCCGTCTCGCGAGCCAGTTCCTTCACCTCATTAGCTACCACCGTAAATCCCTTACCGGCGTCACCAGATCTGGCCGCTTCCACCGTGGCGTTGAGAGCGAGCAACCGGCTCTGCTGTGCGATTCTTGAAATGATTCCGCTGATGTGTCCTATTTCGCGGGTGCTTCCTTCGAGATGCTTCATGGTAGAGCCGGTGTTTTGGGCCAATTTCACCGCATTTGCGGCCACCTCGGCGGCTTGTTCCGTGCTCTTCGCGATCTCGCGATTACTTGCTTCTAGTTCGTGCACCGCCACCGCCACAATTTGCGCCGTTCGACTCACCTCATCGGCCGCCACGCTCACATCCCCTGCCTGGATCGCTGCTCCGGCCGCCGACTCGTTCATCGCCCGACTCATCGCGGTGAGTTCCGACGATGATTTTACCAGCACTTCCACGATCTTTTCCGTCTCTTGTTCCTGGCGACGCTTCAGCTCCTTTTCTTGAGCCGTCAAATCGTCCTTCAGGCGGATCACAAACGAGGCCAGTTCCGCCATCACCATCACGGAGAGAATGGTCCCATCAGAAAACGCGTTCACAGAACGGGAATCGACACTGATCACGCCCCAGACCACTTCGTCCTCAAAGATCGGGACAATGAGCTCGCTACGCATGTCTTCGAACAAGCTCACGTAATTCGAATCACGCCGGGTATCATTGCAGAGGATTGGTACTTTGGAGCTCACGCACCTACCTGTTAATCCCTCTCCCACTTTCAGTTCCTTACTCTGCTTTTCGATCGTCCAGCCAGCACCCAGCACATTCACAATTCGGAGCCGCCCCACTTCGCGCATCACGCGGACGATGGAACCGTGATCCGCCTGCCCCAGCTGGCAGCAATGGCGTAAAATAACGTCCAAGATGCGACTGGAATCCTGCCGCTCGCGCAATGCCCGCAAGATCTCCCTCATGGCATGAGCCACGGGATTCGATTCACCTCTAAATTCCCGATCTAACGTTTGCACTGCCTGTTCTGGCCTGGGCCTTGCTGCGAGAGTCGGGGCGTCCTCAGCAAGGATAGCCTCACGACCCGCAACTCGTCTGTGTAGTAAAGCACCAAGATTCATGAAAAGCACTCACAAAATTGCATTAGCAAGCCGAAGCAACTTACATACCATCTTAATCTTCAGTGTCGTTAAAGAATTTCTTTTTTCATGCCAACCTCTTAATTCGCTTGCCCCAGCCCCTTGCCGCCCTATACCTCATACCCCGGAATGACCTCCTCACCTCCCTACCTTCGCCTGCTCGCGCTTGCAGCTCTTTGCCTCGTGCCCGGGATGGCTCTTGCTCAAAATTCCAAGTCCGGTTCAGACGATTTAAGCAAGATGATCGATTCCATCGGTAACCCCGATGCAACGACGAATTCCACAAGTTCCACGAATTCTGTCTCCACACCTACAGCACCCGCCGAACCGACTCCAGCGCCTGAGCCGACGATCGATCCTGAGATCACCTCGGACATCAGCACGATCAAGGATTGCTACTCAACATCCGACTTCTCGAAGTTGGTGGACCTCCTATCGCCCTCGGATCTGCAGGACATGGGCGGACGCGACCAAGTGATCAGCAGCCTGAATCACTTCACCGATAATCTGAAAGACGGCGCGTCAAAATTCAACTTGGTCGTCGATTCTTCCAACACCAGCACGTTCGCTGGCACTCTCAAGGATTACACCATTGTCCCCGTACATTTGCTCATCGATAAACAGGGGCACCACGAACAGTTTAACTTCTTTTTCCTCTTCTATCGCGATCACAGCGATACACATTGGTCTGTCATTGATGGCGCGGTTCTGGCAAAGTTCAACCCACTCGGCGAGCAAGTGGGGGAACAGATCCGGAACCGGGAGCTCGCAGACCTGCCTTCCGATTTCAATCTCCCCAAGGTTGATATTCAGAAACTCAATTAATTCTTCGTCTCCGTGCACCTCTCTCGCCTTTGGCTCTTCGTCGCGTTCACCTTGATTGCCGCTGTGCAGGTGAATGCGGATCAATTTCACCACCTCTCCGATATCGATAGCGGACTGGAAGCGGATGTCGACGCAGTCTGTACCGCCATCAAAGAAAACGACTACCAAACGCAGTACAACAAGCTCTACACGCCCTTGGTTCAAAAATTCTCGAAATCCAAGGGCGTTCAAGAATTGATCACCGCCAATGGCGTGGCGGCCTCTGAGAAATCGGATACCAGCTCGCTGCGGATCATCGCCGTCCGGCCCGTCCCGCCATTCACCATGGCCTCGACTCCCACTCACGACTATGTGCTGATCCCTCTGGCCACGCGGATTAATTTAAAGCTCGATTCAGGAACTCAGCATGTTCTGGAGCACGGTTTCATGCTGGCTGTACGCAATCACGGCGATACCAAATGGCAGTACATCTACGACTACCTTTTCGCTCGGGACGACACCTCCGACGTCCGCACCGAATTTCTGCCTGACCTCCCCGCCTTCATCATCCTCGGCGAGATCAAAAGTGAGATCATTAACGAGTAATCCGATTTGACTTTTCGTCGCTTTTCCAGTCTCGTCATTTCGCACTTATGCCCCAAAAACTCACTTGGAAAGACGCCGACGAGATCGCGTACGCCCTCATTGATAAGTTTCCTGATCAAGACCCGCTCAAACTCAGTTTCCCCAAGCTTCACAAGATGGTGATTGAGCTGGAGGAGTTCGGTGATCAACCGGACAAATCAAATGAAGGCATTATGGAAGCCATTCAGATGGCCTGGTACGAAGAAGTAAAATAGACCCATGAACTTAGAACGCACGATTGTTTCCGCCTCCGATGCCCCACCCGCTGTCGGCCCTTATTCCCAGGGAATCGCCACACCGCATTTCGTTTTTCTCGCCGGGCAGATCCCGTTGGTCGGTCAGACCGGGCAATTGATCGAGGGCGGAATTACCGAGCAAACGGAGCAAGTCATCGCGAATATTCGCGCCCTTCTCGAATCGCAAGGCCTCACGCTCTCCAATGTCGTCAAGAGCACCGTTTTTCTGGCCGATATGAACGAATTCGCAGCGATGAACGCCGTCTACGCGAAACATTTTACGGATGCGCCGCCTGCCCGCTCGACAGTCCAAGTCGCGCGACTCCCTAAAGACAGTCGCGTCGAAATCGAAGTGCTCGCGCTGAAGCCGTCTAAACCGACCATCGAACTGCCGGAACACACGGCGGACCACGCAACTCTCGCGCGGGAGGTTTATAAAGCTGCCCACGTCTCCGGCAATTTCACCCTGCGATCTGGTGCCACAAGCACCGAGTACTTCGACAAATATCTCTTCGAAGCGCAACCGCAACTGCTGAAGAAGGTGGCGGCGGGAATGGTTCCGCTTTTGTTCCCCGGCGCTGATGCCGTGGCTTCGCTGGAAATGGGCGGCATCCCCATCGGAACAGTGATCTCGCAACTCACGGGTCTGCCTTTGCGATTTGTCCGCAAATTAGCGAAAAGCTACGGCACTTGCAAAATCGCCGAGGGCGGTTCCATTGCCGGGCAAAAACTCGTTATCATTGAGGACGTGATCACCTCCGGCGGCGCGGTAATCGATGCGGCCGAGTCGTTACGTTCGGAAGGTGCGGAAATCCTAGGTGTCGTCTGCGTCATCGATCGCCAATCCGGCGGCAAAGAGAACCTCGCGGCAAAAGATCTGCCCCTGCGGTCGCTCTTCACCATGGGCGATCTCAAAGACGCCGCGGGTGTTTAGCGCGTGCACGGATAAGTTTGCAATCAAACGATTTTACGCGGCCTTCGGCCTACAGCCGCTTTTTTTGGGCGAACGCAGGCATGTAGCAAAGTGCTGAATGACTTCCGTAACGCTTACCCTCTACCACTTCGTTAAGAAAACGTTGGTTTTCGATGCTACCAGCGTTTCATGTGGGCCAAGTGGTGCCTTATACCGAAATTAATTTACTTAGACTTGCTGCAGTCGATTCCAACTCACGCGGACAGTACATGTCTACGAAATGGATTATCTACATCGGCTCAAAAAGCGCAAAAATCGGAATCAGCTTTTCGGATACGCGCGGTTCTGAAAACAGTTTCGCTTTTGAAAAGGTCTGTGCTCTGACCTCCTATCACATCGTACCGTTCCTTTGTAGCCGGGTGGTGAACCATTTACAGACGCGAGCTACAGATATCACGTTTGGACCTTTCAAATTCAACCGACAAACAATGAGTTATTACCGGATGGGTTTGTTTAAGAAGTCTCTAACGTCGACTGATTTTCAGAGAAGTCTCGCTCATAAAAGTCGACTTCTTATCATGGATAATAAGGGCAAAGTGTGGTGGCGTGGATCAATTAAGCGAAACATGATATTTGCAGTGCCCGACGTGCTCAACGCCTGCCAACGCCTCCTGGTTTCGGGACAGACCAAACCCGTTTTCGGAGGACAAGAGCCGTCAACCGCGCCTGCCCCACAAATCGAAGCTGCACTGGCGAGGTTAAAGGAGCGGCCAGCCTACCAGCACGACAATAAGATGGAAGTGTTCCGATTCGTTTTAGCCTGTGCACTAGGTCTAGTCAGTTCGGCTTTCGGTGGAATCCTGATCGCAGCGGTTTATTTGCTGGGGCTTTACCTGGTTTCTATGCTGAGTTTCAATTCCGTGGAGGTTAAGGCTTTTGCCGACTTTTTGGCCCCCACGTTTGGAGCTGCTCTCGGAGCCCAGGGGATGCGAGCTGCTCTTTTCTGGGCACGAAATCGGAATCGGTGGGCAGCCATTATTCTTGGGGGTGTTTGTGGAATTGACGCTTTTCTAAGTCAGGCTTACTTCATTATCTTCTACTGGTCTTCTGCGAATATTCCTCCTCCGAATCAATGGTGGTTCTTTTTGCTCAACAACCCTCATGATCCCTACTTCGTTTACTACGCCAGTCTGGGAATTGTGATGTCGACGGGGGTTTTCGCCTACCTGGCCTATGAAACGAGTCAGTCGGCCTTCTGCACGATTTCTAACACGTGGATGATTCGAGAACGATTTACGACCCAGTCGGGAAACTCGCGAGCACTTGTTTTGGCGTTTGGGCTTCTGGATCCCCGCCCGCTTGAAGCGCTTTTGTTTAAAAGAACCGCGAGTGAGACCGAGCCGCGCACGGTAGTCAACATCGAATACTCTTCCAAGTTTAGTGGCTCGGAACCCGCTCAACTTTTTGTTTCCGTGGGGGAAAGCCGAGGGCAGACGTTTTTCCTGAGGCCTACCGAGAGAGGTTTTTCCAGGGCTCTGTTCACAAGAAGCGAATTAGATTCCGTGATGAGAGAGTTTTCGCATTCCAGCGGCTCGACTAAAGGCTCTCTGCTGAATTTGGTCAGTGCACTAATGCCCTCGCACAGCAGGAGCGGTAGAGCGAGGCGTGGGTGAGGGGCGAGCGATGGGGGCCACCGGCACGTCAAGCTCGGCGTCATCGTCACGGTGATGCTTCGGCTTTTTTGTGGGCGTGGGCGTCGGCGTTGCGGTAGGCGTGGGCGAGGGTGAGGGCGAGGGTGAGGGCGAGGGTGAGGGCGTTGGGGTGGGAGTCGGGTTTGGGCTCACGTTTGTCACCGTGTTTGTGTCTATCGGCAAGGCTGGCGGTGCGTTCGTTAGGGGTTGCGGGACGGGGTCAGAATCGACGTTGGCGATAACGGCATCTCCCGTGGAAACCGTGTCGGTTCCCGGCCCGCTATTCCCGTGTAAAAACGGGGGAGCCAGTAGGATGATTCCCAGGCTAATTCGATAAATGGCAAAACCATTAAATGAGTTCGATTGCACAAAGCGCAGCAACCATTTCACTGCGAAAAACGCGACGATCGCCGATACAACAAAGCCAATTCCCGTATCGACCGCGATCTGTCCGATTGCCTGGTGATTGCTCTCTTCAGCCGGGGCCCGCAAGAGTTTCCATATGGAAAAACCACTGGCTAAAAACATCGTGGGAATTCCGATCAAAAACGAGAACTCGGTGGCAGCCGGGCGACGCAGGCCCAGTAACATGCCCACCATGATGGTGGTGCCAGCACGGGAAGCGCCGGGAAAAGCCGCAGCTACCACTTGCCCCAGGCCCATCGCCACCGCCTCCACCCATGTGATCTCTTCGCGGGCCAGCATCCCAGAGGCAAAGTACTCGATGCCCAAAATCGCCACACCACCGATCAAGGTCGCCCAAGCCACCGGACCGATCTCTTCCGGCAATTTCAGGTTCATTTTTTGGGTAATTACGAATGTGACGACACACGTGATGAGAACCGAAACGACGATCTTCTTCGCGTAATCCCGAGTCGTGCGATCCTCTAAATTTTGCAGAATGCCCGTTACTCGCGGCCAATAAACCAGAAGCGCCGCTGCGATGGCTCCCGCTTGAATCACCACATTAAACACGTCGCTCTCATGGGTGCCTAGAAGGTTCTCGGTGATGAGCAGGTGGCCCGTCGATGAAATCGGCAAGAACTCGGTCACGCCTTCCACCACACCTAAGAGCAGAATTTGCAAGTAATGCACAAAGTCCATCGTGCTCTCATACCACGGGCTTATCCGTTTGTCTTGCGCAAGCTGTTTGGAGGCACATGCGCACCCCCCTCATACATGCCTTGAATGATGTAAATGGGGCGTTGTTTCACTTCGATAAAAAGGCGTGCCAGGTACTCACCCATGATACCGAAGGAGAGCAGCTGGATTCCGCCTAGAAAAAGCATCACTGTCATGATGGAAGCGTAGCCGGGAACATCGACTCCAAAAAAGATGACGCGCAGAAACAGAAAGGTGGCATAAGCGAAGGCCAACACCGAGATTCCCGCTCCCAAGTAGAGCCAGATGCGCAGGGGCAAGGTGGAGAATCCGATCACTCCATCCAACGCGAAATTCCACAATTTCCAATAATTCCATTTCGTGGTTCCGGCGGCTCGTTCCGGTCGATCATAAGCGATTGTTTTTGTATTGAATCCGGCCAGAGCAAAAATGCCTTTCATGAAACGATTTCGCTCGGGAAACTGCTTAAGTGCATCGACCACCCGTCGATCCATGAGGCGAAAATCACCTACATTTTCCGGTAATGACTCGGGTGAAATGACATTAAACAATCGGTAAAAGAGAGCCGCACTGGAGCGCTTAATCCATCCATCACTCTTGCGCGCAGCTCGCACTCCACAGACGACATCATAGCCCTCTTGCCAGTGCTTAATGAACTCGAGAATCAATTCGGGAGGATCTTGCAAATCGACGTCGATCGGCACGGCAGCGTCGCCATTGGCATGATCCAAACCGGCAGTGATGGCGGCTTCTTTACGGAAATTACGCGATAAATTGAGTATACGAATGTGAGCATCTTTCTTGGACTCTTCTAACAGCGAATAAAGAGTGTCGTCCGTGGAGCCGTCATTAATAAATAATAGCTCGTATCGAAAGGATTCGGCCTTAAACACCTCCCGAATCCGAGTAATGAAAATCGCAATCGATTCAGATTCGTTATAAACGGGTACGACTAACGTGATGAACGGAGGCTCGGGGCGCGGGACGAGAAGAGACTTCACCGGATTCATCTGGGGAAAGAATACACGAGTGCCGCCCTTGGCAATACGAATCTTTCCCCTCTACGGGAGCGCCTTCACTTTCCTGGCCCGATGAGCCACAAATATTCGATGTTGCCATCCCGTCCGGGCAAGGGCGATTCCATGGTTCCAAGTGTCTGTACGGGGTAGGCGTGCAGCCACGTGTGCAGATCCGCCACCACACGCTCGCGTACAGCGGGATCGCGCACAATCCCGCCCTTACCGATTTCCGCGCGGCCAGCTTCGAACTGCGGTTTAATGAGCGCAATGAGGCGGCCGTTTGGAAGTGCAAGCATCGGAAATGCAACCGGCAACACCAGACGTACCGACATGTCGGCGGACGTAGTCTTGCTCCCGTCCGCCCTCCACACCGGGTCCATCTCTTGACCCCGCAGACGGCTCCACGGACGTCCCTTGAAAGGGACGTACATCAGCCCGTCCGGCCCCAGGCATTTTAGAAGCACCTTTGCCCAAGCAGGATCAACCTGACTGTTCAGGTCATCTCCGGTTGCCAGCCGGAGCAAGGGCAGATCTTCCTGCATGCTCTCGCACACGAGGACCCAATCATTAAAGTCATGCGCCATGATCGGCGGGTTTTGAAAGAAGTTTGCGGCCCAATAGACCTCGTAGTCTGCCGCAGGATCGGCAATGGAAGTGAGGCAATGAATCGTCAGCCTGGCACGCTCCGCAATGTCCAGCGTGTCCGGCACCCGGTCTTCGTACGATTGACCGCGATAGGGAGGAATCTCGAAGGGAGGAATATTATCCCGGATGTACTCCACCTGAAATTTGGCATCTCCTGAGGGATCCTGTGAACTTCCGCCCCCCATCCTCTTAGCTTCCAGATACCTCGGCAACGCGAGGCTGCCCCACGTAAGAAGGGAATTCTTAACGAAATCTCGCCTGTCCATGTTCTCCTCCGTCTTTGCATGCCGGAATTTCCGATTTTGACTTTATCACTGGGCGAAGACTATATGGCTGCCACACTCGCACGTCAAGGGACCACCTTCGAAAGTGTCCCCTTCGACAGCGACCTCCTTCGATAGGGATCCCCCTCGGGCAACTACTTCCTCGACACTGATCCACCACGAAACACGAGTCATTCCCGCGAAGGCGGGAATCCATTTTGTTGGCGGGGGATCTCCGACGGGCTGGGATGTAGGGACACGCCATGGCGTGTCCCTACGCGAATGACTGCCCTGGAGCGCCAGTGACCTCGGAATGACACCGATATAGCGGCGAGCTTAGCTCGATATAGCAATACTAGTCGGCAAAAAA
>CAVURW010000169.1:0-24007 GCA_963743595.1 uncultured Verrucomicrobiae bacterium
TCGGCGTTCCCGCCTGGAGAATTCCCTTGAGATTCTTCTGGTCGAGCCGTGCAAATCGATAAGTCGCGCCTTCTGCCGGCGAGGCTTCAAGATTGTAGAGATGCCCAGTCTCTTCCTGATACTCAATCATGCGAGCGCGCATATGATCCAATATGCGTGTCGCGAATCGGCGGCCCCACTCGGTGGTGATGTCCTCGCTGTCCCTTGTAAAATTACGAACGCATTCGTTCAAACCGTTGATACCAACGGTCGAGAAATGGTTTCTGAGCGTTCCCAAGTAGCGTTTTGTAAATGGGTACAGCCCACGGTCCATGTTTTCTTGGATGACTGTGCGCTTCATTTCCAAGCTCTCGCGGCAGAGGTCCATGAGGCTGTCGAGCCGCTCGGTAAGTCCGTCGAGGTTGCCAGCGAATAAATAGCCTAGGCGAGCAGCGTTGATTGTCACAACGCCAAGCGATCCAGTCTGCTCCGCTGAGCCGAAGAGACCGTTGCCACGCTTCAGGAGTTCGCGCAAATCAAGCTGCAGGCGGCAACACATTGAACGTACCATGTGCGGCTCAAGCTCTGAATTCAAAAAATTCTGGAAGTAAGGCAGTCCGTATTTTGCAGTAACTTCGAAGAGAAGCTCCGCTGTCTCGCTCTCCCACGGAAAGTTTTTTGTAATATTGTAGGTTGGAATTGGAAATGTGAAGACGCGCTGATGTGAATCGCCGCGTGTCATGACCTTCAAATACGCGCGGTTGATCATTTCCATCTCTGGTTCCAGCTCGCCGTAGACAAGTCCAGATTCCTTTCCGCCAACTAGAGCCGGAGTATTGCGCAAATCGTCCGGGCATACCCAGTCGAATGTTAGGTTTGTAAACGGAGTTTGAGTGCCCCACCGAGACGGAACGTTAAGGTTGAAAATGAATTCCTGCATGCCCTGCTCAACTTCCTCCATGCTCAGTTTGTCGACCCGCACATACGGCGCAAGATAGGTGTCTACCGAACTGAATGCTTGTGCGCCCGCCCACTCATTCTGAAGAGTTCCCAAGAAATTCACCATCTGGCCAAGCGCGGTGCGATAATGCCTCGGCGGAGCCGATTCCACTTTGTTTGGAACCCCGTTAAAGCCCTCCGCGAGCAATTGCCTCAGCGACCATCCGGCACAATATCCAGATAACATATCAAGGTCGTGAATGTGGAAATCACCGTGGCGATGCGCTCTTCCGATCATCTCAGGATAGATCTGATCGAGCCAGTAATTCGCCGTTACCTTTCCCGCTATGTTCAGAATCATCCCGCCGAGCGAATAGCCTTGATTCGCGTTTGCATTCACTCGCCAATCCGATTTTTCGACATATTCGTTGATCGAAGCAGATGGGTCGACAAGGGTTGGAGAAGGCGCTGGCGGCACCTGTATATTGTGGGAGAAGGGGAAGGTCTGCACAATATCTAGTATATATCAGGGATTTTTCGGCGTAAATTGATCCAAATCAAAGTGGCGGAAGTTTTCTAAATTTTTTAGCGAGGGAAATTGACGAATCGTGTCTTGAGGCGGTGCAAAAGAGCGGTATGATCAAAAGCGAAATTTTCTTTGCGGAAATATCCGTCCTGCATCATTGCTTCGGTGAAAGCTGTAATCGCGAAACTTTAAAGAACCCCAGAGAGCTTGAGCAATGTCCTCGCTGATCGTGCATATCACCTCGATGGTCTTTGTTGGCAGGCAGAACCCCTCAGCGAGGGCGAATTCACTCGAGGAAATTTTTCGGAGGTTTTTGAATCCGCTAATGAGGTTATGATTTCTTAAAATGATTGCATTGGCGATTAAAACACTGCGAGAGAGCGCAGCGCCGGAATAATGAGCTTCGAGAACGGGCAACCATACGCGCTGTGGCTGGTTCCAGCGGCCGAGCAGAGAGAGGACTTGCAGAGAATAATTTACGGTCTTGCGGATGGATTTGGCGCGGTTCGTTTTACACCGCACATGACTCTTTGCTCAGGAAAGTGCGCACCTGAGTCGTTCGATATTCGCAGCTGCGTTGAATCGCTAGTGGAAGGTATGCGCAAAGTTTCCTTCGCGGTCACCGGTCTAGGCTACGCCAACGATTATTTTACATTCTTCTTTATCCGAATGCTTGAAATGGGTCCCGCAAATGATTTTTCAGCGCGCGACCGCCGAGATTTTGGGCGCGCATTGCCCTGCCATTGGGCCACATATAAGTCTGATGTATGGGGAGCCGTCGCTTGCAATTGACAGGGCAGCGTTGGGCGTCGAACTGGCAGGTAAAATCCCGAAGCAAATCGAGTTTGAAGCTGTGGAATTGGTGATGCCTACTTCTGGGCAATGGCGAGATATTGACTCGTGGAAGATTGATCGAGCGTTCTCGCTCCGCTCTTGAATCAGCCTTTTGACCGATTTACTTCTTTGTTGGCTTGCCTTTATTCCATTCGGCGGCGCTCAGGTCAGTCATTTCCTGACGGAATGACGGGTCCTTCATAAGGTTGTAATAAAGAAGCTTTCCGAGCTTGCGTCCGGCTTCGAGGTCAGTCTGATAGTGCTCGCCCGCAAGGATTCGATCGACACCCACCTGCTCAGCAGCGTTCAGGAAGGGTCTTCTCTTCTCCGGATCAAGGTAGCTTAGGATATATGCGAAGAGTCTGCCGCGAGTGGTATGCCCGCTCGGATAGCCGTAACCCGGTTCGTTCTTCACATAAAGGTGTACTTGGGCGGGGTGTGCCTGAAATGGCCGCAATCGCTGATAGTGTTCTTTCAAGGCGCTAATGACAATATTCGCTTCCCCGGCAACTTTGGCAAAAAACGCGGCTGTCTTGGGGTATTTGCTCCACTCAAAATGGCTTCCAAGAACTTCGGAGAAAGTAAACACGTTGAAATTGTACCACCATTGCACATGTTGCAATTGAGTAGGAGTCATCTGTGCCTGTCGCGCGATCACGTCCTGCAAGTCCAGCCTGTCACGAAATCCGCCTTGCTTTGGCGGTGCGGGCAAGTGCTTGACAAAATAATCCAACGACGGCAGTGGCCACGGGGTTGACGCCAAAGGAAGTTTAGAAGGCGAAGGAGCGGGCGTGGCGGATGGAGCCGCGCCAATAGCTGTTTGCGCGATTAGCGCAACCACTGATAGAGCGTATAGAAAGCCGCGCACATAATTTTTTGGCGCGGGCAGCAGCCGCGCGGCACTATTGATTTTCATAGAAGCGTCCCTCAACAAATCCCTTCCGAACTAACTTCCTGCCGCAACGTATTCAGCCGAATAGGTGTCGAACTTTGAAACCTGGCCAACCTTGGGCGTCGCATTTAAATCGTAAACGTCATTGCCAACTACATGATTGGTTTGTGTATCAAAAATCATGACTTGGGCCTTTCCGGTGTTATTGGGAGATTTTTCTGTCTTTACTGCAATGTAACGATTCTTTTTGGCCTTCTTCGCGCTGGCCGCTGCAGCTGCCTCTCGTTGCTGCTGGGCTTGCTGTTCAGCCATAGGGCAGTTTCACGTTTAAGAAGGTGAATGGAAAGTGGACGATCGATGCCCCGATCCATTGCCCGGCTGACTCCGCTACTGTTCAGGAAATCCTGGAGCAGATCGCAATGACGCACTCGCAGTTAAACACCTCGATTTCCGATAGTTCCGATTCCGAAATGCAGGCGAAATTGAAGGATTGGGGGCTTCTGCCGACACCCGAGTGTCTCGTTCGCTTCACAACTGACGACGGCAAGCAGAACGAACTCTATTTGGGGCGAAAGGTCGCTTTCTCGACGCTCGTCTACGCGCGGTGTTCAGGGAAGAAGAACGAAGAGGTGAAGTATGTCGATGCGAACTTGAAGACCGTCGTCGATAAGGATCTCGATTCGTTCCGGAGCAAGAGTGTGTTTGATTTTGATATCAATCAGGTCGTGCGGTTTGCCGCTCAGATTCCGCCCGATTCCACCCATCCCGCTCAGGACTACTCGGTAGATACCGATTCCAAGGATGGAAAAGTTGCTGGCAGCGATAAGAAGTGGACCTTGAAAAAGCCTCTGGTGACGCGCGCCGATTCCAGCGCTGTCATGTCGTCGCTGAACCAATTGCAGACGCTGCGGGTGATCGCTTTCGTGACGGACACCGCTTCCAACCCCAGCACCTACGGACTGACGACGCCGGCGGAGGTCTTCACGATCTCAACAACGATCGACGGGAAGACCGAAGACTTGACGTTTCAGATCGGTGGGCCCGTTCCAGGTAAGGCCGATCAGCTTTATGCGCAACGGGGTCAAACGACCTCCGTGTTTACGGTGAATAAAGCGGCGGTGGAGGGCGTTATCGGTTCACTGGGTAGCTTGCGCGATCGACACATCCTACCGATTCGAACCACCAATTTCACGGCCCTTTCCTACGATTACAATGGCAAGAAGGCGGCCTTGGAGCGGGGCAAGTCCACATGGTCTCTGGCAGGCAAGCCATTGGCCGTTGCGGATTCGTTTAAGGTGATCGACGCCGCCGACCGGATCTCCCGGCTGCAGAGTACGCCATTGATTAAAGATTCGCCGCCTGATCTGAAGGTCTTCGGATTGGATAAACCGTTGGGAAAAATCGTGCTGACCTCCACCGATTTTAATCCCAGCGACACATTGACGATCAACATTGGGAAAACCGAGAACAAGGTGACCTACGTGAAGACCTCGATCGATTCCTGCGTCTACGCGATCGGCGATGGCGAGCTCGGTTTTCTCCCGCCCAACAACGACAGTTTCCGGTCTGTGGAAGTGCTGAGTCTCGACAACAAAAACGTGAAGAGTCTTATCTTTAAGCGGGCTCAAAGGAATGAAGTCCAAATCTTCCGAACTGAAGGGGCGACTTGGACGGCCCCAGCCTTTAAGAATCTGATGGTGGACTCAGGCAAGGCGGAGCAGCAGGCCAGTCTGATCTGTCACATTCGTGCGAAATCGTGGCTAGGTGATCCGACGCCTGCAGACGGCCTCGATAAACCCGATCTCACGATCACGATCAACCAAGATAAGCTCAGCCCGATTAAATTGATCATCGGTGCCAAGCTTGCGGACGGCTCGCACGCAGCAGAGATCGAAGGGGCCAACGATGTGTTCGGGCTGGATGAGGGTGATTATGGCATCCTGACGACCGGTTGTTTACAGCCGATACCGACCGTTCTTCTGACTCCAACTCCGAACCCGACAGTGACGGCTAACCCCACTCCGACGGGTGCTCCGACCGGTTCAGCCAAACCAACTTCAGCTCCGATTCCCTCTGCCAAGCCGACTGTCAAGCCGGATAAATCGGCGAAGTGAGATTGACTTTCCCTTAAAACAGAAGACCTTAGTGACGATGATCGAACAGATGATATCTCTGAGCCGCGAGGTGCAGGCGACGCAAATTCCCAGTGGCGTCATCCGCGCATTGCCGGCCGGTACCAAGGTCTCGATTACCCAGGCTCTGGGTGGATCGTACACCATCGTGATCGATTTCCGCTCGGGTGTCGCCGGAGCCGATGGAGAGCCGATCTCAGGTATGTTCCGCATCGCGCCGGAAGACGCAGATGCTCTGGGAAAAGAGAAGGTCGCAATGCCAGCGACCGTTCCTGCTGATGGACCTTTCGATGAGGCGGCCGTGTGGGCACAGCTGAAGACCTGCTACGACCCTGAAATTCCTGTGAACATCGTTGATCTGGGCCTTGTTTACAGCCTCGAAGCGATCCCGCATGAAAAAGGCGGAACGTTCGTGACTGTAAAGATGACTCTCACTGCTCCCGGTTGCGGGATGGGTCCGAGCATCGCCGCAGATGCGCAACGCAAGATTTTGGTCGTTTCCGGCGTAACAGATGCCTCCGTGGAAGTGGTCTGGGACCCACCATGGGACAAAGACCGGATCTCTCCCGACGGCAAGGCTAAGTTGGGAATGGTGTAGAGTAGAACAATAGAGTTCTCTCATCGCTTTTCTATTAGCCGATTAGCCGCCTCGGTATTGTTTGGCTCTCTTGGGCAGTCTATGCCCACGGACTCTTTGATTATCTAGACAGATAATCGCACCCTGCGCCACGTTCGTCTTTGGTGATCTCACCTCCCGACGAATTTACGTTACGTCCCGAAAACGTCGTAAACCGTAGATCCGCATACGCCAACCCAGACGGAAAGCCTTGCCGTTAAACAACATTTTTCTCCCTGAAAAGGAACCTTATGAACACCCTCATTACTAAACCCCGCAAGAAGCATGCTCTGCCTGCGCCTAAGCAGCCGAGGCTGGAGACCCAGCGGCTCATCTTGCGGCCTCTGAAACGGACCGATGCTCCGGTCATCCAACGCCTTGCAGGTGACTTTGCCGTCGCCGATACAACCCTGAACGTGCCTCACCCTTACCCGGATGGTGCTGCAGAGGATTTCATTAAAGGCGAGACCGATAAGTTTCGGCGTGGTCGGGGAATCACGTTTGCCATCACGATGAAATCGGAGGGGCAGCTCATGGGAATTATGGGGCTGAACTACATGCGCCGATTCCACCGGGCCGAGCTCGGTTATTGGATTGCACGCCCTTTTTGGAATCGCGGGTACGCCACGGAAGCCGGAAAAGCGGTGGTCCGATTCGCGTTCACGCAAGGGGAACTGCACAAGGTGGAGGCGACCTATTTCAGTCGCAATCCCGCCTCGGGCCGAGTCATGGAAAAGCTGGGCATGTGCCAAGAGGGAGTTCTACGCGATCACATATATAAATGGAATCGCTTTGAAGATCTCGTGGTCTGCGGGGTGATTAATCCTGCTAACGGGCCCGCGTAAAGACCTTGCGCGTGAACTTCTCGCGATCCGTTGAATTCGTCACGTGTCCGGCGAGTCGGCGGCAGAGATCTTCCAGCGCGAGAGTCTTGAGCGACTCCTTTTTAATAAGCGTTTTCGCGAGTGGTCCGACAAATTCTGCCAGGGCCGATTCTAATCGCGCCAAATCTTGATCCGTCCAATGCGCTTGCGGCGTGTCGTCGGCGGCGATGACCATGGACGAGCGCTTAACCGGCTTATGGGTGGACATCTCGGCCAGACGTACTGTGTTAGCAGCGGGTTGCTTCGCCATCCGGGGAGGCCACTTGGCACGACAGAACTTGAGGAACTTCTCGCGCTCGACAGGAAGAGCGATGTTTTCGGCGAGGCCCTCGATCATTTGGTTGTATTGGCTGCTTACCTTCGGTGCCCGTTTGACGAGCAACCTGGCTAAGGGGCCCACGAACTCAGAAAGCTTCACTTCCACCTGCTTAAGGATGATGAGCGGAACGTCTCCCGAGCCGAGCGATTGTCCGCCCGGATGCGGCGCGATTTCTTCCAACAACTCGTCATCTAACATGGAGGAATCGAGCGTGGAGGTGGGCATGCGCAGGCTGTAAACGATATGTTCCCGCTCATTTTTATCCAATTTTGAACCGACCAATGTGAACAGGTGCCGGTATTCATCAGAAACCGATCCCACCACCTCAAAGAACGAGCGAGAGACCAGAATCTCTCCGGGCTCGGAGAACGCCATCACCCGTTGAGCGACATTGATGCCATCACCGATGATGTTTTGATTTCCATTGATATCGCGAACACGCTTCACAGGTCCTAAATTGAGCCCCGTGCGCACCTTGAACAGAACAGGATGGTGCATCCGCATGTCCGCTTCGATCGATCCCTGGAGTGAAAGCGCGGAGAAGAGCGCTTCCTCGGGATCACCTAAAAAACACATCGCCGCTCCATTGCCTGTATCCAGGACGATCACTTCGTCCGGTGACGCGTTATGCATGCTCACACGCAGGTGCTCCGCAAAGCGCTCTTTCACCTCGGTTTGACGGCGACTCGGTTCACGGGAAAAGTCGACGATGTCGGTGAACACGACACTGCACAGTAAGCTACGTATTTTCTGAGCCGGTTGATTCATCGCCTTCCCTCTCAGGGAGCAAAGTTAGCATCAATTCGCGGGGAGCGTCTATCTTTCCCTAAGGGATAGGGACATTTCACAGGTGTAACTCTAATATCACGCGCGAATCTTTACTTCACTCGATTCCCAAAGATCTTCATTCCTTTGCGGTGGAGAATCAATTGATTGATCTGTCCACTCATAGGGTCGCGCTTAAATTCCGCCTCTTCCTGGCTCACGGTACAAATGAATTTTGTATTCGATTCCGCAAACATCACCTCCGCAGGAGCATTGTTTTGGCTCATGTAGAGGAAGCCCGCTTGCTTCGTAACAATTGCGTCGTCGCCAGGGCCAAAATGGAAATGTCCCACGTACTCGCTGAGAACTTCGTCCGGCACCGCCACCTGCTGACCCGGTGAAGAGGTTGCGCCTGGACTTGGCACGGGATTCGGAGCTGCGAATGAAAAGCCGGGCTTGGGCGTCGGCCCAGGTGTCGGCGTGAGATTGAATGCTGCAGGTAGTGGAATCCACTCGAGTTTCCAATCGACGGCGCAGACCAGATTGGAGAGGCCCTCGGCGTCTTTTTGGTCGGGAGCCGGTCCGGCGTTGGTGAGCACAACCACGGTCATTCGCTTCGTGGGAAACCAGAGCACGGCAGCAGAAATTCCATCCTCATTTACGATTTGTTCCAGCACCCGCTGATCTCCGATCGTTTTCTCAGTAAACGGCCCGAGCGAGAGGTAGTTTTGGTAGGCGGCTTCCGTCAGAATGTGGCCATTGGCCATCCCTTCCGTCCATCTCCAGAGATCTTCCGCAGTGGAATAGGCGTTCCCGTAGCCGGAAGAGCTGGCAACATCGGTCCATCGGCTGGGCTTCACTTTTCCCTCGTGCCAGGCGTACCCCTTCGCGCTGCCGGTGGGAGGGGAATCGTCGTCCCAATCTCCGGTATTATCCATTTGGAATGACCCGAAAAAGTGATTATGAAAAAAGTCGCCGATTGGTACGCTAGAGACTTTTTCCACGACCTGGCCGAGCTTCGAAAAATCGGCGTTGGCATCATCGCTGAGCTTCCCGTTTGTCAGGGTATCGGCTCTCTTTAGGACATCGAGCAGATGCGTGCTATCGGTCGACTTGGAGTATTTGTTTAACGCCTCGTCGAGAGTCAATTCGTGCCGTTCCTTCAGCAAAAACAGGGCGGCTGCGGTGAATTGTTTCGTGATTCCACCGATTCGAAACTTGGTCTGAACGGTAGCGGGAACGTTTTTGTCTCGATCAATCTGCCCGTAGGCTTTTTCAAATGCGATCCGACCCTGCAACCCGACAAGCACCACGGTCGCCGGGCCGTCATCGCCAATCAAAGCAGCGAGTTTCTTATCAAAATCATCGGCCGGATTCCCCGCATTCGGGTCCTGTCCCTGTACGCAGATCAAACCCGCTCCCAGGAAAAGGAGCATAAGAAATCCGAATAGCGATCCCTGAGCTTTCATCAGCAATCACCTGAAAATATCAGGAATCACCGCCGAACCAACTCTATTTCTACTTTTCGTCCTCGTCATCCTCATCCTCATCATCTTCTTCCTCTTCTTCTTCACCGCCTTCGTCATCGCCCTCATCTTCCTCGTCGTCATCGTCTTCTTCATCATCTTCTTCCTCTTCATCGGCCATCAGGATAACGGGCGTAGATTCACATTCGTCTAACTTCAGCAAAGTCTCTTCGGATTCTTCTAAAAGGGTAAGTTTAGCCATGCGCTGAGCCTTCCATCCCGTAGCCACTTGGCAAGCGAAAACAGGCCTCGCCCCGGCGCGCTCCGCCGATCTTCGAGACCCACCATTGCGATTCTTATTTTTCCTGCGAAACTAAATGTCTCCGCCTCCGATGAAGCCCAAACGCATCCTTCTCATTCGACATCTCCAAAGTGAAGCGAACGTCGATTTCACTATCTACAGCCAGAAGCCCGATTGCCATGTGGAACTCACTCCGCATGGGCACCAACAAGCCATCGAAGTCGGGCGAAAGATCTCCGAAATGTTGGGAGAAAACCGGACCATTCAGTTCTATTTTTCGCCCTATACGCGGGCGCGCCAAACCCTACAGGGCATCTTGCTCGGGCTTTCCAATATTCGATATCGCGTGCTGGAAGAACCTCGTCTCCGCGAGCAGGAAGCGGGCATGCTCCAAACGGTTGAAGAGCGCAGCGAGTACCAAAAGCACTTTGAGGAGTACGGCCGCTTTTTCTTTCGATTTCCGCAGGGTGAATCGGCTGCGGATGTGTACGACCGCATCAGCTCATTCCTAGGTAGTCTCTGGCGACATTTTTCTGAACCGGATTACCCGGAGACGGTGGTCATCGTCTCGCACGGACGCACGCTGCGATCTTTTTTGATGCGGTGGTTCCGCTTCGATCACCTCGCGTTTGAGAAGCTGAATGGTTTCGATAACGGCATCATCATTCCGCTCGTGCTCAATCCCAAGACCGATCTCTACGAGTTACCGCCCGAGATTTGCAGGCGCATCCATCTCGATCCAGAGGCCATTCAGCAAAATCAATGGCGGGAGAAGTAATGGCGCTACTCGTCTGAATAGAGCCAAGCGAGCCCTTTTTCAAACGAGACATCCTTCACACTAATGTGGGTCTGATCTGGATATAGGGTGAACCGATAGACGAGCCCACGCGGTTGATCTAAATCGAGAATCTTCTTCAGCGCTTGCGGTGCTCCGACTTCAACCGGATCGACTTCCGATCCTCCCAACGACAAATCGAGCCGTGTTTCGTACCGGTGATCGCTCGCGAATATCGCCTGGGCACGCTTTAACATGACGCCCTGATCGTAAAACAGCGACGGACTCACCGCGATGATCTTTTGAAACAGTCGAGGCCGTTCCATTAACACGTAAATGGCAAATACGCCGCCGTACGAATGCCCGAGTAACGCGCGATCGTAGCGCTTCGTTCGGTATTGATGATCGATGTAGGGAATCAGTTGGTCTTCCAAGAAATCGAGCGTTTTATCGGCGTGATTCGCAGGTAAGAAATCGGTCTCCCGCATCGGACTCAGGTCTTGTTCAGTGACCTTATCGTAGTCGATACAGACGGTAATGAGATCGGGCAATTGCTTGTTCGTGATCAATTCAACTTCCGTATCGCGTACTAAATTCTGGTTATAACGCCCGTCCGTAACGTAGAGAACCGGGTAACGGCGGTGGGATGTGCTGTAGTCGCTGGGCAAAAGGATGGTGACGGCGTAAGTTCTGCCGGTCGCCTTCGAGCTGAGTGTCACCGAATCGGTGTTTGGTAAGGGAACATCACCGAGCGTCAAGGTGATTGCCAGGATAAAGAGACTTGTACTGGCAAGTAGGAGACGCAATCGCATAGTTGACACGTGAGAGCCTGCCCCAATCCACCCTGTGGAACGAGGTAATTCCGGCTAAAGCGAAATATCGACCACCGTTTCCAGTCGGCCTTTTGGTTCCCGATAGGGCTGGCCGCTCTGGTAGAGGTTCAGACGATAGAGCCCCATTTCAATATTCTCGGTAGGCGGTTTCGAGTTCAAAAACTCTGTCGCCCAGCGCACCGCCTCACCGAAATTCCCCGCTTCCGCATTAGCCGCCGCTATCGTTCCCATGTAGGCCAGCTTCATCTCCAGCTCCATGGCCCGCATCGCGTGACGCAGGGCCCGTGCGCCGTCCCGGAACTCCGCCTTTTCGCACGTGGCTAGAAGCCATGCCAAGCCATTATGCGCAATCGCCAGGTCCTCCTTCAGTTCCAGCGCTTTTTCCTTACTAGCAATCGCCTCGGCATAATCGCCATTGGTGTGATAGTAAAACCCGCGTTTGTAGTAGAGTCGCGCTTCGTTTGGTGCGAGGTTAATTGCTGCCGATAGATCCGCAATCGCCCCGGCCACATCGCCCTGCCCGTAAGCCAGCCAACCGCGAAAGCTGTAGCACTGCGGCAACAACCCGCGCTCGATAAACCCGGCCGATTCCTTCGCCTTGGCGGAGGTCAAACCCTCCAGGCCACGCGCGCCTTTCTCACCGAGAAGAATCGCTTCACTAACGTCGTTGTACGCCTTCTTCAGATCAGGAATCAGGCTGTACATCAGACCGCGATCGTAATGAGCCCGCATGTAGTTCGGCTCCAATTCCAGCGCCTTACAAAAGTCGTTTAAAGCAGGGTCAAACTCGGCTCGCGAGCGGAATGCAATGCCCCGCAATCGATAGGCGCGTGCCTCACCCGGCACCAGCGTCAGAATCGAATTGCAATCGGAGATAACGCCATCCCAATTCGCTTGCCGGGCATAAATGATCGCGCGATTAAACAGCGCTTCGGTCGATTGTGGATTGTGTTCCAGCACCTTCGTGTAGGCCTCTTGCGCTAAGTCCCAATTCTCCTGTTTATGCGCGGCCACCGCTCGTTTCAGCTCCTCAATCGCCTCCTGGGAGAGCTTCGGCAGGGCGCGCCGGGGCTGCATCAAATAGCCGTAGAGACACGAGAGCAAAAATAAGAGAACGCCCCAGCCCACCAGGTAAACCAGCAGCGTTTCATAGCTCAACGACATACCACACCTCTATCTACCCGGCCCCGGTGAAACTGCAATAACCTATTTGGATTGCCTGATCTGCTCTTCCAACGCTTCGATTTCCGATGCCAAATGCTCGTCTGGATATTTCTCCAGAAGCCCTTTGCAAATCCCGATGAAGCGTACGCATTCCTGGAGGCGGTGCGACTCGAAGTATCGCTGGGCGAGCGACTCTGAAATCATCAATTGATTCTTTTCATCCCGAATTTGAACAGCCACTGCGTAAGCCGATTCCAGATATCCGATCGCTTCAAGCGGTTCATCGCAAAAGTCTCCCTTCGTGGCAAGCAGGCTGGGCAGGCTGCCATATTTGAGTTCCAAAAGATCGAGCGCATCGAACAGTTGCTTATGGTGCGTTTCCATCAAAAAAGGGTCTCCGGCAAGCGTCGCGTTTACGAGATCCGCAGCCAGTTCATGAATCGGATCCCAATCCGATTTGCTAATGCCGTCGCTGGTCATTTGGGAAATGTTCGGGGTCTACGGTGCGTTGTCAAAAGTGAAATCCGCTAAAATCAAAGAGAATTGCGCTTTGACAAATCGTTATTCTTTTGTATTATTATAGCATGATCGTTTCGCTGTATGAAAAGCTCAGAACGGGTCGTGGAGCCGTGCGTGATTTGCCGAATCGATTCGAAAAACAGGTGCTCGATCTCGATCCCGATGTGGTTCAACCCGACCCTAGCGACGAGCCGGAGTCCGCTCCGAATCCCAAGACGCTGTTCCTGGACGATCTCACGCAATCGGTCATCACGCATAACGACAGTCCCGACGTTCGCTTCGAGGCCTCGATCAATCCCTATCGCGGGTGTGAGCATGGTTGCGCCTACTGCTATGCGCGGCCTTACCATGAGTATCTCGGGTTCTCAGCGGGGCTGGACTTTGAAACGAAGATCATGGTGAAACGGCGGGCAGCTGAGCTGCTTCGCACGGAATTGCTGAAGCCGAAGTACGTGCCGGAGATCCTCAATATCAGTGGCGTGACCGATTGTTATCAGCCGGCCGAGCGGCGTTTTCGAATCACGCGTGGTTGCCTGGAAGTGCTAACCGAATTTCGTCATCCGGTGACCTTGATTACGAAGAATTTTCTCGTGACTCGGGATATCGATCTGTTGCGGGAACTCGCCGCTCTGAATGCCGTTCAGGTCTACATTTCGATCACCACGCTCGATACGCAGCTCGCTTTGAAAATGGAACCGCGTGCGAGCTTGCCGGGGCATCGGTTACGCGCCATTGAAATGCTCTCCTCGGCGGGTATCCCTGTGGGCGTGCTGATGGCTCCGATCATCCCCAGCCTGAACGATCGAGAGATCCCGGCGGTTTTGAAATCGGCGCGCGCAGCAGGTGCCATCGGCGCTGGCTTCACCGTCCTGCGCCTGCCTTACGGTGTGAAAGATGTTTTCAGCGAGTGGCTGCGCTTGAATTACCCGGAGAAACTGGAGCGCATACTGGATGCGGTTCGGGATATGCGCGGTGGTAAACTGAACGAAAGTGCGTTCGGCACGCGAATGCGCGGAACGGGCCCAGTGGCTCAGCAAATCGGGCAGCTGTTTCGGGTCTTCCGAGAGCGCTTGAGTTACACGAAAATGCCGGAGTTGTGTCTCGATCACTTCCGCCGAGCCGAGAGTCGGCAACTGATGCTGGAGTTGTAGCGGGTAATGAAGCGGTCCACTATCGTACGTGCGAGTCATCCTTGCAGGGATACACGCGGTTGGGCTTGGTTACCGATGCATTTGCATGGGGGCATACATGCTCGTTTCCTGGAGCGTGATCAACGTGCGGGAGATGGGGGTTTGCGTGTGGCGTCGATTCGGGATGCGCCGTGAGCAAGGAGATCGACAGACCGATCGTGACATAGATCGTGTACAGCATCGCCAATGCCCAGACCGAAAGGAAATTAAGGAACGTGAGGGTCGCGATCGCGGCCAAGAACATCAAATTCAGATCGAACATGATTTCCTCGAAGAGAATGGTTGCCCTCTTCATGAAGCAACCTCGTCCGGTTTTGCTCATTGTGCCAACGATTTCGGTGATTTAACGAAATAATTTGGATCTCTGATTTTGCAGTTTGAATAGAGGGGTGGTAACACCGGAATCGTGGAACCGCGGACGATTTTGGAAGCCCAGGAAGCAACGCTCGCCCGTTTCTCCGCAGCGGAGTTGAGGTTCAAGACTTGCGAGGAGTGCGGACGCCGCTTTTCGACGAATCTCATTACCGAAGTAAAAGGCCACGTGGCTTGTGCAGAATGCAAAGCCCGGTTGTTCCAGAAATTGAGCGAAGGGTTGATTCGGCGTCGCGATTTTCGGAGAAACTACGCTTCGTTTTGGACCCGGGGTAACGCGTTTTTGATCGATGCCACCTACTCTTGGATACCCGCGTTCTTGGGCGGCGAAATGATTGTGTTTCAATTAGAGGGTTCAGATCGGCTTTTAAACGACCTGGCCATTTGGCTCCTCGCATTCGGTGCCGTGCGCGTGGTACTCGATACGTGGCTTATTTCGTACAGAGGAGCTACATTCGGGCAGCGGATGAAGGGGATGAAGGTCGTCACGGACGAGGGCAAGCTGCTCTCCGTGAAGTGCGCATTTTATCGGTCTCTCTGGACCATTGTTAGCATGCCCTTAGGCTTCGGTTTCTATTCCGTATTGACTGATAATGAGAGAAGGGCCCTGGCCGATAGAATGTGCGGGACGCGGGTTGTTCTGGTGAGGAAATAAAATGGCGGATGTTGAATGTGGGTATTGTCATCAGAAACTGCAAACAGTCCCTACGGGTGAGCGGCTTTTCGGTCGATGCGAGATCTGCCGCGTGGGATGGACGCTCTTCCCGCTTTACCCAGAGAGTGTGCCCACAGATCCGAAAAAGGTGTTTCCCCGTTCTCATGATGCGGGGAGCGCCAGTTGCTATATCCACCCCGAGAATGCAGCAGAGAGTGGGTGTGAATCTTGTGGACGACTCGTTTGCACCGTCTGTGAATCACCGAGATTTGGAAAGATCTACTGCTCAATATGTTGGGGATTAGTCCGCCCAGAGACTTTTTATGAGACCGTGGAGCGGCTGTCTTATCATACGAACGATCACAAAGTATCCGTCAGAAATCTACACATTCACTATAAAACGCTTTTTAATACTCATAAGGACGAGCGCATTTATGTGGACGATTTCCATTTTCTTCTGATTGAAAAGATGGGTTCAGAAGAGGACTATTCCCGTATCGCGTTCCGGGACATTCGGTATATCGCTCTGGATATCGTTGGTCGGAAATGGCGCGTTGGATTGGTGAACTCAGTTGCTGCACTTGTAACCTTGCTGGCTATCGTGATAGCTCTGATCTTTCATCGGCATATGCCAGAAACATCGGAATTTGTGAACTATTGTTTGATTATTATCTCGGTAGGAATTGGATCGGTGTTTTTCTTTGTTCAAAGAGCGTATCGCGCCTTGCGTTTTAATTACACCTACGCGTTTGTGACGGATGTCCAATCGATTGTGTTTCTAACTTCAAGTGCGTACCCGTATAGCGCAGTGTATTATAGCATCAAAAATATAACCAAGCCCACTAATTCGGTGGAACCTGCTACTTCACCGTCGGTGTAGGGGGGGCGTTCATGTACGGAAGTGGTTTTACCCTTACCCCCGCTAACGGTTTTTATGCGTCAACATCGCGTTGATGAAGCCGCTGAAGAGCGGGTGCGCTTGGTTCGGTTTGCTTTGGAACTCGGGGTGGAACTGACACGCCACGTACCAGGGATGAGTTGCCAGTTCAATGAGCTCGACGAGTTTACCGTCGGGCGACGTTCCGGAAATGACCATCCCTGCGGCGACTAGTTTTTCCCGGTAATCGTTATTGAACTCATACCGATGACGATGCCGCTCGGACGTTTCATCGCGCCTGTAGGCGGTGTGGGCGCGTGTGCCGGAGATCAATTGGCAGGTGTAAGCACCCAGTCGCATGGTCCCGCCCTTTTTCACGACCTGAACTTGCTCGTCCATGAGGGTGATCACTGGGTCCGGTGTATCGGCACTGAACTCCAGGCTATTTGCTTTTTCGAGGCCGAGCACGTTCCGGCAGAACTCGATGACCGCCAGCTGCAAGCCCAGGCACAATCCCAGGAAAATGATATTATTCTCCCGTGCATAGCGAGCCGCCGCAATTTTGCCTTCGACGCCACGGATGCCGAAGCCGCCCGGAACGAGAATGCCGTCCAGACCCGTCAGGTAACGCTCCACGCCCCGTTCTTCAATCTCCTCGGCATCAATCCCGACCAAGTGAATTCCCGTATCATGAGCCGCTCCCGCGTGAGTCAACGCTTCGTGAATACTCTTGTAAGCGTCTTGATTGCCCATGTATTTGCCGACAATGCCCACCTTAACGCGATGTTTCGGCGTGATGATGCGATCGACAAAAACGCGCCAATTCGACATATCGGCCTGTGGCAAGTCGAGCTTCAGATGGCGCACGGCCAATTCATCCAGTTTCTCGCGCTGAAGCACCAGTGGCAGTTCATAGATCGTGTGCGCCACGTCCATCTCCTCGATCACCGCTTCCGGGGAGACGTTACAGAACATCGAGAGTTTCTGGCGCAATTCGCCTTCGATCGGATGCTCGGTGCGGCAAATCAAGACGTGCGGTTGAATTCCGATTTCCCGGAGTTTCGCGACGCTTTGCTGGGTCGGCTTCGATTTCAGTTCGCCCGCCGCTTTGATGAAAGGCACCAGCGTCACGTGAATGAACAGCACGTTATCGGAGCCGACTTCCAGGGCGAATTGCCGGATCGCTTCCAAGAACGGCAAGCCCTCAATGTCGCCTGTTGTACCACCGATCTCGGTAATCACCACATTGCAGCCTTGGATTTGCCCGATCTGGCGGATGCGCGTCTTAATTTCGTTGGTCACGTGCGGAATCACCTGCACTGTTTTGCCCAGGTAATCGCCCCGGCGCTCCCGTTGGATAACGGCTTCGTAAATCTGGCCGGAAGTGAGGTTGTTTTTGCGGGTCAGTTTGGCAGAGGTGAACCGCTCGTAGTGACCCAGATCGAGATCGGTCTCGGCTCCGTCTTCTAGAACGTAAACCTCGCCGTGTTGGTGCGGGCTCATCGTGCCGGGATCGACGTTCAAGTAAGGATCGAATTTTTGGAGGACGACTTTCAGCCCGCGATGCTCCAGTAAGGTCCCTAAAGCAGCCGCCGTTAAGCCTTTGCCCAACGAACTCACGACGCCACCCGTTACAAAAATATATTTCATCGTCTTCTTTTCTCGCTCTTTTGCTTCTTCGTCTTCGCCTTACGTTGCGATCGCAGCTTCTTGGAAATCTTCTTCTGTTCGCCATCCGGTTTGGCAGGCGCTCGCAAAATCGCCTCTACTTTTGCAAGGTCCGACGGTGTGTCGACCCCCACGCAATGATACTTCGTTTCGATGACCTGAATCGAGAGACCATTTTCTAAGGCGCGCAATTGTTCCAGGTTTTCCGCAATTTCCAGCGGACTCGGTTTGAGCGAAATGAACGTGGCCAGCGCCTTGGCGCGGAAGGCGTAAATGCCCACGTGCCGGAGCATGGGGCCCTTGGGATCAAACGCTTTTTGGAAAGGGATGGGCGAGCGCGAAAAGTAGAGCGCTTCCATTTTACGATCGACCACCACCTTCACCACATTCGGGCTCTTCCATTCGGTGTCACTTTCCAGGCGATGGGCCAGTGTACCGATCGGCGTTCGCGGGCTCTCCATCATACCGCGGATGAGATCATCCACGGCACCGGGCACCAGAAGCGGTTCGTCGCCCTGGACGTTTACGTAGAGATGCGCGGGCACTTTATCGGCGACTTCCGCCATGCGATCCGTTCCGGAACGATGGGACTTTTTGGTCATCACCACCTCAGCTCCGAATGCGCGTGCCACTTCCGCTACCCGCTCATCGTCCGTAGCGAGCAAAATCATCTGGGCGAGCCGACACTTGCTGGCCGCCTCCCAGACCCATTGAATCATCGGACGCCCTTGAATGGGAGCCAACACCTTTCCGGGGAACCGTGTGGCATCGTGCCGAGCCGGGATGACAATCGCAGTTTTCATCCTCAGAACGTAATCGTGGGACGTTTTTGAGCGATTTGCTCGGTGATGAGGAGTGCGATTTCCAGCGCCGCCGCCGCCTGCGTGCCGCCAACTACGGGGCTTTGGCGCGAGCGCACGCATTCCACAAACGAGGTGAGCTGCAGCTTGAGCGGTTCATCTTTCTCCACCACGATGCTCTCTTTGATGATCTGGGAATTGATCTTCTGATAGATCTCGCCGCTTTGCTCAAAGTAATCGAGCGAGAGGTAAGCGTCGTCTTGGAACACGCGAATCTTCCGCATCTTTTCAAAACTGATCCGGCTGGTCGTTAAATTCGCCACGCAACCGCTCTCGAAACGAATCCGGGCGTTGGCGATGTCTTCGCCTTTGCTCAAGACGGCGGTGCCCACCGAATCGATGCTCACGATTTTCGACCGGACCAAGTGTAGCACTACTTCGATGTCATGGATCATCAGGTCCAGCACCACTCCGATATCAGTGCTCCGGCCGGGATAGGTGGAGAGTCGATGCGCCTCAATGAACACCGGGCGGGTTAATTTCGTCTCGAGTGCTTTCAATGCCGGGTTAAACCGCTCGATGTGGCCGACCTGTAAAACGAGGTTCTTTGTTTGGGCGAGATCGATGAGTTCCTTCGCCTGCGCCGGGCTATCGGTGATCGGCTTTTCCACGAGGGCGTGAACGCCCATTCCCAGGACGAGCTTACCGACCTCATGATGCGCGTAAGTGGGGGTTGCGATGGTCACGGCATCGACTAAGCCGGCCAGATCCGCCACGGAAGAAAATTCCTTCACGCCATGGCGCTGGGCGACACGTTGCGACGTTTGGCCATCGATATCGCACACGCCCACCAGCTCCACACCGGGCAAATCCGAGTAAATCCGCGCGTGTTCACGACCAATATGTCCCACGCCAATGACGCCTACCTTAACATTGTTCATAAAACGCTAAGTAAAAATCGGAATTGGCTACAGAAGCGAGTCTATTTACGGATTTTTTCGCGGGAGACGGTGAGCGAAGGAGGGAATTCCCGCAATCGTGAAAAGTTGCAGCTCTCTGCTTGGCAACAATGATAGCATCAACTACCTTGAGGAGATCAGCAGGTGGGGAAACATTGATTCCGGGATAAAAATTTGTGGCGACGATGAACGAAGAATACGCTCTGGAAGTTTTGATCAAGCATTCACGGGTAAGCCCCAGTGATGCTCATGACGCACAGGAAAAAGCGGAGCCTGGTGGTGCGGTCAATTATCTTATTCAGAACGGTCTCATCTCCGAGATGGATCTTCTGCAGGCTGAAGCGGATGAGGCCGGTTTAACGGCGATTGAGACGATAGGTACCATTCCTGAAGACATCGTAAAGACAATTCCAGCCGCGTTGGTTCACAAGCTCCAGGTCGTCCCGATCGGACGCCAAGGCGATATCCTCCGCGTGGCCATTCGCAATCCGTTTAATCTTGAGGCGCTCGATCTTTTGGGTAAGGAAGTGCCGTTCGCCGTGGAAGCGGTGGTGGCACCTGAGTCGGAGATTCAAAACGCGATCAAGCGCTTTTTCACTTCTGCAACAGGTGCTCTGGACGAGATGACCAAGGGCGCAGCGGATGACTTGGTCCTAAAAGAGACGGGCGTCGAATCCGAGACGGTGACGGATACCGACGGGCACATCATGAAGATGGTGAACTCGCTCATCACCGATGCCTATAAACTGAAGGCGAGCGATATTCACATTGAACCGATGGAAAAGCGGTTGCGCATTCGGTTCCGGATCGACGGCGTTTTGCAAGTGATGCCAGACGTGCCGAAAAAGCTCCAGATGGCGCTCATCGGACGTCTGAAAATCATGTCCAAAATGAGTATCGCCGAGCGCCGTATTCCGCAGGACGGACGTATCCAAATCAAATTGGAGGGGGATCGCGCCATCGATTTACGTGTCTCGACGCTGCCGATTACAAATGGTGAAGGCGTGGTCATGCGTATTTTGGATAAGACCAGCTTGACGCTCGGCCTGCCGCAGCTTGGCTTCTTGTCCGATGACCAAGCCGTCATGGAGCGCATTTTGAATCTGCCCGACGGCATTTTCTTGGTGACCGGGCCCACCGGTTCAGGAAAGAGCACGACTCTTTACGCCTGTCTCAATTCGATTAATAAACCCGATCGTAAGATCATCACGGTGGAAGATCCGGTGGAATACCAGCTCTCCGGCATTAACCAGGTTCCTGTGAATGCGGAGGTGGGGATGACGTTCGCCGCAGCGCTTAGAGCGATGTTACGTCAGGCGCCGAACATCATCATGATCGGTGAAATTCGAGACGACGAAACAGCCAGCATTGCTGTGAATGCATCGCTCACCGGTCACTTGGTTTTCAGCACGCTTCACACGAATGATGCCCCGAGCGCTGTGACCCGTTTGGTCGATATCGGCGTGAAGCCGTTTCTCGTCTCCTCCGCCGTCCGCGCGATTATGGCCCAGCGCTTGATCCGTAAGATTTGCGGCAACTGCACTGAAGCCTACGTGCCGAGTGAGTTGGAAATGAAGGGGCTGAATGTGAAGCCCGAGCAGATGGAGACGGCGAATTTTCGAAAAGGGCGGGGTTGTGAAAAGTGTCGGGGCACCGGGTTCAAGGGGCGGCTCGGGATCTTTGAAATCTTCTTGTTAGACGATGAAATTCGGCGGTTGATCAATGAGCGCGCCAGTGTCTCGATGATCCGGCAGCGCGCCCGAGATCTCGGGATGCGAACACTCCGCGAAGATGGTATTCGCAAGGTTTTAGGCGGAATTACCACACCCGATGAGGTGCTCTCTGCCACGATGGGAGATAAGGACTGATGAATCCTGAAATGCTTTTGAATTTTTTGATGGAACACGGAGTCATCAATGAAGAGCAGATGATCGAGTTGCTCGATCAACAGAGCCTCAATGGCCGTCCGATGGAAGATATTCTGGACGAGAGCGGGATCATTAAACCGCCGAAGCTCTATGCGATGCTGGCTGAAAATCTTCAGACCCACTTGGTGGACCTCTCCAAGCACGAGTTCCCACCGAACATTTTAAGCATGGTTCCGCCCAGCTATGCGCGTTCCCGTGGCGTTTTACCGTTTGCGAAACAGGGCGATTTGCTCTGTGTGGTGTGCACAAATCCGCTCGATTCCGATGTTGCGGATACCCTGCGTTTTACCGTGAAGAGCCAGGTGGCGATCTACATAGCGCCCTCCGCTCAAGTCTCTGCGCTTATCTCTAAGTATTACGGCACCGATACGCCCGAGATCGAAGTGGGACCGGCGCGCATTGAGACGGGTCTGCCCTCGGACATCATCGATGTCGATGCCGATACCGATGCCGCGCCGATCATCAAATATGTCAACACTGTACTCTCTCAGGCCATTCAAGCCCGCGCGAGTGACATCCACTTCGAGCCGTTCGAGACCGAATTCAAGATCCGCTACCGGGTCGATGGTGCGCTCTACGAAATGGCGCCACCACCCCGTTCGCTCGCACGCACGATCACCGCGCGCGTTAAGGTCATGTCGCAGCTGAACATCGCGGAGACCCGCATTCCCCAGGATGGTCGTATTCAAACGATGCTGGGCGGTCGACCGGTCGATTTACGTGTCTCTACCCTGCCGACCGTGTTTGGCGAGAGCGTGGTGCTTCGTGTTCTTGACCGGAGCTCCGTACAGTTGGATCTGGGTGCCCTCGGTATTCCGAAGAATATTTACGATTACCTCTGCATGGTGATCGAAAAGCCGAACGGTATTTTCATCGTGACTGGCCCGACTGGATCAGGAAAAACAACGACCCTTTACGCCTGCTTGAATCGTATCAATACAACGGATGCGAAACTCCTCACCGCCGAACAACCGGTGGAATATGAAATCGAGGGCATTCAGCAGGTGCCTATCAATGAGGCAGTCGGTTTAACCTTCGCCAAAGCACTGCGCGCGTTCTTGCGGCAAGATCCTGACCGGATCATGGTGGGAGAGACTCGTGACTTGGAAACGGCGCAGATTGCCGTACAGGCCTCTCTGACAGGTCACTTGGTTCTGACTACCTTGCACACGAACGACGCTCCAGGAGCAATCGCCCGTTTGATCGATATGGGCCTGGAACCGTTCTTGATTTCTGCCGCTCTGGAAGGGGTTCTCGCACAGCGACTTGTACGACGTATTTGTACCAAGTGCAAAACGCCTTACGAGCCCACAGACGCCATTTTACGGCAGCTCGGCATCTCTCCACACGATATTGGCGATAAGAATTTCTACTACGGCACGGGGTGCGATCACTGCAATCATACGGGGTACCGGGGCCGGAAGGGAATCTACGAGCTTTTGGATATCACGGAGCCGATTCGTGATCTGATTTTGCAGAAAGCTCCCTCTGTAGTCATCCGGCAAAAAGCGATTGAGCTGGGTATGACCACGCTGCGGGCGGACGGGTTACGAAGCATTTTTGCAGGGGACACGACGGTAGATGAAGTAGTTAAGTACACCTAAAGATCTGCGAAGGCGTTAAAGAATTGCTAATAGCCAAGCATTTACGTTGGCTTGCAGCTGAAGATTTGATAGTAGTAATCACACTCTAAAAGACGACGAATATGCCCAAATTTTCTTACACGGCGGTCGATGCACGCGGCAAAACAAACAGCGGTGTTTTAGATGCCGTGGATCAAGGCGAGGCAACAACGAAGATCAAGCAGCTCGGATTCTTCCCGACACGTATCGTTGAAACCACGGGTGAAAAGGCCCGAGGCGGAACCGGCCCCACACTGAAAAAGCGGGGCAAGCGCGTTGGTTCCAAGGTGTTGACGGTGTTTACCCGTCAGTTGGCCACGCTTATCGATGCCGGTCTGCCCCTGCTAAAGAGCTTACAGACGCTCAGCCGCCAAGAGCGAAATCCGGTGATGAAGAACACCATGCAAGATTTGGAGCAGGCCGTCCAGTCCGGTAACAATTTCTCCGAAGCACTGACTCAGCACCCTAAGATTTTCGATAACTTGTTCGTGAACATGGTTCGCGCAGGTGAAGCGGGCGGTGTTATGGAAGTCGTTCTGCTGCGTTTGGCTGAATTCCAAGAAAAGAGCCAGAAAATCAAGAGCAAGGTGCTCTTCGCCATGGTCTACCCTGGCGTGGTTCTCTCAATCGCCATGCTGATTTTGGCGGCGATGTTGGTGTTCGTCGTGCCGCAGTTCGAAAAGATCTTTAAAGACACGCTGAATGGAAAACCGCTCCCTCTCATCACGGAATACGTGGTCGAGTTCAGCCGGTTCATGGTCAACGAGTGGTATATTGTCATCGGGATTTTGGTGGGATTCTACTTTGGCATCGGCTTCTTCTTCAGCACCGCTATCGGTAAATCGATTTTCGATAAAGTCATCCTTAAGGTGCCCGGCTTTGGAAATCTGGTTCTTAAAACCGGTGTTGCACGTTTCAGCCGTACACTCGGGACGCTGATCAACAGCGGTGTGCCCATCCTGCAAGCGCTGAACATCACCCGCGACACGGCC
>CAVURW010000170.1:0-84091 GCA_963743595.1 uncultured Verrucomicrobiae bacterium
GTGGGTGTCAAAATCACCTACAACTACGTCTCGCTCTCCTGGCCCCTTGAGATCCCGGTGACGCTCATCGGCCAGGCCTCCGAGACTCTGGAACCGCGCCAGTTTCTGGGCAATGCCGCATTTCAAGCGACGGTTGGAGTTTGTCCTTAGGCCGCGCCGCGCGCGACGCGTTGGAACCCCGCCCTGAGAGGAGGTCCAGGGAGCCGTGATCCATGACAGACGAATGTCGCGGCGGCACAGGCGAGGCCAGGCCTTCGTGGAACTGGGCTGCTCGCGGCCATCCTGGGTATCATCCTGCTGGGGATTATCGAGCTCGTCTCGGTCTTCGCCGTGCGCGGCGATCTCGCCGACGCTACTCGTGCGGGGGTTCGCCTCGCCGCCCTGGATTACGGGGACAATGAGGTCCTTGGCCGCGTATTGCAGATTCTCGACGACCATGGGCTCAACACGGTGCACAACGGAACGTGCGATATTCAGGACGTACTGATCTATCAGGCGAACGCCGATGGATCAGGTCCCGCCGATCGCGCAAACAGCGTCGACGACTACGCGATGAACGTCGTCGGCGGGGCCTGCATCCCTGTGCTCGTCGGTGTGCAGGGGTACCCGCCCACCGTGCGCGAGGTTGTCGAGACCCCCGGAACACCACCGCCGGACATCGGCGTGCAGGTGAACTACCGGTACTTCCTGCGCACTCCAATCATCTCGGCTCTGGGGGCAAGCACGCAACTCACCGATCAAACTGTGCTTGCGCTGGGCGAAAACAACGCCAACAACTTCCTCGACCTCCCTTCGTCTACCCCCGTGCCCACGTTCACGGCGACCGCCAGCCCTACCTTCACTCCAACCGGGACTGCCTCGGCCAGCGCCGCCCCCACGGCCACCATCACGACCACTCCGTCGCCCAGCGCGACGCATAATCCCGCGCAGCCAAGCTGGACGCCATCGCAGACGGCCACCACCACGCCCAGCCCGACGATCAGCACAACGCCGTCAATCACTCCCACGCCGACGTCGACAGCAATACGTGTTTTGTTCCTGTCGGCCCCGGACCGTTCGTATTGCTTGGAGCTGATTCATGTGTCTGTCGGGCCGGAGGGGCTGATCAAACATGTCATCGGCTACGATCAAGTGGAGCACGGCAAACCCGCGCCCGATCTTTTCCTGCGTGCAGCGAGCCTTCTGGGTGTGGAAGCCCATCGCTGCCTGGTGTTCGAAGACGCTAAGCCAGGCTTCGAGGCCGCTAAAGCTGCGGGAATGACCTACATAGATGTTCGCCCGTATCGCACGGATCTCTCGGCCGCAGCGATCTACGATGCGTAGTCCATGTCATGGTTATAATGCATCCGGCTAATCACAACTCGCATTCATTAATGGGGCGCCTTCCACTCACATTCATTTCGTGCGTGATCTCCGTGTCCCTGATAAGCGTCGTTTGGTACGAGTTCATCTATATCCCTCAAGAGGCCGAAACTTCAAAGGCATTGAAGAACGCGATGGACAGAGTCCAACGCATGATGCAAGACGCCCATCCGCTGCACGTATCCGCCGCCGCGAGTTTAACAAATGCCCTGGAGGAGATCGGGGATCAGTATCGGGACGACAATCCCACCGCAGCGAGCATTCAGTTTAATTTCGGTTCAAGTTCTCTGCTGCGGCACCAGATTGCGCAAGGGGCTCCGGCGGATCTGTTCATTTCAGCCGATGAGTTGGAGATGGACAAGCTGATGGTCGCTGGATTTAGTTTAGCGAGTTCACGCCGTGATTTGCTGGCGAATACGCTGGTGGTGATTGCGAACCAATCGCACCTTCCCGCGAAGCCGATTGCTACCCTAATTGATCTGGCTGCGGTGCCTTCGGACAAAATCGCCATTGGTCAGCCCGATTCCGTGCCCGTCGGCATTTACGCCAAGGCTGCTCTGACAAAAGCTGGTGCCTGGAGTGTGGTTCAGCCGCAGTTGGTGCCCACGGAGAATGTAAGGGCGGCTTTAGCTGCGGTGGAGACGGGAAATGCCACCTACGGATTTGTCTATCGCACGGATGCCTTGGCCAGTAAATCGGTGGAGATCGTCTACACGGTGCCGGAGGGAATGACTCCGCCGATTCGCTATCCGATCACGGTGGTGATCGATCCGGAAGCGCAAAAGGATACCCACACGGCGGAACAGTTTGAGGATTATCTCTTTTCTCCGGGTGCGCAGGCCATTTTTCAGAAGTATGGGTTCTCCAGCGTGGATCGCTAGAAACTTTCTTCGCTAGGAAACCGAGCCAAATGTTTGACAAGGCGGGAACCTTTAAGCACATTTCAGTTTTGTAAGGTTACCTATTAGGTGAAGCATGGAAAACGAATCTGAGCACCAGAGCTTGTCTGAAGGTCAATATTCTGAAGTTACCCTTCAAAAAGACCTTGAGTCTCCAATTTCTCCGGAGTTGGCTCAACCTCTTGATGTTCCTGTTCCCGAAGGAGAAGCACCTGTAGGCCAGGAGGATGTCCCTCAGGACGACGCACCCCAGGAACAGCCCGCAGTTACTCTGCCCGACGGTGCGCGGGTGGGCGATTACATCATTACCCAGCGCTTGGGTCAGGGCGGAATGTGCGAGGTCTATAAAGGGATTGATCCAGCACTGGCGCGGTTCGTGGCGATTAAGGTGATGCTCGGGCACTTGCGCACGGAAGAAGCGCTGAAGGACTTTCTCGAAGAAGCCCGTGTGATCGCGAAGATGCGGCACTCGAACATCGTGCCCATCTATTCCGTGGGAGAGCTGAACGGCATCCCGTGGTTAGCCATGGAATTCATCGATGGCCCCAACCTGGAGATGTTCCTGCACATGCACCGGCCTTTGACTTTGTCTGAGGCAAAAGATTTCATCCGGCAGGCCTGCGAGGCGCTCGCCTATGCGGTGAAGTGCAACGTCATTCACTTGGACATTAAACCGGCGAACTTCATTCTCGATCCCAGGGGCACGATCATGTTGGCGGACTTCGGCTTGGCTCGGCGTGTCTCGGAGGTCGCTAGCGGTGCGTTGGATCACCAGGAACTTCTTGGCACACCCGCCTTTGCGTCTCCTGAGCATATTCTGCAAAGGAAGCCTGATCTGCGCACGGATATCTACTCATTGGGCGTTACTATTTTTAACATGATCACGGGCGTTTACCCGTTCGAGGATGAGGATACGGATAAGGTGTGTCAGATGCATCTTACGGAGCCGTTTCCCTCTGAAAAGCTGAAGAGTTACGACGTTCCTGATGGCTGGTGCCGATTCATCAAAAAGATGATGGAGAAAAACCCGGATGATCGCTTCCAGAGCTACGAAGAGATTCTTTCTGCGCTGGAAACCATCGATCGTTTCTCGCATGGCCGACTCGAAATTCAGGCGGAGATCAGCGATAAGCGCCACACGCTTCCCCGGAGTGGTGGAGATCCTGGCGATCTCTTTTACATGGTCCCGCATGAGATGGTGAATCAAGGCGAGGATCTCTTTCGGTTCGAGACCCCCATGACCTCCAAGTCGGTGATGGACGCTCTGGATAAGCGTTGGCCTGTGCTGCGTATGAACAACCTGGCGGGGCGTCTGCTTTACTTCCAAGATCATCCGGAGGGGGACCAGGATATTAACGATATGCTGTGGGCTTTGGCGAAAATCCCGGAATATCGTCAAACGCTGGATGGTATCGCGCACTTCATGGCGACTGATTCCGGTGAAGAACCCAAGACGGACGACGAAAAGCTCTACTTCATCGGCCTTGATCGAACGAGGAACTTAGCGATCACCTCGCGCGGCATGCTGGAGGATTGGCAGGGTGATCGCCTGCTGAATCATCATAATTTCTGGGAATATTCCATCTACTCCGGGCTAATCGCCGGGCTTTTGGTCGATTCTCTCCAGATCAAATCCACTGGGTTCGAGTTTGCGTGCGCCATGCTTCAAGACATGGGCAAGCTGATTCTGATGGAGCTCTTCCCCACTAAGGTGATCGCTCTCTGGTACAAGGCCTACCAAAAATGTGTGCCTCTGGAGGAACTGGAGATGGAGTATTTCGGCTTAACCCATTTTGATATCGCTGGGGAATGGCTGAATCGAAACAAGTTCCACAAACTCATCGCATCGTCGGTTCTGTGTCAGAATAAACCGGAGAGATGCTTCGAGTTGGTCGCAGATTCTCGATCACTGCTCCGGGCAGCATCGTTTAATAAAGAAGACGTCAATAGGTTGATGTTGGTGGTGGCCTGCGCCAAGTCCCTGGCAAAAGAGCTGCAACTCGGGTACTGCGGAAGTCCCTATCTAGAGCCGACCCCGTGGATGGAACAGAAGAACACCATCGAGCTACTCAAGCTAAACAAGTCTGCCGACGCCATCTCCAAGGAAGATTTCCAGCTCTTCTTCACGGAAACCTGCCTGAGTCTCCCGGATCTGCCGGTGACGCAACTCGCCTTTGCGGAGCGGGCTGTGATCAGCCGGGAAGCCAGACTGAAAGGGACCCAAAACACCGTGCAGAAAGCAGTTCGTAAGGAAAAATTGTTGGGTGCGGATGGTGGGTTGTAGTCGGGCTCACTTAAGGGCCTCATCATCAAGTTGGCAAATCTGTGGGCAGCACCTTTGGAGTTTTTTATCGACCTTCCCGGTGAGCGCGACTTACACTGTCCATCCTGATGGAAGTTATCCGCGTGCTGCGCATCGCCAGCGCTATCTTGGCACTAAGTCTGCTTCTCGCCCTTTGCTTTGCAAGTCGTTACATCATTGAAGACGCGACCACGAGTAACGAGAAGCTCCACGATGCGTACCTCTCCCAAATTCACTACACCTACGTCGGATTCGGCTGTTTGGTACTTTTTGCGGCAATTCCCTACAACTTCCTCATTCGATTCGCGCCGATTCTCTACGTCACGTCGATTGTGCTGCTTGCGCTCTGTTTTTCACCCTTGGGTCGAGAGGTGTATCACGCGCGCAGCTGGGTTCGCATGGGCCCACTTAATTTCGAGCCAGCTGAGTTTGCAAAGATCGCTTATATTTTATTCCTTGCCGCTTATCTGCGATGGAGAGATTTCCGCTCGAAGGATTTCTCCTCGTATGTGGTTTGTCTGGTTACAGCCATGATTCCGTTCTTCCTCGTTTACAAGCAACCGGCTCTTGGCTCGGCCCTGGTTTTTCTTCCCGTTTGTTTTGTCATTCTTTTTACCTCGGGCGCACGGCTTCTCTACCTGGGCGGCACCGTGGCGCTCATCGGCATTTTCATTGGGAGCGTCTATTATTTCGTCGTCCTGAAAGACGAATCGCTTCCTCTCGTTAAATTACAGAAATTTCAAGTCGACCGAATCAAAGTATTCTTCGACTCGAATCTGGACCCAAAAGGGGTCGGCTACCAGTCAAACCAAGCTCTCATCGCTGTGGGCTCCGGTGGGCTGGAGGGCAAAGGCTGGAAACAGGGCACTCAGAGCCGTTATGGCTACCTGCCCAGTACCACCAGCTATAATGACCTCATCTTTTCCGTGGTCGGAGAAGATTTTGGATTCCGGGGCGGTGCCTCACTCATTTTGGCTGAGTGCGCCATCCTCATCTGGTGTCTCTCCGTCGCTGCAGCGGCCCGCGATTCCGCAGGGTCACTCATCGCCGTCGGCGTCGCCACGATGCTCTTCACTCACATTTATATTAATATCGGAATGAACATGAAACTCACCCCCATTACCGGTATTCCTCTTCCCTTTATCAGCTATGGAGGCACCTTTCTGGTTACCTGCCTTGCCGCTATCGGGCTCGTATTCAGCGTACTGATACATCGAGGCAATACTGAGCATGGGTTCACCCTAAACCCAAACCAGCCTCTCCTATAAATCACCCCTGTTTTCGCCTGTATGCTCCATCCGGGCCTGCTGCGCCATGTAACAATCTCAGAAACTTTACCTATTTACTTATTACCCATTATGATACTCGATACGATTCGCGGCTTCCTCGGCCTTAAAAAACGGGGCAAAGAAAAAGAAATCATCATCTCTTGTGAGCGCTTGGAGCGCCGAGTCGCCCTCATGGAAGGTGGCAAACTCGAAGAATTCTCCATCGAACGCGAGAGTGATCGCCAAATCTCCGGCAGCATTTACAAGGGCAAGGTCAAAAACCTGGAGCAAGGCCTTAAAGCGATGTTTGTCGATATCGGCTTAGAGAAGAACGCGTTCCTCCACTACAAAGACGCCATCCCACTGGCCGCAGATCCGACCATTGAATCGATTGAACGTGCCGGGCGTAAACGCAAGGAAAAGCGCATCTCGGAGAACGATATCCCGAAGCTCTACCCTCCCGGCTCTGACATCATCGTCCAGGTAAGTAAAGGCCCCATCGGCACGAAGGGCCCGCGCATCACTACGAACATCAGTTTGCCCGGTCGTTACCTCGTCCTCATGCCCTTTTCAGACACCTTCGGTATTTCGAAAAAGATTGAGGACCCAAAAGAACGACTCCGCCTGCGGAAGATCCTCCAGGAACTCGACGTGCCAGAGGGAATCGGCCTCATCATTCGCACCATCGGTGAGGGCCAAAAGGCGCGGTTCTTTGTTCGCGACTTGCACGTGCTCTTGGAACAGTGGCGTCGAATCGGTGATGACCTGGATCAACTCAAAGCCCCGAAGCTCCTTCTCGCTGAGCCCGATCTCCTGGAACGCACGGTACGCGACTTCCTCACAGACGACATTGATCGAATCGTCGTCGATGATGCCGCCTCGGCAGATCGCATCAAGGAATTGGTCGGCCCCATTTCGAAGCGTTCGCAGCGCAAAATTCGCCATTACACGGAGGCGACGCCCATTTTCGAGAAGTTTAATGTCGAGCGACAAATTGAATCGGCATTCCGACGCCAGGTCTGGCTGCCGTGCGGCGGCTATCTGGTCATCGATGAAACCGAAGCATTGGTCGCGATCGACGTAAACACCGGTCGTAACAAGGGCGGTCGGGATCAAGATAAGACGATTCTTCAAACGAACTTGGAAGCGGCCGAAGAGATCGCGCGCCAGCTTCGTCTGCGGAACATCGGCGGGATTATCGTCTTGGATTTTATCGATATGCAGCGGGCCAACGAAAAGCAGCAGGTCTATGCTTTAATGAAAGATCAACTGCGTCGCGACAAAGCCAAAACGAGTCTACTTCCCATAAGCCAGCTCGGTTTGATGGAGATGACGCGCCAACGTGTTCAAGAAAGCATCAGTCGCGCCGTCTACATGGAATGCCCCGTCTGTAAAGGTAAAGGAACCATCAAGAGCCCGGAGACGATGAGCGTGGAAATTCAGCGTGCGCTGATCCGTGTGATGCGACTGCACCCGAGCGTTCGCGAAGTTCGCGTTCTCCTGAACTCACAAGTTCTGGAGCGGCTTAAGACGAAGGACGAGGATCTACTCGTTGATCTGGAGCGGAAGTTCCAGGGACGACTCAGTTTCCGAGTGAACGCGCAATTCCACTTTGAGGAATTCAAGCTGGTCAATGCGCTCACGGACGAAGACCTGACATAAGACCGTGAACGCGCCCGGTCACCGATGGGGAATCGATCTTGGAGGAACCAAGATCGAAGGGATCATTCTGGAGAATGACCAGTTTGAAAAGCCAATCTGTCGCCTCCGTTTGCCGACCGAATCCGAGGGCGGCTACGAACACGTCCTCGGTCAGATCGAGAAGGTTTGCTCGCAATTAAGCCAAGAGTCGGGATTGCCGCTTCCGCAGTGCATTGGAATCGGGACACCCGGTGCGGTCAATGATGGAGACGGATCTCTGAAGGGCTCGAACACCCAGTGCTTGAACCTGAAACCGATTCGGGACGACCTCGCAAAACGAATCGGTTGCGAAATCCGAATCGCCAATGACGCGAATTGCTTTGCGCTGGCAGAGGCCATACTTGGGGCGGGTCGCGGTTTCCCCACGGTGTTCGGCGTGATCCTCGGGACCGGCGTTGGCGGTGGGATTGTCGTTAATGGCCAGATTCTGAATGGACGCCACGGAATCGCCGGTGAATGGGGACAAATCGTGTTAGAACCGGAGGGTCCACTCTCTGTCTACGGCACGCGCGGGACGGTCGAGTCACTCATCGCTGGGCCCTCCCTGGAACGATTTTACCATGAGAAGACGGGGCAGCACCGCAAACTCAAGGAGATTGTCGCCAGCATCGAGACCGACCCAGTCGCACGCGAGACACTGGATCGGCTGTTCCATTATCTGGCGAAAGGCCTCAGCGTTGTCGTCGATGTATTAGACCCTCACGCCATCGTCTTAGGCGGCGGCGTGGGGAACATCGAGGCGCTCTACAATTCCCCACGTCTGCGCGATCTTCTCTCGAGTGAAGTCTTTAACCCGTCCTTTGACGGCGCATTGCTTCGCCCTCTCCTGGGTGATAGCGCGGGAGTCTTCGGTGCTGCGATGCTGGTTTAGCGGGAGTGATCTAAACGCTAAAAAATCGCAATCAAAACCATTGAGTAATAACCGGTAAAAACTCGTTTTTATTCAATAAGAAGTATAAACTCTCGGTTGCCAGCAGTCTGTAGTTGTAATCAGTCCGACAACTCTCCATCCTTCGAAATATGAGCCTCAGACGAATCCTCGTCCTCTCCCTCTTTTTCATATCGGGGGTCCTTCCCTCGTTCGCTGACGACTCCAACGCACTCCCGCAGGATGCGGTGCAGGCGCTGGCCGCTATTGGCAACTCTACCCTCTACCGGATCGATCCCCAGCCCCCGCAATCCGATGCCTATGCGGCCCATAAGGACTTCGGGCTCATCGACGAAATTTCGCTGGATGTGAAAACATCCCGCAAGGCCGCCGCACTCATTAAAGAGGCCGTGGCGGGCGGGCAACCGGGCCCCCTCGACACCTTCACGCCTCGACACATGCTGCGTGTGCCCTTTGACGGGCATAATTACGATTTCCTCGTTGCATATGATTCGCGTGGGCTGAAGGTTTACCGCGACGATCTCCTCATCGGTTCCGTTGGCATCAACGGTATCCCGGACGGCTTGGACGCTCTCCTGAAGGGTGCTCACATCTACCAACCGAACGGCCCGGACAGCACCTCTACGTCTAAGATTCCTAATGAGGCACTCGTCGCGCTCGATACCACCCTCCCTTCCGTCCTCTGTATCGTTGACCCGCTGCGCCCCCCCGGCCAAGGCGAGGACAGCGCCCACGGCCCCTACTCCATCGTCAACCACGTCCGCCTGGACCTCTACTCCAAACGACTGGCCGTACAAGCCATTAAGGACGCCGTCAACCATTTCAATGGTTCCATCTCGCTCGAGTTCCTGCCTGACCATATGTTCCGCACCCAGTATCGCGGTCATACCTTTGACTTCGTCATGTCGTTCTCGACGGGAACCATGGACATTTACCGGGACAATCGGAAGATCGCCAATCTAGGAATCACCGGCGACACAAAGATTTTCGATAACATTGTCACCTCAAACGCTCCGCCACCCGACACCACTCCCGACATCGCCCAAACGCCCGGACCTGATCCCAATTCACTGCCCGGTCGCCCCGTCTTGGATCCTGAGCAGACCGCTGCTTACAAATCAATTACCAATATAGACCAGGCCTCCGACAACCCTTCTTCCCCTGATCAACCAAACGATGGTTCCGCCCCAGTCGATGAATCGCAGTTGATGAAAAAGTGGCAGGAATGGCAACAGGCCCACCGATAGATTCTGCTCAATCGCACAAAGTCGATTCTCTGGCTACGCAGTTGTTGATCGGGCTCTCAGCCACTGATCAGCGAGGGAAAATCCGGTCCCGCTTGGTGTCGAGAGAAACATTGATTTCTGAGAGCTTTGTCGGCAGCGGCTGCGTGGATCGATCCAACGGCTCAACTCTAAGAATGTTCGGCATCGGCCCTGTGGCGCAGATAGCTGTTTTTAACCGCAGGGTGTACAAAATAAATTTCATCCAGTTCTCCGTTTAACTTAATGAGGACTACAGAACCTGACGTCGTTCCCTGACTCCCTGACGTTAGCGGAAATGCGATTAAGTGCAATGACTTTAATTTACCCTTCGGTACAGAAAACCCCTTCGGCCGGGTTGAGACTTTAATAAAATTCTGTTCATAAATCGGTGGACCCTCGGCATTATCCCCGCATGACTACGCTTGTCTGCATTGGTGCCAGCCTCACAGAGGGAACCGTGAGCGGCAACTACGTTCAGATTCTTCAAGAGAGGTTTCCCCAGCTCTCAATCAAAAATGCCGGCAAAAACGGAAATCTCGTGTGGAACGCCGTGCAGCGGCTGGAGACCGATGTCCTGGCACATGAGCCCGATTATGTAACCATCATGATTGGCACCAATGACGTCAACTGCACACTCAGTGAACGGAATCGCGTCCGGTATATTGAGTTCAATAAGCTCCCCGTACCGTGCCCGGATCTCGCTTGGTACGAGGAGAACATGCGCGAAATGATCACCCGAATTCAAAAGCGTTCACATCCGAAAATAGCGCTGCTCTCCTTACCGATGATCGGGGAAGACCTGGAGCACGAAGCCAACGAGCGCCTCGCACCTTACAACGCCACGATTCGTAAACTCGCCGCCGAGTTTTTCGCGACCTACATCCCCGTAAATGAAACGATGGTGGAATACCTCCGCGCTAATCAAAAGCCCGATTCGGAACGCGCCAGTCGACCCAAACGCCTCGCCTACCGCACCGGCTTGATCAATATTAACAACGCCCTGGCCATGCGCACCCAGGGCCTCTCTTGGAACGAGATCTCCCAGCGTAACGGTCTGCTCCTCACCACCGATTGCCTCCACCTGAACGATACCGGTGCCGGAATCGTCGCGCGACTCGTCGGCGAGTGGCTCTCCCGGACCATGGCCGAGGTTTAAACCTTCGGGATCTAATTACTTGCAGCTCGAAAGAAAAGGTTCCTTGGCAGGACGTTAAAGCAGAGTTCGAGGTCTAATAATCTCCGGCAATTTCACCTAAAACCGGATCTCGTGGCTATCCAGGTCGACGAGGATTTCGCGGGGCTTTGCACCGTCGCCTGGCCCGAGAACTCCGGTGCGCTCCAGGAAATCGATGACGTAAGCGGCTCGATTGTACCCCAGGCGCAGGCGGCGTTGCAGGTTGGAGGTACTGGCCTTGCGCTCCTGTCGAATGACCTCGAAGCACTCCACGATGAGGCGTTGATCGTCCTCGGAAATATCTTCGGTAATGCGTCCGCTCAGCTTGCTGTGAATTTCTTCGTTAAAGACGGCTGCTGCCTGATCTCCGCAACATTTCACGACCGCCTGCACTTCGTCATCCGATACGAAGGCACCTTGTCCGCGCACTAGCCGACCCACGCCCGGCGGCTTGTACATCAGATCACCGCGACCTAAGAGATTTTCCGCACCGTTCTCGTCCAATATCACGCGCGAATCCAATCCGCTCGGCACCTGGAACGCGATTCGCGCCGGGATGTTCGTTTTGATCACGCCGGTGACCACTTCACGCCGGGGCGTTTGCGTCGCCACGATGAGGTGGATTCCTGCTGCACGCGCCTTTGCTGTCAAGCGCGCCACGGCGCTCTCCACATCGGCGGGGGCGGTTTGCATCAAATCCGCCAGCTCATCGATGATCACCACGATGTAGGGCAGCCGATCCGGAATCACAATGTCGTCTTCACGCGGAACACGCACGGAGCTGCTCTGCACGGCGGGGGATGAATCGTCATCGTCCTCATCTTCGTCGCTCAGCCCCATCAATTCCATCTGCGGTTCTGGCTCGACGCGTTTCTGCTCCTCGCGTTTACGCGCGTTAAACGTGGCGATGTTTCGCACCTTGGTTTTTGCCAATATTTGGTAGCGCTTTTCCATCTCATTGATGACCCATTTAAGCGCCAGCATCACCTTCTTCGGATCGGTCACCACGGGCACAACCAAGTGTGGAATCGCGTTGTAAACTTGCATCTCCACCTGCTTCGGATCGATGAGGATCAGCCGCATCTCTTCCGGGCTGAACCGGAACAAAAAGCTGAGCAAAATGCAATTGATACAGACCGATTTTCCGGAGCCCGTGGTGCCACCGATCAGCATGTGCGGCATTTCCGCCAAATCAGCGACGAGCGTCTTGCCGTAGACATCTTTTCCGAGCGCGATCGGGATTCTGGCGCGCGTCGTGTGCCAATCGCGGCTTTCCAAAAGCTCACGCAAAAACACCGCTACTTTATTTGAATTCGGCACCTCAATGCCGACGGAATCCTTGCCAGGAATCGGCGCGAGAACATTAATGCGCTCAGCGCAGAGCACGCGGGACAGATCCTTACTCAGACTGCTGATTTTATCAACACGCACGCCCGCCGCCGGGTAGACTTCGTAGCGAGTAATCGTCGCACCGGGGGTGATGTCACCTGGCGACGCCTGGACTCCGAAGAGCCGAAGCGTATCGACAATCGTGGCCAAATTTTGTCGAAGTTGCTCATCGCTTAAACCGGGCGAGCGACCGCGATCGGGCTCCGCAAGTAGTTCAATCTCAGGCAACTTGTAATTCGATTTCGAATCACCGCTGGAGACCACGGGTGCGGTCATTTTCACCACAGGCGGCGGTCGACGAATCGACGGCTCGGCGGCGGTTACAGGCACTTCTCCGACAGCGGCAATATCCACGAGCGGAACTTCTGCCGGCAGCGTCTCGAAATGCACAGGCTGCTCCAGCGGCTGCGTCTTCAGCGGCGAAAGAGCCACGGCTTCGTCAGGGTCCACCGACTCGACTGCAACCTCGTCATCGGCGAAGACTTCAATTCGCTCCACGGTCGGTTTTTCGGCCAGTCCACGAGTCTCCGCGACCCAAGTCTCCACCGTATGCAAGGCCTTGAATTTCTCTTCTTCTTCCGACTTCGTCTCGATCACCGGAAGCGGCTCGGTCTTCTTCGCGTCGGGTTTGAGGATCACCGGCTCAGGCTCGATCACCGTTTCAGCAACTTCCACTTTCTCTATCGGAAAGGCCGGTTCGTGACGTAAAATCTTGCTCTCCTCCACCGCCGCCTCGATCTGTTCTTTGGTCGTCGGCTCGACTGTCGGCACGGGCTCTTCTTTTTTCTTCGGCTCGTCGATTTTCGGCTCTTCCTGTTTCGGTTCGTCGCGCTTGGGCTCCTCCGTTTTCGGTGGCTCATCTGTCTTCGGTACATCGGTCGGAGTCGGCTTGAGAATGTCGCCAGAAGAGCTCTGCGTTAGCCGGGGTTGCTCGATTCGCTCCACGATCGCTTTGGGCGTAAGCGGCGAAATGGGCGGAACAGACTTGGCAATCAACGCTTCCAATTCCCGCTCAACGGCTTTTAGCTCCTCCATCTTTCGCGCTTCATCCGTCTTTGCCGGGGTCGTCGGTTTGGTTAGAACGGGCGAGAAGTCCTTCTTTGTCGGCTTCATCCCGATGGAGACCGCCTTTTTCTCGTTCATGGCGGCGATCCGCTTCAGCTCGTCGAGAGCCTCACGCTCCTTGCGCCGCAGCATCTGCTCCTGAATCACCAGTCGCTCCTCTTCGGTGGCGTTCATGTACCGTTTTCTCTCCGATTCGACCTGCCACGCTTTGTATTTGGCAAATGCACCGAGGAATGTGGTGCGGGGGTTCAGATCGAACAGGAAGAGAGTCGAGACGCCAAAGAAAAGCCCGAACATAATGGCGGCCCCGGTCTGATTGAGGAGGTACGGCACGGTCATGTCGATGATCGTGAGCCCCACGAGTCCGCCGGGACTATCGACATTTGCTTGGCGAGAAATCACGTCCCAGCCATACGTGTGCTGGAGGTTAAACAGCCCACAGGCCGAGATCAAAAACAGGGTCACGTAGACCGGTTTCCACAGCCATCTCAACTGCAAACCGATCATGCAGGCGAGAAAAAACCAGAAGAAGAGCAGGCACAGGAGATAGGCACCGAAGCCAAATCCCCAGTAAAGGGACCATGCCAGTTCCGCACCGAACCAGCCGATGATATTTGAAGGGACCGGGTTCGGCGGATACGACGAAAACGCAAGGTCGTTCGGGTCGTAGGAGAGCAGAGAGAGCAGGCTGATCAGCCACAATGCCAGCCACGCGATCCCTAAAACTTGCCGAAAAACCGGCAGCTCATACCACTTCACTGGAGTCGTACGTGCTGCTAAATCACTCACCATTCTCCATGTCTATCAAATCTGCGGACAGCCCGCAAACATCGCTCCGATTTAAACGCGGTCCTTAAACCACGCGATTGTTTTAGTGAGGCCATCTTCCAGCATCACTTTCGGCTCCCAATCCAGGAGTTTCCGGGCACGGCTAATGTCGGGTCGACGCTGTTTTGGATCATCCTGAGGCAAGGGCTTATAGGTGATCGTGCTGCTGGAACCGGTCAATCTCACGATGCGCTCGGCAAATTCTTTGATGGTGAGCTCGGTGGGATTGCCGATGTTCACCGGCTCATGGAAATCGCAATTGGAGAGCTTAAAAATTCCGCTGATTAAGTCGGACACATAACAAAAACTCCGCGTTTGGCTGCCATCGCCGAAGACGGTGAGCGGCTCAGCACGCAGCGCTTGGCCGACAAAAGCCGGGACCACGCGCCCATCTTTCAGGCGCATGCGGGGTCCGTACGTATTGAAGATGCGCACGATTTTCGTATCGATTCCATGGTAGCGGTGGTACGCCATGGTCATCGATTCCGCAAAGCGCTTTGCTTCATCGTAGACGCCGCGCGGCCCGATTGGGTTCACGTTACCCCAGTAATCTTCCGTTTGCGGGTGAACCAGCGGATCACCGTAACATTCTGAAGTGCTCGCCAGTAAAAAACGCGCTTTCTTCGCCCGGGCCAGACCCAGCGCCTTGTGCGTGCCGAGTGAGCCGACTTTCAACGTCTGGATGGGAAGCTCCAGGTAATCAATCGGGCTTGCAGGCGACGCCAAGTGATAGACGCGCTCGACTTCGCCCGGCACGTCCAGGTACTCCGTCACATCTTGCTGGATCAATTTAAATCGCGGCTCGTTCTTAAAATGCTCAACGTTCGCCAAATTCCCCGTAATCAAATTATCGATTCCGATAACCTCAAAACCCTCGCCCAGTAACAGATCAGTCAGATGACTGGCGAGGAAACCGGCTGCTCCCGTGATCACACACGTCTTCATTCTCCTCAGCTTAACCAGGAAGCCAACTCTTTGGGAATGACTTTCCATTACTGAATTGATAGCCGGGGTCCGGTCGCCGGACATTAACGAAATTCCCGTTAAGAACCGCGTGCAAGAGCGCGTCCTGGGGATGGACGAGCCTGCGTTTCGCGGGTTCATTGATCCCATGAGCTACCCCCGTCCCTCTCCGCAGTATGTCGCCAGAAACACTCCGACTCCCGTCCCGCTCGATTCCAGTTGGACAATCGACTTTTCTGGCAGTGACTTCACGCATCTCCCGAACAGCGTGACCGATCTTTTTTCAGGCGGACGTGCGCCCTACAAAATCCGGCTTGATAACTGCCGACGCCTTCGCCAACTACCGCGAGGCCTAAAAACGGGCTGGCTCTATCTCCAAAATTGCACGTCGCTTCAGGCGCTGCCGGAAGAGATGAACGTCATGTTCCTGGACATCAGTGGTTGCACGAATCTCACGCACTGGCCGGAATCGGCCCAGGTAGCCGGGTCGTCGCTGCTGGCGGCAAATTGCGGGAAGCTCACCTCGCTCCCTGAGAAGCTGGGACCGCTGACGAATGTGGATCTTCAAGGCTGCGTGAGCCTAAAGCATCTGCCGGAAAAGCTGGAAGCGGACGGCTGGCTGGATGTGGGCCGGACTTCCATCAAGATTTCGCCTTACCTGAAGGTGCGTCTGCGCTGGGCGGGCGTGCTGGTCCCACCTAAAGTGGTGCTTTACCCGGAACAACTAACGGTGGACGAGATTCTGGACGAAGCAAATGCCGAGGTGCGGCGCGTGATGATCCAGGTCTATGGCAGCGAGCGGTTTTACAAAGAGGCGACAACTGTTATCGACGAAGATACCGACGCTGGTGGCGCTCGCAAACTCCTGCGGGTGCCGACCACAACGGATACCGATGCATTCGCGCTTCACGTCTCGGTGAATTGCCCCTCCACGGGCCGAAACTATCTTCTGCGCGTGCCGCCGCATGTCCGCACCTGCCGGGAGGGGATCGCTTGGACCGCTGGTTTCAACTCCTCTTACGAGTACAACCCTCTCGAGGAGACCTAACAGACCTGCGAATCGGATCTATTTATGAAGTTGACGACGTTGGCTGATGATCAGGGTTTCACCAAGTTAGCTATGACGCTGCTTACGTACAAGATCGGTAAGCATAAGATTCCCATTCAAGAAACCGAGGAAATCCGATTTCGTTTAGAGGTAATCTCAAGCAACAACGTTGAAAACGAAATTAAGAATTAAAAGTGTTTGGGTTTTGCCAACAGCGCAAATCATTGTGACGGGGACTTTCTCCGGCCCAAAACTTGTTAATGGACAAGTTGGAGTAACCGTTGAATCTCGAAATCTGGCTAAAGTTATTGTAATCAGCGTAGCTCACTTAGATCCAGTTCTTGCCCCTGACAATGTGACGTCTTTAATAGTCGAATTAATGCAAGGGAATTCGGATGATTTGATTAACGAAACATTCGAATTTAACCAGACGCCAAGCGAGGAATAATAACCGTCGACGATGAATGAGACAACGGCAACAGGCATCTTTGATTGTCCCAAACCGACAGCAGGTCTATAACTCATTACGAACGGAACCGTGAGGATTTTACGTTTGTCGACCGTGCTCCGCTCTCGACAACGCATTTTTCCGTGACTAGCCTTCTCCGAATGAGCACAGAACCCGCACAATTCGCCACGGAACCCCTCGAGACCCTAATCCCCAATACCATCCGCACCCTGACCATTGATGCGGTGGAAAAAGCGCACAGCGGTCACCCCGGCCTGCCCATGGGCTGCGCCGACTTCGCCTACGTGCTGTGGGGCAAGTTCCTGCACATCAACCCGAAGAACCCCGCCTGGGCCAATCGCGACCGTTTTGTGCTCTCTGCGGGGCACGGTTCCATGCTGATCTACTCGCTTCTGCACTTGGCCGGTTTTAAGGACATGACGCTGGAGCAGCTGAAGAGCTTTCGCCAATGGGGCAGCCTGACTCCCGGTCACCCGGAGAGTCACGAGACCAAGGGCGTGGAGTGCACGACAGGGCCACTGGGCCAAGGCACCGCCAACTCAGTGGGTATGGCGATGGGCCAAAAGTTTTTCGCAGCGACGTTTAATACGGAAGACTTTGCCGTTTCCGATCACAAGGTCTATGCGATCGTCTCCGACGGCGACCTGCAAGAGGGGATTTCGCATGAGGCCGCCGGTCTCGCGGGGCATCTCGGCCTCGATAACCTCATCTGGTTCTACGACGACAACAACGTGTCCATTGAAGGCAAAACGGAGCTCTCTTACAGCGACGACGTTCCCTCCCGCTTTAAAGGCTACCACTGGCACGTCATCTCCATTAACGGCAATGATCAAGTTGCGATTGAAGCCGCATTGACCGAAGCACAATCGATCAAGGGCCAGCCAACGATTATCATCGGCAAGACCGTGATCGGCAAGGGCTCTCCGAAGTTGCAAGGAACACCGAAAGCGCACTCCGATGCGTTCGGGCCGGAAGAAGTCGCCGCCACCAAGCGCAACCTGGGCTGGCCGGAAGAGGCGCAGTTCCTGGTGCCTCAACGGGCTACGGAATTCTTTGCGCAAAAGCAAATCGAGTGGGCCGCTGCGGAAGAGGCCTGGAACAAGAAGTTCGCCGACTATTCCGCCAAGTACCCAGAAAAGGCTAAGCTCTGGAACGATATTATCACAAAGAACCTCTCACCAGATCTGGAGAAGTGCCTGCCGCAATTCCCTGCTGGCAAAGCCGTTGCGACGCGTAACGCCGGCGGCGACGCGCTCAAGGCTCTGTTCGGTGCCGTGCCCGGCCTGATCGGTGGCTCGGCGGATCTCGCTCCGTCCACCAAGACGTGGATCAAGGAATTCGGCTCCTATTTGAAGGGCAGTTACAACGGTCGTAACATGCACTTCGGCATTCGCGAGCACGGTATGGGCGCCATCGAAGTGGGTCTATCGCTCTACAACGGCCTGATTCCCTTCGGCTCCACGTTCTTCGTGTTCACGGACTACATGCGTCCGCCGATCCGACTGGCGGCACTGAGCCACCTGCAATGCATCTTCGTTTTCACGCACGACTCCATTTTCGTGGGTGAAGATGGTCCCACGCACGAACCGGTGGAACACCTCGCCACGTTGCGGGCCATTCCTCGCGTGCACGTCATCCGCCCATCGGATGCCAATGAAACTTGCTATGCCTGGCTCGCGGCGGTCCAGCGCACAGATGGGCCAACCGTAATCGTTCTCACTCGCCAAAACATCCCTACGTACGATCGTACCAAGTGCGCCCCGACGAAGAGCCTGCTCAAGGGCGGTTACACGCTCTGGGAAAACAACGCAGGATCGACCCCCGAAATCATTCTCATGGGCACAGGCTCAGAGGTGCATCTCGCGCTGGGCGCAGCTGAAAAGCTCGCTGAAGAGGGCAAAGCCGTTCGCGTGGTCGCGATTCCTTGCTGGGAACTCTTTGTGGCCCAGCCGCAAGCGTACCAGGACGAAGTGTTGCCACCCACCGTTACCAAACGGATCGCGGTCGAAGCGGGTGTTCGGCTCGGTTGGGATCGGTTTATCGGTTCGCACGGCCACTTCATCGGCGTTGAAACATTCGGGGCATCGGCACCTTACGAACGTCTCCAAAAGGAGTACGGGCTCACCGTGGAAAATGTATTTGACGCAGCTAAAAAGCTGTAAGACAACCCCAAGCCTCCCGCAGGGGCGAATCCATTGACGCCCCTGAATTCGATTTTCGACTAAGGAACAATCATTCGGGGCGGTTTGGAGCTGCGCGTGTATCGCCATGTATGCCAGGTATCGATAAAGATCTGGAGAACCGTGCGCAGGCCGATGCCGCCGAACTTCATCTTGTGGTTCACCACTACGGGTGCTTCCACGATCGTCGCGCCCATTTGCACGAGTCGGACGAGGATTTCCAGATCGAGCGTGAACCCCTTGCTCCGCGTGTATTCCAGGGCGACTAAGAATAGATCGCGTCGAATGAGTTTCAGGCCCGTTTGAGTGTCGCGTACAGGCAGGCCGAAGGCGAGTTTTACAATGAGGTAGTAGCCCAGGCTGTAGATGCGTCGGCGCAGCGGGTACGAGACGGTACTGTCTGGATGGAGTTTGCTACCGACCACGGCATGCGCTTTCTTCACGCGAAGAATGGCGATAAAAAAGAGGATTTGCTCAGGCGGCAGATCGAGATCGGAATCGATTACGACAACCCACGTGCCTCGGGAGGCGTGAACGCCTTTTCGAATGGCCTCGCCTTTACCGGCGTGCGGAAGCTCCAGGGCAATGACTTCTCCGGGATATTTCTTGGCGAGTCGTTCGGCGATTTGTGAGGACTGGTCCTGGCTCCCATCATTCGCCAGAACAATCTCGGAGAGGCCGAGAAGCCGGAGTGCGCGGAGCGTCTGCTCGACGTTGGATTCCAGGTGTGCCGCCTCATTGAAGACGGGCATGACAATCGAAAACTCAAGCGCCGGGGTTAAGGCTGTGTTCGGCTCCATCGCACGACACCTAAAAAGGCGGTTAAAAGGAGAGCGCAGAGGCTGGCGCCAAAGAGATAGCTGCACATGTTTTCCGGTTGGCGTCCGAACCCGATTTGCAACATGAAATAGAGAATTGCAGAGGCAGCTGCGAGGGCACATTCAGGGTAGCGTTTCGATGCAACACAGAAGACGAGGAGCGCATTCAAGAACGAAACAGGGACGAAAGCCGTGGCAAAATAATAGAGGTAGACAGCCATTTGCGGATCGGGCGCTGGCGTGAAGAAAACAGCGATGTAGTTGCGCGCGTAGATAATTAGAGGCGGGATCGCGATAGCGAACAGCATGTAAAACCAGTAGGGCGTTACCGAGGCGCTTGTCGTGTGTTTCAGCGGAGCCCGTCTCAGGTAGAGTGCCGAGCCGAATAAGATCAACCCCAGCACGGCAATGGCGCGGACGATGAATCCTGCTGCCAGAAAGTTATCGAGCCGTTCCGGTTGGACGGGCGTCCAGCGATCCTCACTCACCAAGCCCAACCATGTGTGGCACGCGATGGCGTCTGAACAGGTGAACGTCAGAATGGCAAAGACGGCGCAGGCGATTCCACCCAAACGCTCTAAGAACTGGGGCTTGATCGCGAATTCGATAGCCGCAGCACCGCGTTGCATCAGGGTCTCGCGATTAGAAGGCTCCAGCTTCGGTTTCGGCGTTTGGTCCGCTTTAGCGGGGTCGACCTCCTCCTCGTCGTCTTCATCTTCACCGAGCAGCGGCAGGGCCACGATTACGAACCCGACGATCAGCGCGAGCTCAGCTGCCTCCGACCATGGTTGCGACTTCGTTGTTTGGTAGGAGACTCCCAGCTGGGTCAGCAGAGCTAAGACCACCAGGGAATTGGCCAAAACGAATCGCTTGCCGATCACTAGAAAATAGAGACTCAGGTAGCCCAGCAGATAGCTCAAGGGCAACAGCACATTGAGGATGTAAATATCGGTACGCGGTTTCGGGAAACCCATCTCCATCGCCAGGATCAAACCGATTGCAAACGGGATGTTCAAGAACGTGGCCAGCACCGCCAGGGTCGAGCGCACGGTCAGGAATTTTTCTAAAGCCGGCTGGTCTTGAGCTGCTTTCAAGCGGATATGCGTATCTAGCAGCGCCAGTTGAACCACGATGAACGGAAACAGCGCCGCAGTCGCTTCCGCAAGCGCCGTCTGAAACAGGCCGTATTCTCCCGGATTCAGCGCCCGTCGCATCAAGAACTGGACGAGAAAATAGAGCGGCAAAATCGGCAGAGCCGTTAGCGCCAGAAGCACGGCACGACCGCTCGTTTTTGCAGGCGTGGGCGCTGCTTCCGGAGCGGTGGGGCCCGGCGTTTCGCTTATTGGCAGGCTGTTTGCATCCATTGTTTAAAGAATTGATAGCCTGCTTCTAGATCTTCCAAGCGAATAAATTCGTCCTTGGTGTGGATTTCATCGGTTCGACCGGGACCAATGCAGATGGCAGGGCGGTTAGGGGCGGCAAGAATGGCGGCGTCTGAGAACCACGGGGCGGTGGTGAACCCGCGTCCTTTAGAGGCGCTGAGCTCGGCGATTTTCATGACAAGCGGTATCGATTCATCGGTGGCCAGCGGGGCGAACGAGCGAATCGGTCGCACCGTGGCGAGAACAGATTGTGTGATCAAATCGACGATTTCGTCCGGGGTAAATTGCGGTGTAAAGCGGCAATCGACCTCCAGTTTACACTCGTCCGGCACAATATTTACCTTGCGTCCGCCCCAGATCAGGCCTGGGCTGAGAGTGGTTTTACCGAGCCGGGAATCGACCTTTTCATTGAGTTGCGGGATGACAGTTCGGGAGAGGGCCTGCAGCACGGCAGCCATGCGATCAATGGCATTGACCCCTTTATCCGGCGTGGAACCGTGGCAAGCTACACCGCTTGTGGTGATCTCGATCCAGAGCACGCCTTTGTGCGCGGTGAGCACGCCCAGCTCGGTCGGTTCCAGCACCATCACGAGATCAGATTCAAAATTCGTTTTGGCCTGCGTCAGCGCTCCGTCATTTCCGGCCTCCTCGCCCATGAGACCGAAGAAGCTCCACTCCACGGTGCTGGAAGCGCGGGCAGGGCTCTTCGCCCATTCTTGCAGTGCCCAGAGAGCAGCAGCCATGGGCCCTTTCGTATCAGTCGATCCGCGACCGTACAGGCGCCCATCCCGGATTTGTGGGTCGAAGGGTGGGATCGTCATCCCGCCCACGCTAACGGTATCGAGGTGAGGCGCGAACGTAATGCGCGTCTCTACCGGTTTATCGGTGGGAAAGCGGGCGATCAAATTGGGCCGTCCGGGATGGACCGGGACCAGGGCGACTTCGGCCCCAAGCGGGCGCAGAAACGCCGCGATGTACTCGGCAATTTCTTGTTCTCCCGTGCGATCCGTTCCCGGTTCTCCATCGGGATTGACGCTGGGGATGGCCACCAGGTCTTGGAGGAGCTGGGTGAGGCTTTTCGGAGGCGTCATAAGTATTCTGAGTTGGACACTAGAGGAGGATATGGAATTAGCCAAGAGGGAGTTTGATGGTCACCCGGATTTCGATAATCTACGGAAACAATATGAAGTCACCGCTGGAGGATACGATTTGGGGGGCGCTGTTCGGGAGCGTGGCGGCTGTCGAGCGGGCGTTTGATGGTTCCAGCTACGAGTATCACGATGCGATACTGGAAACGGAAGTGCCCTGGCGCACGGGTGAAATCATGATGCGATTTATCGACGGCGCAAGCGCGGGAATCGATTTCGGCTGCGGGAGCGGTGTGCTCGGAGTGGGCCTGCGACACGCCGGATTTACGGGACCCTTAGATGGCCTGGATGTCTCCGCGCGCATGCTGGAGATCGCGGTTCAAATGGATTGTTATCGCGAGCTCACCAAGGTGAATTTGCTTCGCGAAGCGAATTGGCCGCACGGGAAAAACTACGATTTCGGTGTCTCGGTCGGTCTGGTCGGCGATTACCTGCCGTACTACTTCGGGCTGCCGCAAATCTTATCGTGCCTGAAGCCCGATGCCTACCTCGGTTTTGCTGTGGAGCAACGGAGTACTTCGCAGTACCGACTCGAGCAGAAAATCAGCGAACTCGGGCTGAAAATCCATGAGCAAACGAGCCTGGAAGTGCCTCCAGATAAACTGGAAGGACAAACGTACGAGTTTTATGTGGTGAGACGATACGGAAATCATGAAAACTTCTGACATAAAGCCGTTTGCTCGGCTATTCATTGAGAAACATCTCAACTTTCGTACCCAAGGACGTTTGATAGCAACACCGATTAAGTCGGGAATCATCGGCGGCTTCTTTTTTGATAGTTCAAGTTACGATGCTAAGTCTTTTTATGTTTTCGTGTTTGCTCTACCGTTGTATGTCCCTACAGATGTTTTGCATTTTTCCTTCGGAAAGCGTCTTAATAACTGTAGTTGGAGTGCAGACGAGCCCAATATCCTGTTGAGTACTGTAGACAGAATGAGCCTGGAGGTTCCCTATCTAAGTTCCGCCAGCAACCCTGAAAAGTTTATTCAATGGATTGATCAGTTTCCGAACTCGAAAAACGACGTATATATGATACGAGCCAGGGCATATTCTTTCGCTCTTGATGGAAAGTTCGATGAGTCGATAAGGGAGTCATTGAAGTGCGTCGACTTGCTGAAGAATGACGTAATCGCTTGGATGGTTGACCTTCGTTCGGAAATGGCGGTTTTTATCAAGATGTTAGAGAATGATTGCGACAAAATCCCAGACTTCTTAAGGCAGATCGAAACGGAATCGATTCAAAAGCTAAAGCTCAATCACTTCGTCACTGTGCTTCGGTACAGTGGTCGCCCCGCCACCTAAGCGCCTTCCGGGTGTCTACGCCCGCCTCACACCCTTCGCCACCACATTTTTCAAGGCATCCACGAGCGCGGGAATCGTTGCGGTGGGGGCTTCCAACTTTAGCGAGTAACCGAGCCGTTTGATCGCTTCCGTGGTGCTCGGTCCGATGCTGGCAATGTGCGGCTGAAGCCCTTCCGTGGTGAGACCCAGATCGTGCCAATGTTCCACCGCGCTGGAGCTGGCAAAGAGAATCCAATTCGCGCCCTCTTTCTCGTAACGAACGCGTGCAATGGAGCCGAGATCTTTCGCAGGAATCGTTTCGTAGAGCTGCCACGCGGTCACGTGATGGCCTGCCTCTTCCAGGCTCGTTTCGAGCTCGGGATCGTTTCGATTTCCCTGCACAAGTAACAACTTTTGGAAGTTGGGGCCGAATTGCTTCAGCAACCCTTCTGCCAGCTCGCGTGCGCGGAAAACCGTCGGCATAAAGCTCGGGCGAACATGCCACTTTGCCAGTTTCTCCTGCGTGGACGGGCCGACTGCGGCGAGTTTCACCGAGCCGAGCGCACGCACATCGCCCTGTGCTTCGATTAGCTTTTCAAAGAACGCATCCACCCCATTGGGACTCGTAAAAACGATCCATTGAAAGTGATCCGGCAAGACCTGAATGGCCGCGAGGTTTTCGTGCGACCAAGGCATGGGGCGAATCTCGATTGTGGGGATCTCGAGCACGTCAGCACCTTGGGCGCGGAGCAGTTCAGAGAGGCGGCTCGATTGCTCGCGTGTGCGTGTGACCACGATGCGTTGGCCGAAAAGTGGCAACGATTCGAACCAGTTCAGGTGGCGACGCAGCCGAACCACTTCGCCCACGATAATCACCGCAGGCGGGCGGAAACGACGTTGCTCAGCGATATCCGCGATCGTGGCGAGTGTGCCTTCAATCGATTCTTGTCGCGGCGTGGTGCCCCAGCGCACGAGGGCGACCGGCAGATTGGGATCGGCACATTGATCCAGTAACTTGTCGCAAATCGTGCGCAACCGTTCCACGCCCATCAGAAAGACGATGGTGCCGCCCAAGTGCGCCAGCTCTCGCCAGGGAATGGAGGACGCCTCTTTCTCGGGGTCTTCATGGCCCGTCACGAGCGTGAGCAGCGAGGTATGATCGCGGTGGGTTACCGGAATTCCCGCATAAGCAGGTGCAGCTACGGCGGAGGTGACGCCGGGCACTTCCTGAAAATCGACTCCCGCCTCCACCAAGTCTTGCGCCTCTTCACCGCCTCGCCCGAAGACGTAAGGATCGCCGCCCTTAAGGCGAACGACGATCTTGCCTTCCCGGGCGTGGTTGATCAAAAGCTGGTTAATTTCCTTTTGCGAGAAGGTGTGATTGGATGCCGATTTGCCCACGTAGACCACCTGGCACTCGGGCCGCGCCCAACGAAGTATCTCAGGGTTGCAGAGGTAATCGTAGAAGATCACGTCGGCGACTTCCACCAGTTGCCGGGCGCGCAGGGTCACGAGGCCGATATCGCCGGGACCCGCACCGACGAGGTAAACGCAGCTGTGCTGAACAGACATTGTATTGGTTCTACTTGGTCCAAGTCTCCGCGCTGTTTAAAACGGATGCAAGCTCGTCCATCAAGGCTCGAATGGCGGCGAGCTGTGCCGCAACGCGATTGTCAATGTTCTGCGGCATCGGAGTCTCTGAGGTAATGGTCACGTTGGTGTGGTTGAGCGTCAGATAGATCGCTTCCGGCCACCGCTCGCGATCTTCGATGCGCTGGCCCGGCTCCAGAAGATCTTCGCGGGAGAGCACGCCGTTACGAGCGCGGACCTCTTCGATTTCTGGCCGAGTATCGATCGTCACGTGCTGGCCCATCGCGCGAATCATCTTTGCTCCCAGGCCCGGCGGCAATCCGTTATTGAGCTCATACAAATAGGCACCAATGCCCTCGAAATCTTCGTGAAGCATTATGGCGGCATCGAATCGGTCGAGCGTTTGGAGCGCGGCAATGTGGCTTTTCACTTCTTCCGATTGCGTGTTGCGGTAATCGCGATTCAGATCAATTCCATCTGCATTTTCCCGCTTGGCTAATGCGAGCCCGGACGGGTTCAGGATGGGAAAGAGCGTGACGTCGAAACCGATGAAAAAGTCAGGATCTTGCAGCGCGTGCAGCAAAGCGAGCGGGCCGGAAGTTTCGTCTCCGTGGATTCCGGTGGAAATATAGAGTTTGGGAAGAGGTGTCTCTTGGTTCGGGCGGGGATGTGCGCGGTGAAACCAGGGACGCGGGCATTCGCCGAGCGTGGTGACGATGGGTGAGAGCTGGTTCATGGTCCAGCCAACGGCTGGTGCCAGCTGGATCAGCTGAGTTGCGTAGGTGATTGGATTTAAGGGCGCGGTGACGTGAGACATTGCTAAGAAAATTAGACCCGAGACATTAGCCTGACTTGGCGTGATTGCAAAGAGGAGAACTGCGGTCGGACGCCGCTTACAGCTTCCAAAACTTCTCATTCGGCTCACCGCTTTTGTCGCGGAATTCCGGCTTGAGCCCCAGGCAGAGGTACATCTCGAGTTCGCCCTTGCGCTTGGCTCCGATTTTGCCACGACTCTCGTAGTCGAACACATCCCGTGTGGCGATGTAGGTGCTGTGCGAGACATTCACGCTACCCGCCACGCCGGAGGACTCCAAGCGCGACGCCGTGTTCACGGTATCCCCCCAAATATCGAAACTAAACTTCTTCCGACCGATCACCCCGGCCATTACGGTGCCGGTGTTTAACCCCAGACGCATCTCCCAGACCGGCAAGTTCTCGCTGTGCCGACGCTTCCGTTCGCTCACGATGAAATCGCGCATGGCCAGTGCTGCCGCCACGCAGTCCATGGCGTGCCGGTGCGATGCATTTGGCAGGCCGCCAGCAAACATGTAGCTGTCGCCGATTGTCTTCAGTTTCTCCAAACCAAACCGGGTGACAATCGCGTCGAACGCCGTGAAGCAGTGATCAAGCGTCTCCAGCAAAAGACTCGGCGACAACTGCTCCGCCAAGCTCGTAAATCCCACGAAATCGGTGAACCCGACTGTGGCGTGGCTATAGACCTTCGGCTCCACGCGGCCCATCGCTTTCAATTCATCCGCGATGACTGGCGGCAGCACGTTAAGCAGAAGTTCATCACTCTTTTTTCGAGCGGCTTCCAGGTCACGATTCAGCCGGTCGAGCTCGGCATTTTTGTCGAGGATCAGCGTTCTCGTCTCTTCGATCGATTGCATCAAGAAATCGACCTTGTCCTTCACGTATTCGAGCCGTTCACGATCTCGTTCTGCCAGGGACAGCTGCCGTTTCAGGAGAATGACCTGCTTTTCCAGATCGCGCTGAGTGGCCGGACTTTCGCTCACTTCAGCGGCTTCACCCAGCAGGAGAAAGACAAGGGTTGAATTATGAAATTGTGTCGGGCCATTGATTACTTCCGGGCAAAATTCGCCGTACGAAAAGAAGCCGAGAAACGGTGGAGCACCGGGCACGTTCAGGCCCTCGGATTCTCGGTTCGATTGCGTTCCCAGAAGCATGCGGCGTGAGGCACACGAGACGTAGAGACCGAATTTGGCGTGCGGAAAATCGGCCAGCGAGCGCTCCAGCATTTCTCGCGCTCCGGCGAGCAGAGTCGGGCGAAGGCAATGGCCGATTCGCACAGTCGCCCCTTCCGGCACATCCGCAAAGCAGACGAGCGCACCGCTATTTTCATCGAAGCGAATGACATTGCGCAGGTGGTAGGTGCCATCAATGAGAACCATGAGCGGATTGGCCACCACATTCGCCACCATCGCCTGCCACGTTTCCACTCCACCCGTGTGTTCTTTGTAGAAATCAATCGCACGTCGGCCATCAATCTCCTGAATAATCGCACCACGCGCTCGTGTCACCTTTCCGTCTCGACCCACCGGTTTCCAGCCTAAGGCGCTCTGCCATTGGAACTTCACCGGGCCGTTCAACAGGAGCACGGGAACGCTATCTTGCAGGACCTTATTTTGGTAAAATTGAGCGGTCTTTCGAAAGAGGAGTTGATCGCCCGCCAGGCCACCAAAGATCGGCACCTCCGAGCCCAAGGCGTCCTTCAGTCCATGGATCACCTGACCGGCACTCGTCGCCAGGCTCTCCGGAAAGGCGATGCACAGTTTTACCGGAAGTTTACTCGCCGCTAGCGCCGATTCCACCGCCATGCGACCCGCTACTTCACCGTTCTCCGAAACCTTTTTACCGACGCCACTTGAGAACTCGATCGTATCAGAAGCGAGCAGCGCCAGAACCACGGAATCTTGCGTAACCGAATGCCGTGACGAGACCTCGCCATCCGTGGTGCAGCCGACTAGGTGAATGCCGGGGTAACGCGCCCAAATGGCATCCAACAGCACCTGATGATTATGGTCTACGCCGGCGAACAAGATGGCCGCCTGAGGTACTGCGCCTTTCAGTTCTGCGTCCGTAGCCTCCAGCACCTCTGAAATCGCGTCATCAGAAAAAGGATCGATGCTATGGCCCAGGGCGACGGTGAACATAAAGAGCGTATGATAGTATCTGCCGATTTTACAAAGGAAGTAAAGTTCCGGCTCTTGCGAAACCTTTTATGTGAACGACGGTTACTATTCGAATGAAAGAACTCTTTGAGATTGCCCAGTATCTCGAAAAACACCCCCACTTGCCGTTTGCCTTGGCCACGGTTCTCGCCGTAACGGGCTCGAGCTACCGCCGACCGGGCGCGCGCATGTTGATCGATGCCCGGGATCGCGTGCTCGGCTCGATTAGTGGCGGCTGCTTGGAGAAGGACGTGATCAGCCGGGCGCACGCGGTTCTGCTCTCGAACCAGCCGGAGCTCGTCTCCTATGACACCACGGACCAGGACGATTGGTCGTTCGGTTCCAGTCTCGGTTGCCAGGGCAATATCCAGATTTTGATCGAGCCGCTCCCGGCAAGCGGTCCCCGTCCCTTGGTGGAGGCGATTGCGCAATTGAACCGGCTCGGCTCGCCCATCCCGTGGATCACTCAGACGAGACATCGTCTTGCGCCCAAGAGCACTACGCAGCAGCCACTGGCCGTTCCGGTCGAAATTACGCATCCATCCGCGGACCTATTCACACCGTTGCTCGATTTAGCCCGTGCTAAAAGGCGGCCGATGTTTGAATCGACCGCGCCGGATCTCCTGGTCTTGGCGGCGTGGTTGACGCCAAAAGCGCCTCTGGTTATTCTTGGTGCCGGGCTCGATGCGCAACCGCTTGTCCGACTGGCAGCGGAAATCGGTTTCCATATTTTGGTGATCGATCGCCGCCCCACGTACGCGGATGCAGCCGCATTTCCGCTCGCGCAGGCGGTCCTGTGCTATCGCCCGCACGAACTCCCTCGCCAGCTTCAGCCGCTAAACGCGGAATCGGCTGTCGTCGTCATGAATCACCATTACGAGACCGACCGCGATTGGCTGGGTCAGCTCGCCACGCAAAAGCTCGCCTACCTGGGGGTGCTCGGCCCACGCAAACGCACCACCAAGATGATCGACGAACTACGGTCCGCCGGGAAATGGCCCAAGGATGATAGCGCGGTGACTATCCACGGGCCGGCCGGTCTGGATATCGGTTCGGAAACTCCGGAACAGATCGCGTTGGCGATCTTGGCGGAGATCGTCGCGGTCCGTTCAGGACGGGATGCTGCGCCCTTAAAAGACCGGAGCTCGCCCATCCACGGAGCATAACTGAGGATGCGCAGCACCTGCGGCTTTGAGAATGCGCTTGAACCGTCAATCGCCCATGTGTAGACCCAGTCATGACCATTCAACAAGCCCTACGCCTCGTGACCGGTCTGCTCGTCGTTTCCGCGCTGGTTGCCTGCGGATACAAGAGCGATGTCAAGTTGTGTGAAGCGGCCTCCGATAACTTTCACACGCTCTACAATGACGGTAAATATTCCGATATCTACAACGCTGCCGGCGAGCGCATGGTCAAGTCCGCGCCGATGAAAGATTGGCTGGACCTGATGGGACGGCTCAGCAAGCGGTTAGGCAAAGAGAAGAGCGCGACGCCCGACACCACCAACCTGGGGAGCGACAATTTCATAACCGTCATCACGCTGAACTACAAAACCACGTTTGATAAGGGCGACGCGGACGAGCAGTTCGTGTACGAAATTCGTGGAGGTAAGGCGTTGCTTATTGGGTACCAGGTGGAAGTGGATGGCGTGATTTATCAGTAGATGCTCGCATCACATTTCACACCTCCAGCCAGATCACCCCATCGATCAGTTTTAAATTGTAGGTCTTGACCCGCGAGCCGGGAATGTTTGTACAGACTCCATCGGCCAAGCGAAACGACCACTGGTGCCACGGGCAAACAACCGCTTCCTCGTGAATATGTCCTTCATGCAACGGCGCATTTCGATGAGGACACAAGTTATCGAGCGCAACGACGCTTTCTTTTCGCCGGAACAGCCCGATTTTTAAATCGCCCATACTCACGCACCGGCTCTCGCCGACGGCCATCTCATCCAGCTTAATCTCGGTGCTGACCCAATTCATACCGCCGCCTTCTTTGGCAAGGTTCGCGAGTAATACGAGGCCACCCACAATTGCACGCCCGCCGTCATGACCGCGATGAATATGTAGGTGAGGCGGGTAATGGGACCGAGCCAATCAAAGGAATCGATGCCGCCACCGAATGAGCCCAACCAATCCGGCACTTTATAGATAATCGCTTGGTAGATAAAATAGACGAAGAGCAGAAGGGCGAACGAGCACTGGTTGCGAACGCCGAAATAGATGGCGCGGTGATCGGCTCGTTTAAACCAGTCGCAAACGTAGAATTCGACCACGGTCATCCCGATTAGGAGGATGGCACCGATCACATCCACAATGGTGCTGGCATCGGGTGATACGCCCGCCTGGAAATCATAGGAGAACGTCATGAGGAGGGAGAAAACCCATATAAACGAGCCGAGAAACAGCCAGTACTTGCTCCACACGGCCGCTGCCGCGCGCTTCTGAAACCGGGCTAGTTCCTCGTAAACGCCCTTCTGGGCCAGCGCGGCAACGAATTGTTCCACGCTCTCCGTTCGCCCCGCCTGGGCCAGGAGCTCCGCAAGAAGATTCTCTGGGATGGAAACCAGTTTCGACACGCCCTTACGACAAGGCTTTTACGCGCCAAGCGCAAGCCCGAAACGCAGAAGACATCGTAATTGCTGGTAATGGTAAGTTTGGCTTGGATTCACCGGGTCACGAATTATGCTCGCGGGGTGGAACCGCGACTCACGGCTACGTTTTTCGATGTTTACGATAGAACAGTGCACCCGTTCTTAGCGGGAATCGTTTCTGGATGTGTTCGTTGGCTTGGGAACTTCCTTTTCGTAATCAATTCCTACTGCACAAACGGGAGACTAGGCCAGAACGGCGCTAAGTTGGAGACACGATGGGTTCACGAAGTTGAAACCCGATACGCGCTCTATATTGCTGCCGGTTTCGTCTTTGGAATGTTCCACTGGATAGGAAACTTCATGGGTCTCGTCGATCTCAACTGTAGCGACGAGACGTGGGTGAGCGTGGCCTATTTGCCGTCGGCTTTTGCTCAGTACTATTGGCACTACGGTCACAATTTTGAGAAACCGAACACCTCCATCGGTTTGCTCTACGAACTCTACATTTCCATGGCTGCAGGCGGATTCTTAGCAACCGCTTTGGGGCAACTGATCTTCTTTAGGAAGGGTTGGCGGTTATCGACTTGGTTGGTCCTCGTGATCCTGTGGGTGGCGTGGATTCCCACCTCGGATGATTGGCGTTTTTTGATTAACTTCTGATGTTTTTCGATGCGACAAATCTTTGATGAGAACCTAACCTTTGGGGGGCTGCCCGTTTTCTTAGCTCACACCAAATTTGAGCCCGACCACTTTACGAAGGCGTTTGGGATTAAGTTCAAAGAGGGTTACGAATCAGGACTTGGCCCGACCGACGAAGCATGTCTTGAAACGGATACCGGACAGTTTTTTGCCCTGATTCGGTATCGAGATGACCCCTACACAAAATACACAGGCATTCTGATGTCGGTAGATTCAGGCCGAAAAGGAGAAGACCGTTTTGAGGAGTTGGATTCAGTTCTGTGCGACTTGGAGTTGCGGGTAGCGGACCTTCACCACATCAATCTTGTTCATTATCGTTTTCGCCCCAGCTCCGTTTTTCGTGAGGACGATCACGGAACCGAGGTGTTGGTTCAGAAATTTGATTCTTATCCCGATGCATGCCACAAGAAACGTGAACTGGAAGCGGTGGGGCACAAACAGCACTACCGTATTCAAGTGGACCGAATTGCTGAGAAGGGATGGACAGGTAACTGGAAGCCAACCCCAAAAGATCAGTACAAGAGTTCGTAGGCCTGCGCGGAGGCCTTAACAAGGCCTGGGTTTTTTGTTGTGAGGAAGAGGCGGCAGGAGACGGGCGTATTCGATTTCCTAATAATCTGCTTGTTATTGTATGCGGTTAAGTGTAGTGTTTGCGATTAATCCGAAGCAAGAAGACGTCTCTTTGATTTGACCAATTTTCTGCTTCCATTGTTCTAACCTACGCCTAAACCTAAAAAAACATCATGTCAGAAAATCCCAAAGACGAAGTCGTCGCCCAACCTGAAGAGGTCGAAAAAATCGACACAAACGCCAACCGACGCGTATGGGCCAGATTTAGCAAATCCACCAAGCCCGCTTTCTTCAAGCACCTGGCCGAGCAATATCGGGAGGAGTTAAAGGACGCCGGAATGTCGTCCGCGCAAATTCGTCAGATGGAAAATGGTAGCAGCCCGAACAATTCCCACGAGACCGATCCTTGGATGGTTCACCACACCACTCCGCGCACCGTGAGCGGTAAGCTGAATGATCCGAATGATTTCAGTAATCTCGTTCTCATCCGCAAGAGCAGCGAACAAGAGCTTCACCACTACATCGATCCGCAATACAAGCAACTGAAGCCAGGCGAATCTTGCCAGATCATGATGGTGCGTCCCGCTGGCGAATTCTGCGCGCTCGATGCAGAGGAGACCGCCCGCCAAGTCCAGACTTCCATTAAACACCCGGCACCTGCGAATTCTCATGCGCCGGAAAATCAGGGTCAAGGCTCACACACCCACGGCAACTGGACGCCTCGTCCCCGGAAATCGCAGGGTGAAGCGCCTGAGTCCGATTCGGAGAGCGAAGAGCAAAAGCCATCGCGCAAGTCTCGCAAGAACCGTTGGGAAACTCCGGATGAGTCGGAAGCAGAAGGCGAGCAAAAGCCTCGTCGTCGCAGCCGTAAATCGAAGCAGACCGAAGAAGAAGTCGCCCCCGAAGTTGCGGTTGAAGCCAAGACCAGCGAAGAGGAGCCGGCTGAAAAGCCTCGTCGCAAGCGTGGCGGTAAAGGCAAGGGCAAGAGCCACAGCAAGAAAAGCCACCCTCACTTCGAAGACTCCCCAGCACCCGATCAGGGTGAACACCACAGCGCAAAATTCTAAAAACTTATGCAATTATTCATCCGTAAAGTCCAATCAGGAGAAATCCCTAACGCTACCCTTCGCACTGGCTGTTCAGCCGAAGCGCTGGACCAAGCCAAGCAAAAAATCCAGAGCCTCCACTGTCAACTCCCTGCGGAGTACGTCGATTTTCTGGCGCTGCACAATGGATTTCAGGGCGCGGATGACATCACGGTTTATTACGTGGCGGACGCTTCTTCCAGCGAGGAAGTGTTAAAGAACCCGAAAGCACCGACCGAGTTGATTCAAGCCAACGAGGTCTATCACAGCCGGGGTCTGAACCCGCTCTGGTTAGTCCTGGGCGAGTGCGATCTGGGCCTGTTTGTCTACGATTCTGAAGCAAAAGAATATGTCATCATTGACCCGTCCGGCTTTGATGAATTCGATGGCTACGATTCATTGGAAGACATGATCATGGACATGATCGACCCGGAATACTTCGGCGAAGAAGAGTCGGAAGACGATGAAGAAGACGACGACGAGGACGAAGAGTAATCGATCCGCTGCGTGCAACTTTTCATCCGCAAAGTACGAGCTGGAGAGGTTCTGAACGCCTCGCTCCGGACGCGCTGTACTCCAGAGACGCTAGACCTGGCCACGGAGCGCGCGCGGGGACTCTACTGCTCTCTACCACCCGAGTACGTCGATTTTCTGGCGCTTCATAACGGATTCCACTGCGGCGATATCACCCTCTATTACTTCGCTGATCCCGGTTCGGCAGAGGAGATTTTGAAGGATCCGAAAACGCCAGCGGAATTCTTTCAGGCCAATGAGGTGTGCCACAGTCGCGGACTAAAGCGGCGCTGGGTATCGCTCGGGGAATGCAACTTGGGTCTTTTTGTTTACGATTCCGACAAGAAGGAATATGTGGTCATCGATCCCGCCGGTTTAGATGAGTTCGATGCCTATGATTCCCTGGAAGACATGGTCATGGACATGATCGATCCCGAATACTTCGGCGATGAAGACGACGAAGACGAAGAATAAGTCTCTTGAGCGCTAGCTCCTCGCGAGAATAAGTTTTTTCCAGTCTCTCTTTTCAACTACAGCGCGGCGTGTCTACATTCGCCACATGCGATTTCTTGCTGACTCCGCTCCCGCTATCGATGTCCCGTTTCCCGTTCCTATCCCTCTGTACGGGTCTGAAGAGGGAAAGTCGCTCCCCTACATCCTCTTCCAGCGGATCCACGATGAGCCATTTAATTTGGTTGCGACGATCATCTTTTTTTGCGCGATTCTCCACACGCTGGCCTGTCCATTGATTCTGCGTGCAGCAAAGCGCCAGCAGGAACTTCACGAGAAGGAGCTGGAAGTGATGGAGGGTTGGGGCGAAAACGTCGGTAACCAAGATCGGCTCAGCCCGGTCGCGGCGGTTCTCCATTTTATGGGCGAAGTGGAAATGATCTTCGCGCTCTGGGCGATTCCCCTGATGTGCTCCTTGATGATCATCAAAAAGCCGTCGGTCGCCATCGATTATCTGAATAAGCCGGGCATCACCGATTACACGCAGCCGCTCTTCGTGGTGGTCGCGATGGTCATCGCCTCCAGTCGGCCGATCCTTCAAACCGTCTCCGGCCTAATGAGCACCATGGCTGGCGATTCCGCCGTCCGCTGGTGGTGGGTGCTACTGACCGCAGGGCCGCTGCTCGGCTCATTCATTACGGAGCCCGCCGCCATGACCGTTTGTGCGCTGCTTCTTGCCCGTGAATTCTATCGTCTGGAACCGAGCACCCACTTCTCGTACGCCACGCTAGCCCTCTTGTTCACGAATATCTCAGTCGGAGGAGCACTCACCAGCTTTGCCGCTGCGCCGATCATTATGGTCCACACGCAGTGGGACTGGTCGACTCCCTACATCTTTGGTGTGTTTGGAATCAAGGCAATCGCCGCCATCACCGCCGCCAATACCGCCTATTTCTTCATGTATCGCGGCGAGTTTAAGCGAATGGAACAGACCCGCCGTAAGCTTCCTGCTGATATCTCGGAGCGCCAGATGCGCGCGCCGCTGTGGATCGTGGCCGTTCACCTCGCTTTCCTTGTTTGGACGGTTCTCGTTAATCGCGACGCCCCCCTCTTCCTCGGTGGATTTCTCTTTTACGTGGGCTTCTTAAACACGACCGCCGTGCACCAAGACGAGCTCAATCTGCGCCCGGCCTTGCTCGTGGGGATGTTTCTCTGCGGCCTCATCATCCATGCCGGATTGCAGGGGTGGTGGCTCGAACCGGTCATTGGTCACATGCAGGTAGGCTTCTCCTTGATCGATTCCTACCTGCTCCTAATTGTCTCCACCATCCTCACTGCCTTTAACGATAACGCGCTGATCACATTGCTGGGCACCACCGTCCCCGCCGCACAAATGGGCGATGCCCTCAAGTACCAGCTCGTAGCCGGCGCCATCTGCGGAGGCGGGCTCACGGTTATCGCCAACGCCCCGAATCCTGCTGGCCAAACGCTGCTTCAGAAATACTTCCCCGGCGGAATTGAACCTCTCCATCTGCTCATCGCAGCAGCCATTCCCACCGCAATCATGGTCGCGTTTTTTGCGATTCTCTAGATCTCTTGTTTCTTCTTGCACGCTATCTCGGGCTGATCTATTCTCTCGTGCTCTCGTTTGATAGCGCGAATTAGATTCGTGCGGCGGGGCAAAGGCAACCTCTAACCCTGAAGCGCCCAGGTAACGGCGTTTTTGTTGTCTTTAGGTTAGTTCATCGTTAGTCACCAGACCAGTAAGCAGAAGAGTTTCCGTAAGCTCGGTCGCCGCAAGGAAGTTTTGGAACCCTTGATTGGCCTATTTTAATGGGTGCGCGTTCCTTTTTTAAAAAATCATGAGTGGTTCAATGCAAGAATTGTTCGGTAAAAGCATGCGTCAATTTACCGAAGGCAGCATCGTAAAAGGACGCATTTTACAAAAGCGTACCAGCGAAGTGCTGGTCGATATCGGTTATAAATCCGAAGGAATTATTTCCCGCGGCGAATTCGAAAACGATGAGTCGATCGAAGTCGGCGACGAAGTGGAAGTGTTGCTGGAACGTCTGGAGAACGATGAAGGCATGGTGGTTCTCTCGAAGGAAAAAGCAGCTCAGAAGCAGAACTGGGAAAAGATCGTTAAGATTTTCAATGAAGGCGGCCTGATCACCGGTAAGGTGAAGGGAATCGTCAAGGGCGGTCTGATGTTAAACGTGGGTGTGGAGGCATTTCTGCCCGGCTCGCAGGTCGATATCATCGCTCCGAAAAACCTGCGGGATTACGAAGGTAAAACGCTGGAATGTAAGATCGTTAAGTTGAACGAAGAGCGGAAAAACGTTGTCCTTTCCCGTCGTGAGCTGATCGAAGCAGAACGTGCCGAGAAACGCGCCAAGTTACTGGGTGGCATCAATAAGGGCAGCATTGTCCGCGGCGTGGTGAAGAACATCACCGACTTCGGCGCATTCATTGATCTGGATGGTCTCGATGGTCTGTTGCACATCGGAGATATGAGCTGGAGCCGCCCGACTCATCCGAGCGAGCTGCTGAAGATTGGTCAAGAAATTGATGTGTTGGTGCTCGATATCGATCGCGAAAAAGAACGCGTTTCGCTCGGCCTGAAGCAGAAGACCGATAATCCTTGGGATAAGATTTTGGAGAAATACCCGCAAGGCACAGAAGTGGTGGGCAAGGTGACGAACCTCGTTCCGTTCGGTGCATTTGTGGAGATCGAGGCCGGCATTGAAGGCATGATCCACGTGACCGAAATGAGCTGGACGAAGCGCATTTCCCGCGCGGCAGACGTGTTCTCCATCGGCCAGGAAGTTCGCGCCAAGGTGGTAGGTGTGAATAAGGATGAACAGCGCGTGGCGCTCTCGACGAAGGAACTGGAATCGAACCCATGGGATCTCGTTTCTTCTAAATACCCGATTGGTTCTCGCGTGAAGGGTAAGATCCGGAATATGACGCCGTACGGTGCATTTGTGGAATTGGAAGAAGGCATCGATGGTATGATCCACGTCTCCGATCTCTCCTGGACTCGTAAGGTGAATCATCCTTCCGAAATGTTAAAGAAGGGCGATGATGTCGAAGCAGAAGTGCTCGAAATCGATAAGGCCAATCAACGCCTCTCGCTGAGCTTGAAGCACATGGGCGATGATCCTTGGAAGAACATCGAGAGCCGCTACAAGATCGGTGATTTGGTCACAGGCAAGGTCAGCAAGGTCGCCAGCTTCGGTGCGTTCATCCAATTGGCCGATGAAATCGATGGCTTGGTTCACATTTCGCAGATCAGCAATGATCGCGTGGAAAAGGTGAAGGATGTGTTGAAGATCGGTCAGGAAGTCTCCGCCCGCGTCATCAAGGTCGACACGACAGAGCGTCGTATCGGTCTCTCGATCAAGGCCGCCGATTACACCCAGGAACAGCTGGAACGCGAAACCGAAAGCTACGAAGCGCTCAAGCCCGGCGAGGAACTCTCCTCCATGGAAGCTGCGTTTGATCGTGCTGAGGAAGATTATCGTCCCGGCGAAGCCAAGAAGAAGTAGGGGAGCGTGGAGTTACCAGCAGTGAACTGGGTCCAGCTTCAAGCTTGCTGGGTCCAGCCTCAGGCTGGTTGCACTACAGGGGATTCCAGGCGAATCTCCTGAATATGTTTACTGGGATTGTTGAAGGTACGGGTCAGTTCCTGGAACGCAGGGCTGGCCCCGCATCGAGTCGTTTACGATTGGCTGTTGGCGAGTTGAGCCAGGGCGTTCAGCTTGGCGACAGCATCGCTGTGAATGGCTGTTGTCTCACGGTGGCAGAGATCGGCGAGCACGAATTGAGCTTTGATCTTCTCCACGAGACGGAGCAACGAACGAACCTGTGTGCGTTGTCGGAGCGTAGCCGCGTTAATTTAGAGCGAGCTATGGCGGCAAACGGTCGTTATGGCGGGCATTTTGTGACTGGCCACATCGACGATACCGGAGTGATTCGGAAGTGGGAGAAAGTCGGCTCGGATTACGAGCTGCGCATTGGAATTTTAAAGCAACAAGGGGCGTATGTGGTCCCGAAAGGTTGCATGGCTATTGATGGAATTAGCCTCACCGTTGCCGAGGTTTCGGCGGACGAGTTTTCCGTGTGGATCATTCCGCATACTCGTGCCGTGACAGCGCTGGACGAGCGAAAGGTGGGGGATCGCGTGAACCTGGAGTTCGATCTTTTAGCGAAGTACGTGGAAAAGATTTTGGCGGTGCGTTCGCATGTTACGGTTGTGTGACTTCTAAAACAGTTTGATGATCAACGAGTTATGTGTTTAGGCGACCGAAAAATCTTGTAAAATACCAGTTATCGTCTAAAAAGCTGCTTATAGATTCATCCTAACGCAGTCACCCAAAATTCTTTATGGCTAAACACCCAAAACCTGCTCCGCACACCCAGGATATTCCCGAGTTCGATTCCTTTGTTCCTTTTCTGTGGCAACACGAAGGAACTGTGTATGAAAACGATCCGCTCGACCACGGAAACCAAGGCGATGGGGTCACTCCTGGCAACGAGGGAACCAAGTACGGAATCTCCGCCCGTTCCTATCCCGGCCTGGACATTGTTCACCTGACGGAGTCGCACGCTAAGGAACTCTACAAGAAGCTTTGGCGCGAATCAGGCGCATCCAACCTGCCTCATCCAGCCGACCAGGTTTACTTCGATAACGTGGTGAACTCCGGCACTGGCGCGGGTGTCCGCAACCTGCAAAAATCCTTGAAGGAACAAGGCTTTGACATGAATCGCACCGACCACATCGACGCAAAGACGATGGAAGCCCTGAAGCACGCCGATCCTTACAAATTGTGTGAAGGTATGCTGACCCATCGGGTCCAAGATTTCCATGGAATCGTGGCGCACGATCCGTCGCAGGAAGTGTTTTTGAACGGCTGGTTGAACCGGGCTCACGATCTGGGAAACAGCATCGGCATTGATGTCGATCAGGCCAGCAACGCCAAGGTAAAGGGCGATGAACTTGAGCGCCGTTTTAAGAAAGACCCAAATTTGCAGGGCGTCGCGGACGAATACCACCAAGCGATCAAGTCCGCCAAGGAACAGGACGAGCAGAATCGCGCTGCGGGAGTCGATTCAAAACAAGTCTACTTAGCTTACTCGTCTCAAGTTCATGAAGCGCAGGATACGGCTCTTAAGGCGGTGCAGAAGCACGATGAGCAGGAGCACTCCATCACGGCGCGGGATCGCCAGCTGAAGCAGCAATTTAAGCGGAATTCCAACCTCCATCATGTGCAGGAAGAATACGAAGAGCACGCGAAGGAAGCGAAGACTCACGAGCAAGAACACGTGAAGGCCGGGGAAACCGCTGCGCAGAGCCACAACGAGTACAACACGGAGATGGAAGCGGCTCAGCACTCGGCATTCGACGAGGTGCACCACATCACCGATAAAGACTCTGAGCTGGCGAAACGGGATAAGGAATTGAAGAACGAATTCCGTAAGAATCCGTCAGCACTGAAGGATATCGCGCACGATTACCAGACCGCTGTTACTGAAGCGAAGCACGACGCGACCGAGAGCAAAAAACTGGGTCTCGATCCCGCCACGATTCACGAGAATTACAATAAGACTCTGGAAGCAGCGCAAACCGCGGCCACCGATAGCATCCACAACCGCTGGGATACGCTTCACAGCCAAGCGACGTTTCAACATGAAACGCATGCTCAGACGCAAGCGCAAGGCCAGCACACGGACGAAACGGCTTCCCGGTCAGCGACGCATTAGGCCGGTCAGCTCATTCAATTACCCTAAGTTCAACACATCCTGCATGGTGTAGAGTCCCGGCGGGCGATCATGCAGCCATCGGGCAGCCTTGAGCGCGCCGATTGAAAACGTATCGCGATTGGATGCCTTGTGCGTCAATTCAACGCGCTCCCCGTCGGTTGCAAAAATAACGGTGTGATCGCCCACCACATCGCCGCCTCGGACGGCGTGCATCCCGATTTGGCGTGAAGGGCGTGGCCCGACCATTCCGTGGCGACCGTGCGCAATCGCTTCCGCGTAGCTGAGACCGTCCACTTCTGCCAGGATCTCGCCGAGCCGCCGTGCGGTGCCGGAGGGTGAATCGAGCTTGCGCCGGTGATGCATTTCCACGATCTCCTGGTCGTAATCGGGACCAAGGATTTCCGCCGCTTTTTTGACGAGGTGAAACAGCAGATTTACACCCACCGAGAAATTCGGCGCGAAGACTATGGGCAATTGCTTGGCGATCTCCGCGATTTCAGCGCGCTCCACTTCAGAATGCCCCGTTGATCCAATCACCAGAGGAATTTTGCGATCTCGACACGCACGCGCGACCGGCAACGTAACCTCCGCTTTGGCAAACTCGATCACCACGTCCGTTTTATCGAGAGCAGCGAGGTAATTGTCGGAACGCCCGATTGCGGCGGAGAGCGTGAACTGCGGTTGCGCTTGAATCAGACGGATCAGCGATTGGCCCATACGCCCGTTTGCACCAATGATCATGGTGCGGGTTGGGGTCTGGCTAGATGTCATAATGCTTCAGCGTGGCGACCAGTTTATCGTGACTCGCCTGAGTCAACGGGACGAGTGGCAAGCGAACGTCAGGCGTCATCCACCCGAGCCGAGCCAGCGCGGTTTTTACCGGCACGGGGTTCGATTCAATAAAGAGATCGCGGAAAAGTGGGTAGAGGGAATGATGCAGCTTTTGAGCGGTGGTCAGGTTGCCGTTGAGGAACGCTTGGACGAGGTGAACGATGGTTCCGGGCACGAGGTTCGATGCGACGCTGATCACGCCGACCGCGCCGACTGCCAGGGCCGGGAGCGTCATCGAGTCGTCGCCGGAGAGGATGTCGATGTGCTCGGGCAATGCTTGGCGCAATTGACTGAACCGCTCGATCGAGCCGCCAGCCTCTTTGATCGCGACAATCTGCGGGTGACGTTCGGCCAGCACGCGCATCGTTTCGATGGAGACTTCGCCACCGGTGCGCCCCGGCACGCTGTAGACGATAATCGGTTTTTTCGTGCACTCGCAGAGCCGTCCGTAGTGGGCGAGAAGGCCGGCCTGCGTCGGTTTATTGTAGTAAGGCGAGACGATGAGGAAGGCGTCTGCTCCGCGTGCTTCCGCTTCTTGGGTGAGGTAGACCGCTTCTTCGGTGTTGTTGGAGCCGGTGCCGGCAATGACCAGGCATTTGCCCTCGATCTCTTTTGCCGTGAGCTCGATCACCTCCAGATGCTCTTCCATGTTGAGCGTGGCCGATTCTCCTGTGGTCCCGACGGGAACAACGCCCTCGACTTTGCCTTGAAGCTGGTGTTTTAGAAGCTGCTGAAGTGCCGGGATATCGAGCTGGCCGTTTCGAAAAGGAGTAACGAGCGCGGTGAAAGTGCCTTGAAGGTTGATCATGGGAAGTGGGGAAGAGTAGCGCAGTGGGAAGGCGAGGGCAATCATGGTGTACTACGCCGACGAGATCACCATAACGACCTCCCTTGCCACTTCCGCAAAGCGACGTTCAACAAATCTGAGGCTTTGTGATAACGTGTTCGATAACCGAATGACACCTGAACAAGAATCTGTGATTAACGCGAGAGCCTGTGCGATTTTAGAGACGATTCGTCTGGAGTTGCTTGTTGCTGGAAGAAAGCATGGCCCGATGCATTCCGCGCACGAAGCTTATGCGATCATCCTGGAGGAGCTCGACGAGGCGTGGGAGGAAATCAAGGCGAAGAAGCCAGACAAACGACGCCTCGAAGAAGAGCTGATGCAGGTTGCCGCGATGGCCGTTCGCGCCATTATCGATGTGACGGATAAGATGACGGATTAGGCGTTATTTGCCCGGACTTTCCTTGGGATTTGCTGTTTGCCTAGGGTGAGTGCTAGCCTATTTCTGTTCTTTTGGTTAACCAATCCTGAACGGCTGTTACCTTCCGAATTATATCGACCAAATATTCCTCGAGAACGTGAAAGCGCAAAGCGGTGTGGAGACTGCTTGGACCGGGTTTGGCGGACCGCTGAAGTGTCTCCGGTATCGAAAAACCGTCGCTGCGAAAGATTGCGGATGGCTCGCCATCCAGGTCCTGGAGCAAAAACTCAATTTGCCCCTGATATAGTTTACCTGAACAGGAGGAGATACAGACCAAGGCACGGTCACCATTTTTTAGGTCTGATCTCGACCAGCCTCCTGGGCCGACAAATTCAATTTCTTTGCCAAGTAAGGATGGTCGAATACCTCTCTTTGCTGTGTAAGTCTTTTCGACCTGAGCGCGTACCAATTGGCTATCTTTATGAATCACCCTGACGATTACGGGATCTCCATAATCCACTTCACGAGCCAAGAGTCCGAGCCTTTTCAACTCGAGTTGGGCAAAAGCTTTAACTCGTTCTGGACCTGCCAGCTGTTCTTTCAATTTGGACAACGTTTCGTTGGCAAGGGTGCTATCGAGAAAAAATAAATGACTTAACGCCTGCCTGAAGGCCGAGCCCTTTAGTGAAATTTCTGCTAATTCTAGCAAGCACCGGTCATATTTTCGCTTTTCGAGAACGACCCCGCTCAAGTCCGAGTACTCAAACATTTGAACCAACTCGTAGCTCTCGTCAAAAGGGGTGAGGCGGACAGAACTATCTGCAAGAAAAAGCCTTCTTTCTGCGTCATGCTCGGTTTGCGCCAGCTCTCTCAATTGCTGGGCTAAATTCCAATCAATATCATCGTAATTGAGATCGGGAGTGAGGGTAGGTATGTCAACCCCGATCGCACTCTTCTCGAACATTTGTATTGTAGGTAGCTCCGTTCCGGGTCCGGTCAAATGACCCAAAAAGGAATTGACCGAACGATAGGATAGGAAAATCCATGGCCCGTCCTGGAGTACGCATTCATCCAATACCGAGAGCCATCCCTTCAACGGACCATCAACGTGAATGCCACAGTAAAGCCTGGGACATTGGGCATTATTAGGATTTCGATTGTGTTGCCAGAGCCACGCCGTTTTCCCCACTTTGGGTACTTCGACCAACTCCAGTTCCGACCTCATGGTAAGCACTTCGGGAATTGACATCAACCGGACAACGGGTGTTGCGATCATCAATTCTGGATGGCGATATAGATTTAATGCCTCGTCTGGAAGCCAACCGAATGCCGTAACCAGTTTCGAAATATCTTCCTCCGATGCCCTTTCCATATCGGCAAACCTCGATAATTTCAAATGGGCAGTCCAGCTCTTTCACGTCGGAACTCGTTCGAGTTTTCATTTTAGTGATGCGTACTCGAGGGTTGGTTTGACTCGGGATAATGCCATTACCCACTTTCAACGCCGTCAATATCAGATGCCAGGTTCAACAGCCGAGCCGTTAGAGTTCCAACGGAACGATAATCTGGGGCCTCCAGTTCTAATTTTTACTGATGTCTCGACATGGGGAAATTGTTGGTAGTGAGCATGTTGCGTTCCATGATCGTGATCAAGTCCTTTGCTTGGCGCTTCACCCTACTCTTTCGGAAGGGGCTGTGTCGTGCCGGGCAGAGGATGCGTGGTCCCGGGGAGAATTTGCGTACCGTGCAACGGTTGCGTGGTCCCGGGCAGGGGCTGAGTCGTTCCAGGTAAGGCGCGAGTGACCCCCAGCGGTTGCGTGGTGCTGCCCCGTCCGCTTCCGCCGTGATGCTCATCAACTTCCACGTAATGCCGAGGGCGATGCGTCGCTCGATTCTGCCCAGCCAACGTCACGCAAAGACTGAACAAAAGGATGAGAAACCCTAGCATCAGGCTTAATCCCCCGTTTTCGATTCCGAAGAACAGGAGGACGGCACCGATGACCCGCGAGAGCAGCATTGCAAGGCGTAGGTTCAGGAGCATAGAAGGACGATAGCTTAAGATTCCCCCGATAGCAGGAAAAAAGCCAACAAGTTTTTTTGCATTCGGCCCATCTAGGCTTGTGGTATTTCAGGAAATGTAGCATAAGACTTAAAACCACTAATTGTGCTAACTCTAAAACCCAAGATAGTGGACTCGTACCAGCGCGAGTTCGAGAAACTCGGCAAGGCCCTTAACACTGGCGATTTGTCCAACGCCAGGGCGGCTTACGACGCCATGCAGAAGATCAGTAAGAAAGCGACCGCCCAGCTCTCGGATCCGCTTGGGCAGCATCAGACCCAACAAGTTCCACGCATCTGTCGGTTTGAGTAGCCCACAAATCAGGTCGCTCTCTTGCAGAAAAATCGGCGAGTTGCCCTGTAACTCCGCCTAGTCGTTGACGGAAAGTACCATCACTGGGTCCGGGATTTTCTCCGGAGCGATTTCTTTATCGAGCGGCAGAACGGCAGTTCCAACGGCAAAGAACTCAATGACGTGGCTTTCCCAGCTGTGGCTGCCCTCGTGAATATCCAGCCCCACCACGCCCTCGGCCTTTGCGTTCGTCGCCTCCGCCTGCATGCGCTCCATGGCGATTTCACGGGCCTCGTACATGGCCGCAGTAAAGTTTTCTAGCTCCACGTTGCTGGTGAGGGTGCCCAGGGCCGACAACCCGCGATGGGCCACATGATAGACGCACGATCCCATCACCATTTCCACCGGACGATAGCCGGAATGGAGCAGTGACCAGAAATCTTGCCCGGAGAGATCTGAGGTGAAGGGGCCGCCGTCATGGGCGCGAAACCCGACATGACCCGCAGCGTGGACGACGCCCGTTCCGATGGCCATGAATTCCAACATGTGCCGGTCCCATTCCATGTGCTTGATGGTGAGCTTGACGCCCACAATTCCATCCGCACCCATGGCAGTGGCTTCCGCGCGCATTCGCGACATGGCGAGCTCGCGAGCGTGGTACATCGCTTTCGAGAGAACGTCCAACTCCTGATTTTGGAAATAGGACCTAAACTGGAAGCCGACGTGGTAGACGCAGCTGCCGAGGCACAGGCCGATTGGCTCGAACCCGGCTTTGCGAACCAGCAGGAACTCGTTAACGCTGAAGTCGGAGGTGAAGACGCCGGAGGGATGGGCGGCTGTGCGGAGACCTTTTAGCCTCTCGCGGGCATGGGGATGTAGATCGTTGGACATGGTTAGATGGCTTCTTCTTTATCGGTGGTTTCGTAAGATTGATGGTGACGAGAGGGGTTGGTAAGCGGCTTTTGACCCATGTTAACGCACATCCGAATATCGTCCCGGATGGGCCCTGCGTCCGAGGACTGGATCACGGTGCCGATCACGATATTCCGCGCCAAATATCTCCCTTCCGAGAACTTAAACATCTGGCTAAAGTGGATATGAGCGAGGCAACCGTTCCCCTGCCGCTGGGCGTCCGTCCGCAACAGCCGCAGTGAATCCCCGCGCACCTGCGCCCAAAATTTAGAGAGCGTGGTGACCTCGGTATTGCCAGCCCACGACACATTGTTGCTGCCTTGCCACGTCAGCCACAGGTACTCGGCCCCGATTGCAATTCCAGTCGGAATAATTCCCATATCGAGCAATTTAACAAATTCCAGCGCAGGCACCGTGGCGACGATCGGTTCCGCTGCCGAAAGTCGGTCCACTTTCACAGCCGTCCCGATCAGCGTGAAGTCCATGCTCTCCTCGGAGTACATCGGGACCGTGCGCATCTTCACGTCCAGCACCGCGTTCGCCCCCGCCGCCTTGGCCTCATCTCGTAAACGCCGTAAAGCCGCTTGCCAGCCCTCCCGATGTCCATTGGTCCATGACCAGCCGTAATGTAACCAACATGAAGCCGAAACCGCCGCAATGGGGCGTACTCCGTGAGAACGCACGATGAGCAATTCCGCCGGAGTCAGTGTAGCGATCCACGGCACTTTACCGTCGCGGCTTTCCCCCAAGCGCTGGTGGATCGAGTCAGGCATGCGATTCCGTTTAATCGCGGCAATGAATTGGTCGCGGCGCATGGCGGCGCTGATTTGGCGCTGGCGCTCCGCCTCCGCTGCGTCTGTGGTTTTAAAGAGATCCGAAAAGCTCAAGGTTCGTTGTTCGGGAAAAGGTTTGTTTCTACGATTGCATCAGTGCAGAGAGCGAGAGGCTGAGGCTCTTCGCATAATCCGTGGTTTTCTGCGATTCCGCCGTAAATTTCGCGAGCCATTCCGCCGGATCCAAGCGCTTGGTGTTCAACGTAATGCCCCGCACGATCATCGCGATACTCGCTTCCAGGCGACCGTTAACGATCTCCAGCAGGTAGCGATGGTCGCCCATTTCCACACTCACACCAGTGAATTTGGCTTCTCCAAAGAAAAGGGGTTTCTTCTCAAGTATAGTAACATGATCTGGTAATGCTTCCTTGAGTCGCAAGGCAAAGGCTCTGAGATTGCTTTCGGCGTCCGCCGTAAATCGCCGGAGCCAAGCCATTTGGAGATCGAGATTCAGTTCGGGATTGGGATCTGTCATGGGTCGCGGAGTTTAGAGTGGCAACCCTCGCATCCCTTTTCCCAGTCGATCCCGGATCTCGGCCAGTTTCGCCTCGCGATCGCGATCTCCAGCGGCCACTTCTCGCTCAATCTCGATCACTTCGCGCATCGTTTGAATCGCCTCATCCGCCACGGTGGCCAGCACCTCGATGTTCCGGGCATCTCCGCCTAAACTGCGCGCCGCGCTCGTAGCCGCGTCATGCGCTCCTTTTGAAGCCAGCACGGTGATTTGCCTCGCCGCCTCATCCAGCTTTTCGGATTCCTCAGCCGCACGCTGGATATCCGCCTGCACAGCAGCCTGCGAAGCCACCGCCATCAGGCGCGGGATCACCACAAACAGACCGTTGGAGATCTTCATCATCCGAGTCTCCGCCGCCCGTTTGTTCTGGCCGATGATGGGAATCAGCAGCGCCGCACCGACCAGATTCTCCCGCATCTCCGCCACTTTCCCTCTGAAATTGGCCAGAGCGCTGCGAAACTCCATGACTTCCGCAGCATCTGCGGCATCTCCCGTGCGAATCGCATTCAGGCGCATCGCTTCCAATTCCTCGTGCCCTCGATCCAGCGCGATTTGCCCGGCGGCGATTTCAATCTTCAATCGGTACAGGCTCTTTTTAATCGCGACAGTCTGCTGCTCCAGCACCGAGATGGTGACCGATAAATCGGCCTGCGTCTTGCGCGCCTTGGCCATTTCTTGATCCATGAGAGTCAAAAAATGTTTCCGGTTTTCTTGAAAACCCTTCAGAGCGGAGTGAGCCGCTGTAAATACCTCAAAGATCTTCCCAACGATGCCTTTGGACTTCGAAAGATCAGACGCCGCTTGCGCTTGAAGATCCTCAATGTGCAGCAGCTTAACTCCATCAATCACCGCCGCCGCAATACGCCCGACTTCTCCGGCATCGCCCAGACGAACTCCCGTCAATAATTGGCGCGAAGCCTGCGCGATCTCAGACATCACATTGCCGCCGTGATCCAGCTGCGTTTGGGTCCTGCGAAAGTCGACTTTGGCCGCCGACGCTTTCGCCGCCGAAAGATCACCCTCACTCAAGTTCGAGAGCTCCACCAAACGAGCCGGTTTCTCCACCACCGCCAGTCGGGTGTCGGTCGTCGGCACCACCACGATCTGCTGCGATTGCGGAGCCGGGGTCGCCACCGGCGCATCGAGATCAATGATCTTGTCGAAATCGGACAGATCCAGCGGCTCAGTCGGTTTATCTTCGCTCATCTTAGGTTGGAACTTACCTGCACTTGGCGCTGTTTTAAAGAGAAGATTTGCAGCCACTTCAGTCGCCGTTGGAAACTCAGGTTCCTCTTCCAAAATCCTTGCTCAGCAGCAGAACCCGAGCACACTTCTGTTACCGTGAACCGAACATATTCTACGATTTTCACAGTATTTCTTGTCTTCAATGCGGTCTTCTTGATCCTAGCGATCTTCGCAGGAAGTGTATTGAATCCGCCTGTTGGTTTAACGGAAGCCCAAATCGCCTCAATGAACAAAGATCTGTTGCAGGAGGCTTTCAAGAATGACCAGGAAGGATTCTTTGTCGCTACCCGATTGGCTCGTAACATTTCCGTGGTTCTGGCTGCAGTCAGCCTTGCAAATGGGATCATGTTCGTTTGCCTTAGGAGCACGCTGAAGAATCGAGCGTCGCCACCGAGTTCGTCGTAGATCTCTCGTTCCGACGTAATCAAACCGCAACTTAGTAGATGATCAGCTTACCGTTTGGAAAATCACCCTGCCAGCCGCAAGGGTAATGACCATTAACATACCAATAAGCTTGGCTTGCGTAAAATGCAGGTGGGAAAACATCAGAATACTCAGCTTCGATACAGACGGCCAAAATATCCCACTGCACACTGTCTTCGAACGATTTTGATAATTTATTTTCCACCGAAACCCGCTCGATCTTAATCTTAACAAACGGTATTACCGTTTTTTTTAACTCAATGACTACATCATTCCATTGACGATAACGTTCCTTGGATCGTTCCAGAATCCTGCCGCTTAACTGATTGATTGCCTCTAAGCAAAGATTTTCCCATTCCGGTTGTGAACTTGACTTAATAGTATCATCCCACGAAGAGAGTACGATGGCTGATTCAGTATCCTTGACGCCAACCTTGGTGAACCATTCAGACTTTTCTAAATGATCTAATGTGGCAAGAGTGTTAGGACGCATCTTAGAGTGTAGTCTATTCAGTGGTGCCTATGGATTATACATTTTTTCCAACGGGCACAGCATTTTCACGCCCTTCACTTCCCCGTGCGATCCAGATAATCGATGAAGTTCGCTTCGATATCGCCAGTGGCGGAGCCGTTATTCACCGTGAACTTGGCGACGTAGAAGTAATCGGAGTTCTTTAGCAGGACGCGCGGGCCCTCGGTCTTTTCTGAGGTGAGATCGGTGATGATGTCGGTGTGATCTTGATTGATCACGCGTCCGTCTTCCGAGATCGTCCACTCGAACTTGAAATCGAACTGTTTCGGGTTCGCGGTTGTCGGTGTGCGCGTGATCTTCAGATCGATTTTGCCATGCACATTCTTTGGCCAAGCGGCGGCATCGGCGGGGTAGGTGGCAAAGTCCTCCTCGGCACTCTCATCCAGGGAGGTCGGCCCGGCGGCATCGTAATCGAGGTGTCGTGAGATGGCGGGCAGCTCCACGCGGTTATATCCTTCATCCGGGACGAAGGTGGCCCCTTGTTTGACGTCAAACGACTTAAAGTTCCGCACGATACAACTGATGTCGTTGTAAAGGAGATGTCGACCCGGCGCTAAAGTCGGCGAGATCAGCTTGCGAATGTGATCGGTCTTTTGGCCGTCCACCACCATCGCCTGGTTATCGATCTTCGAGTCGTCATCGAACGAGAAATCGATGAGGGAAACCGTGGTGCCCGCTGCTGCTCCCGCCACAATGGGCGTCCCCGGCACCACCGCAGGAGTCGGCGTCGACGCCGTGTGCCCGCCGAATTGATACGCGAGCAATCCCACAACGACCGCCGCAAGAGCACCAATCGCAAACAACGGGATCAATCGTGATTTGGAGCGCGACGCTAATCCGCCCCGTGGCTTCCTGGGATTCACGTGGTCCGGATTATAGGCTTCATAAATTTCGATCTCTTCGGGAATGCCCTTTAATTTGTAGCGGCCATGTTCCTGCCAGGAGATCGTGTTTTGTTGAACGCCCGTGCCCATGAGCCAGCCTTTGGCGGAATCGAAGACGGGGTAGGTCATCAAGATTTGGCCGCCATCCGCTAGGCCCTGGACGCGGGCCGCGCGATTCACGTGCCGCCCGAAGACGTCCAGGCTGACCCGGTCTTCCGTGGTGACTTGGCCGGTGTGCAGGCCGATCCGCACGGAGAGCTCTGGCTGGCCTGGCGGGATGTTCCGGTTCGCTTCCCGAATTGCTTTTTGAATCTCCAGTGAGCGAGCGACTGCCGTGGAGGGCTCGGAGAAAATCGCCATGACCGAATCGCCGATCGTCTTGATCACGCGCCCGCCATTATCGCGCTCGATGATCGGGTGAAGAATAGCATCATGCGCCCGGCGAAATTCATTCGAAAACGTCTCGCCATGTTTCTCCGCGATCTCGGTAAAGCCTTTAATATCTGTAAAGAGGATGGTCAGAACCGCCGTGTTCTTTTGCTTGCGATATTGATCGACCAGCGAGAGCTCTGCGGCTTGAAAATCGGGTAACGTGTCGAGCGTATCGATGCTCACCATCAACCTCGATTGTTCAGAAGTAAGTTTGGGCTGTGTGGGTTGCATATGTGGAAGTTAAAGGGCGCGTAAATGCGTGTAAAAGGCGCGGCATCCCGTCCTTTTTGGGTTAGACGGACACGAGCGGAATGTCTTCAAAAAAGTTTACGCGTGGTGATGATTTCAGGTGGGCCTGGAACATCAGCCACCGGAAGCAGCTCGCCTCGACGGCAGCGGCGTCTGCGAACATGCGCTTCAACCCCTCTCGCCTGCGGCGCGGGCTGTGTTTGTTGGTTTTGTAATTGGGATCGTTTGCGGCCTCGGCGTTGGTAGGTGGCGGACTCAAATGATTTGACGCAGGCCTACAGGAGGCAGCCGTTTGTTACCTCTACCCAGGGTTGCCTCGCTACGCTCGTTACCCTTCGCTAAGTCATGGCCGGCCCGTCGGGCCTAAAGGCAGGGAAGCAATTTTGAGGTCGGCGCTGAGTCGGTAGCGCGTAACCATTTATGGGTTCAGCGTCACGCTGGTCACGCTGGTCACGCTGGTCATGTTGCTTCTCGTTATTGGATTCACCTGCTAAACAGAGGTATGGCTCTCCTTTACTACTCAGACAAGACCGTGCCATCCGAACCGGTCCGATTGAAGCCGGAGCCCTCGCATCGGCTTCTCAATCGATCCGAGTTTTTCGAGTCTTTCCGTAATCGTCCCGGCACGTTTCTGCTGGGTATTCTGGGCACCCTCGTCTACGGCGTGTTCCACTGGTTTGATCTCATCAATTTCGTGCTCACGTTTGTTTGGGATCACTGGCATACATGAGGGACTAACCTGCTACGGAGTCACCTCATACACGCCATCGGCCAGCGCCATTTTCACGTGGTCGCCCAGGGCCAGAAACGGTAAGGCATCCGGGTGATTCGAGATGAACGTGAAGTAGTCGTCAGTACCGAACTTGATCGTCGTCACCTTATCGCTGTTCACCTTGGAGACCTTGCTATCCACCCATTCATCTCCTGTTAAGAAGACTGCGCGACCCGCCACCACTTTTTGGTTGAGCGTGTATTGAATCAGCCGCTGCTCGGCGGTTGGGGCCGTATCTACGGATGATGCGGATCGTTCGAAGTTCCCTCCACGAATCACCCCACCCATCGGTGCATTCATCGTTTTGGACGCTTCGTTCTGAAGCGTATCGTAATCGGCCGCATTATTCGCGTTCTTCATCGCGTTCTGCGCCCGCGCTGCACCCACGCCTTCTCCACCGGACTCCTGAGTCTGGAATTGATGGTACGCCTGATACGATGTATCCCGAGCCTGCGAATCCTTATCCAAATCACTCATAACGCGGTTATTCACCCCCACGTTCCGCGTCTTTTCATCCTCGGCAATCAAGTAGGCTGTATAGGGCGTCACCAAACCAAATTGCCGCGCCAAATCGGTCACCTCTTGTTTCACCTCGGCGTTCTCGCCATTCATCCGAATCTGATCGAGCAAATAGCCCACGCGCCGAGTCGCCCAAAGCTTCGCGACGAACGGTTGATCCTTCGATTCTTTAGGAAACGTCAGCGGCACGGTAAACTTCTCTTTCCCCTCTTCAGTCACGCCCTCCAGACTCGCGTCCCCCGAGCCATCGGCGGTGTAACGCCCGCACACCACCACTTGATCGCCTTTAAAGAGATCAGGCATCGGCTCAGGATACATCTTGGTCACGCGAATTCCGTCGGGGAAATTCACCTTCACTTGCGCCAGCACTGGCTCCTTCACTTTATCGAAAAAGGTGGAGACCTTCACTTCGATGTCTTCCGTCGGGAGAACGTAATCGCTCACCGCGTGAGTGTTTTCGGCAATGCGATCGAGCAGCTTCGCATTCACATCGGTGCCCATGCCGAAGCAGAAAATGCGAGTCCCCTGCTTCAGGGCCTCATCGGTTTCACCCACAATCGCTTCTTCGCTCGTCTCCCCAACCGTCGGCATACCATCGGTCAGAAACACGATCGTGTAGGGTCGATCGGACTTGTCCGTCCGCAGTCCCATCGCTTGATGGAGCGCCGAGTAGATCGCCGTGCCTCCGCGCGGTCTCATCTTTTGCACGAAGTGCTGAGCCTCCTCCACGGCCTTATCATCCGCGAGCGTGAGTTTTCCAAACAACTGCTCCGGCTCAGTCGAAAACCGAATCACTTCAAATCGATCATCGGGGTTCAAATTCGCCAAACAATAGGCCAGGGCTTTCTTCGCCTGCACCAGCTTATCGTCATCGGCCATGGAGCCCGATGTATCGAGCACGAAAGTCACATCTTTCGGTAGATGCTTTGATTCCGTCAACGCGCCGGGCGAGGCCAAGAGCATGAAATAACCCTCATCGTCATCGGAGGTCTTGTAAGTCACGAGATCCAGCGCCGCACCGCTCTTTTTCGTCGAGAAATAGAGCTGAAAATCAGTATTCGGACGCACATTCTTCGCCTCATAACCGACCACGGCATGGGTCGAATCGGTCCGCTTCACGTCCACTTCCTGGCTTGGCGAATAGATGGCCGAGAGCGTGTCGGACTCACTCACGTTTACGGTCACACTCACATCGCCAATCGGTGCCGAGGAAAATTTTTCCGTATTTAACGGGTACACGTAGCTCACCAGGCCGGAATCTGATTTCAACACCTCTGAATAGACGATCTTCACCTGCTTGTCGCTGTGTCCTTCGATCGGGAAAATGCGCACCTTAAACACGCTACGATCTGCATATTCCAGAAGCGCCGGATCGCGTAATTTCCGCACGATATCCTCGTAAATATCCCGCGCTTTACCCGCGTCCAGCAACTCCGCTTCCTGCTCCTTACCGTTCACTTGCATCGAAAACTTGTCGATCTGCGCGAGCTTTGGAACCGGAAAGAGATAGGTTCCCTCCACCGATTGCGGGTTCGGATTGTAAAACGACTCATCGACGGTGGTCGTCGCAATTTGGCCGTCGATGTTTACTGAAACGTGGTGATACTTCACTTCCAATGGCGCAAACGGAAAGTGATGCGGCGGCACAATCACCGGCTCCCTCACGATTATGAATCCGTCGGCCCACCCGTTAGAGACTAACGCCCCAAAGACCGCACAAAACAACGCCATAACCCGCCAGAAATGATGGTTCATCAAAAGCCCTGACGCACGAGCGGGAAGATGCGCGCGAATTATTTTTCCGGAGGCCACCTCCGACTGCCTCTCCTACGTATAGGGGTTGTTTTCCGAGGAGGCACCCTACTAATGGTGGTTTCGAGTTGCAATCGCCTTCAAGGTTCGATAGATGAAGGCGGATGTATTTGAAGTCTTTGCAGGTGGTGGGGTTTAAATCGTTTGCGGACAAGACGACTCTCAATTTTCATCGCGGTGTCACGGCCATTGTAGGGCCGAACGGCTGCGGCAAGAGCAATGTGCTCGATAGCATTCGCTGGGTGCTCGGCGAGCAATCCGCTAAGGCGCTGCGCGGCGGTGAAATGCGGGATGTGATCTTTTCCGGTACGGACACCCGCTCGGCTCTGGGTATGGCGGAGGTCTCACTGACCTTCGGCGAGTGCGAGGCTGAACTCGGCACGGAGTTCCATGAGGTGACGCTCACCCGGCGCGTATTCCGCGATGGTGCCAGCGAGTACGAAATCAACGGCACCGGCTGCCGACTTCGCGATATCCAGGAGCTTTTCATGGACACGGGCGTGGGGCGCTCGGCCTACTCGATCATGGAACAGGGCAAGATCGACTTGATTTTGTCGTCGCGCCCGGAAGATCGCCGCGCGATTTTCGAGGAAGCGGCTGGAATCACAAAGTACAAGAGCCAGAAGAGAGAGGCGCTGCGCAAGCTGGAGAGTACCGAAGCTAATTTGCTGCGCTTGGCTGACGTTGTTCGCGAGGTGAAACGGCAGGTCGGCTCGCTCCAACGCCAGGCAGCCAAGGCGCGTCGATTCAAAGAAGCGCAAATTGAGCTGAGCGGCCTGGAGCAACGGCTGGCCCGTTATCAATTCAACACCTACACAAGCACCATCGCCCGGCTCGAAGCGATCGTGGGAACCGCGCGGGTGAAGCATGAGCAGGTGACCGGGCGCTTGGAGACCGAGGAAAAGCGGCTGGAGGAGTCGCGTGCTGAGCTGAACGCGCTGGAAGCGGATGTGAACCGATTACGCGATGATGAGGCCGGGTTAAAACAGGTGGTCGACCGCGCCCAGGCGAAGGCGATTTCAAGTCGCAACCGTGTGGAGGAATTTACGAAAATGGCTGATCAGGCCCAGCAGGAGGTCGATTCCACAGCCGAAAAGATCGTTGCCGGTCGTGAGCATTTGGCTGAGTTGACGCGCCAGGTGGAAGAGAGCCGGGGCAAGGTGGAAGCGATGAAGAAAGAGCTGGAGGCCGCGCAAGGGGCTCAGCTAGACGCGATGCGGAAAGTGAACGCCTGCCGGGGCGAGGTCAGCCAGGCGGAGCAACATAAATTGACTCAAGAACGGCTGATTCAACGCCAAGAGCAAGAGAGCGCCGGTCTGAGCGCCCAAATGGCGGGATTTCAAGAGCGTTTCGCCGCTCTCAAGCTCGACGAAACCGGCCTGCTGAAGCGCGTGGAAGAAGCGACCGCTCAACTGGCCGCGACGGTGGAAAAAGTGAAGCGCGAAGAGGAGTTACTGCGCGAAAAGCGGACCGGTTTGCAACAGGCCACACAAGGTCAGCGCGAGGCGGAGGAGGCGCTGCGAACGGCTGAACGCAACCGCAATGAAGTGAACCGTGCGCAACAAGCCCTGCAAGCTCGGCGTGACGCCCTGGCCCAACTTCAAAAACAAAACGTCGACGCGCCGCAAGCGACCCAGCGGCTGCTTAAATCGGGTGCAGGCGAAATGATGGGCACGCTGGCGCAGTATGTGAGCGTAAAGCCGGGCTACGAGCGCCCCCTGGCGGTTCTCTTGGGCGACGCTTTTCAGGCGTTGCTGCTGAAGGACTCAGCGCAGGTGGACGAATGGCGTAAGAGGTTGAATCGCAATGAACAATGTGTGTTCGCGCCGATAGAACTGGCCCGACCGCCGGGCGATGCTTCTGAAGGCGAGAATGCCCGCGCGACTTCGTTCATGAGTTGCGATGCGAAGGTGGCCGGCTTGGTAAACGCGTTGCTGGAAGAGGCGTATGTCGTGGACGATCTAGCGGCTGCTTGGGCTCTGAAAGCGAAGCTGCCAATCGCAACTGTAGTGACCGCGCAGGGCGAGCTGATCACGCGCTGCGGCGTGCTTTGCGTGGGGCAGGATAACGGCGCGGCTCTGGCGGTTCTTCATCGACAGGCGGAACTTCGCGGCTTGGAAACGGAGATCGAGAAGGCGAACGCAAATACCAGCGCAGCCCAATTGAACGTGGAGAGAGCGCAAGAGACTGTAAAAGAGCGGCAGGCGTCTGTGGTGAAGCTTCAGAACGAGGCGCAGGCCCATGAGGTGGCTTTGGCGACGCTGCGGCAGGAAGAACGGAATTTACGTGCTGGTCAGGAACAATTGAATCGGCAGAAGGATGTCACCGGGCGTGAAGTGGCGCGGCTAACGGCTCAGGAAAGGGAGAATGCCGAGAAGGCTGAGCGTCTCCGCGTGGCGATGGATGAAGCGAAGCGGCTTCAGCTGGAAGCAAGCGAGAAACTCACCGCGTTGCAGGCGAGATTGACTGAGTTGCAGGCCGAGGATCAACGTCAGCAGGGTGTGGTAACGACCGCGCGTCTGGAGCTAGCCGGGCTTACCCACCAATGCGAGGCGTTCGTTGGCCAACGCGATCCCGTGGCTCGGCGCGTGCAGGAATTTGTGGAGCTGAACAAGCGTCGCACGCAGGAGCTGGCGGAGCATCGGGAGCGGGTGGAGAAGGCGCAGGTAGAGATCACGGAGAGCGAGAGGACGGCTGAGAATAAAGCGGTGTTTCTGGCGACGGTGACCGGCCTGTTCGCCACCGCACGGGAGAAACGTGCCGATGCGATTCAACGGATTCTCACGATGGAATCGGCGCTGAAGGGCCTTCGTGTCGAGCAAGGAAATTTGCAACAGAGTCGATCCGGTGACGAAGTGGCTCTAGCCGAACAGCGGTTGCAGCTCACCAATGTGCGGGAACGCGTGCAGCGCGATTATCAGACGGAGCTGGAAGAATTGACTCCGCTCACCGAGGAAGATGCTGGCACCGATTGGACGAAAGTGGAGGTGACCGCGCGCGAAAAACGGGTGGCTCTGGATGCGATGGGGCCGGTGAATCTCGACTCGATAGCGGAGTACGATGAGCTGGAAGAACGGCTCAAGTTTTTAACCGCGCAAGAGGCCGATCTGGTGCGCAGCCGGGATCAATTGCTCCAGGCAATCAAGGAGATTAATGCGACCACGCAAAAGCTTTTCGTGGAGACCTTTGTGCTGGTGAAAAAGAATTTCCAGGAGATGTTTGTCGAATTATTCGGCGGTGGTAAAGCCGATCTGACCTTGCTGGATGAAAACGATCCGCTGGAATGCGGCATCGAGATCACGGCCAAGCCGCCGGGCAAGCAACCGCAGAGCGTCACGCTGCTAAGCGGCGGTGAAAAGACGATGACCGCGGTGGCCCTGCTCTTCTCCATCTACATGGTGAAACCGAGCCCGTTCTGCGTGCTGGATGAGATGGACGCGCCGCTGGATGAATCGAACATCAACCGGTTCATCAAGATGCTGCAGCGATTCGTGAGCCAGTCGCAATTCGTGGTGATCACGCATAATAAACGGACCATTAGCATCGCCGACGTGCTCTACGGCGTGACCATGGAAGATCGCGGCGTCTCGCGGTTCGTCTCGATGCGCCTGAGTAAAGGTGAGCCGGTCGACGCGGAAGCGGTCGCCGGTGTGAATCGCGACGATGGGGTGCCGAGCTTGGCCGAGGCGGTGAGTCGGAATTAGCGCTGTTCTGGAAACTTGGATTGCGGTTCAATGCCGATATGCTTATCGGGATGCCGCTGCTGGAAGCGACGGATTGGGGAAAGCTTGGTCATGCCTATGGAAGGGCAACGAATACTCCTGACCACATCAGGGCCTTGCTGGGGACGGATAAGGCCGCAATCGCAGAGGCTCAAAAGCACCTCTGGTACGCAGTGATTCATCAAGGGACTCCCTGGTCGGTAACGGGGACGGTCGGAAAAGTGATCGCCGGACTAATGTTCGACCCAACTTATGCGACTAACCTGATTCCGGTTCGAGACAATTTAGTCAATTTTCTTGGGGCATTTGTGGCGGCTTGCTCGGAATTGAGCCCAGAACAGGTGGATCAGTTTCTTCCCGGTTATTCCGAGGAACTGGAGACGTCTGAGGGTGAAATTTCGCCTGACGAAATGAATTCGTGGCTTGCTCATTCCGTCAAGGGTTGCCGGGATGCGATTCCTGGCGTGGTTGCAGCAGTTCGGCAGGGACTTAGCCATCCCGAGTATTCTTATCATGTTTACGCCTCAAAAGTTGGCGCAAGTGTTTCTACATTAAATGGTTACGAATATTTAAAAGTCGAAATCATAGCTAAAATGCGTGACTTGGCGAATACTGCGAGCGGCGTGGACGAACGTGCTGCATATGTTCTGGCTCTAGGCGAGCTGGGCGAAACACCGATCGAATTCCTTCTGGAGGATTCTTCTCAAAAAGTGCGTCTCTGCGCGGCGTTAGCTCCAGGGCTAGCCAAAGATGAGACAGCTCAGCAGGTATTGATTGACGCCTTGGTCGATTCGGCCGACGTCATTGACAAATGGTTTGACTGCCCGCCTCCGCAGTTTTACGGCCTCGTGCGATATCACGTGGTCAGGCACCTGTCGTTGAATATCGCCAACTTCAGTCGAATGGTCGACGCAGCTGTAGCGGTAATCAGAACAGCCAAAAGCGAAAAGATTAGTAGCGATTGGGGTTACATGCTCGGAGCAGCTTTTCCTGACGTCGATGGAGTCATAAAGACTCCCGCTCAGCGAAAATTTGTAGAAGCCCTAGTTGCAAATCCGAATGTTTGGGACATTTCGACGCCTTTCGCGGGGAGTGGTTCCAGAGAAGCGGTCTCCCGATGACTCGAGAAGGCTGCATACGCCGTCTCGAGGGGAAAAAATAGGAAAGGATGGGCAATCTACTAGCTCACAACTTTTTTACAAATTTCGCGAACTTGTCTGACAGCCCATTTCGCATTGTCGGACAAGCTTGTGCATGTTGATCGCGATTCTGCTGATGGTGATCTGCTGCGGTGCTGTATTGCCAACCTATCGGCTGGCTCATCTGATTTGTTTCGTGACCGCTTTGGGAATTTCTATGGACGTACAGGTCTTTGACTCAGATTTGGTCAGGGACGATTAGGTTCACACAATCTCGGAGTAATTACGCTCCGGAAAGGAAGGCATTTATGAAAAATCGAATTGAAAAGTTGGAGGAGTTTGACATTTCGGACTCAGTAACCCCAGTGGGGAAGTTCTCCTTATGGCGATTGATCTCTGCGATTGTCTACTTCATCAGTGTCTTTTCAATCACGACTGCTCTGGGAGTTGGGTTTGTAAGTCTTTTTAGCTATTAATCTGACTGTTTATAAATGTCTGATTTGACTGCACTGGATTGCTTTTAAATGGATTTCAGCTAGTCTATACTTATCGGAGGATAGTCCTATGGAAAATCGTCAAGTGGTGGGTCCGAACGGGGTAAAACCGGTTGGGAAATTTAAACTGTGGCGTTTGATGGTGGCCATCACCTACGTCATCGCCGCGCTTATCGTGGTCGGTTCAGCTGTGGCTGCTTCGCAGGCTCAGTCGCCGGGGATGCAGGTCTTTTCCGTGGCTGAAGGCTATTGAAGCCATGGGTCTTATCGACGAAGCGTTCCGCTCCACAGCCATCTTCGTTTTCATTTCGTCGCTCCTGTTTATCCCGCTGGAAGCGTTGCTGCCTGCGCGCCGATTGCCCGGCAGGCCACCGCTTTCAGACTGGGTTCATTTCCTAGTAAATTCCACGCTGATCCCCGTGGTGGCATTGACGGTTATGGCGTCGATTGGCGGGATCATCCGCGCCTCACTCCCGATGGCCTTCCGAGATTGGATGGCTCACCTGCCCTTGGGGCTTCAGATAGGCATTGTCGTGGCACTGGCGGAATTGTGGGCTTACTGGGCGCATCGTATCTCCCACGCGGTGCCGTTTCTGTGGCGCTTTCACCGTGTTCACCACAGCATCGAGCACATGACCTGGGAGTCGGCCCTGCGCCAGCATCCTCTCGACGCCATTTGGATTATGGGCGCATCGAATATTCCGGCGTTTGCCTTGGGAGTCGATCTCCGGCCCATCGCGTTGTTCATTCTCTTTGAGCGCTGTTACACCGTGCTTTTACATTCCAACATCGATTTCAGTTATGGGCCGCTCGACCGCATCATCTCTTCGACCCGTTTTCATCATTGGCACCACGATTCCGGCGACCAAGCGCGCAATCGCAATTTCGCCGGGATGTTTTCCATTCTCGACACGCTCTTTGGAACGTACCACTCCACGGTTCAACCGCCGCGAGCCTTTGGCCCACCAACTCTCGCACCGAAACCCTATGTCGACCAAGTGCTCAGCCCGATTCGGCGCGATCAACCCTAAGACGCGGCAAAGGACTCATGAGGCAAACAGGAGGATCACTTTCGATTCCCTGCAGCGGTCTAAAAGGAGGGAGTGATCCGATTTATTTCACTTTTTTTGAAAATATTTTGACTGGAACAGCAGGAGCGGCAGGGCGACTACCCGGTTTCTCGCGATTCGTGATTTACTATTCGCATGAACAACAACAATACGACGGATATCTCGAAAATGACGGTGGGGGACTTGGATGCAGCGGGCTCTCACTAAAAAGAAGATAAACATGCCCCCGCTTACAGCCCCGAGCTGAACCTGATCGAAAAACTATGGGACGTTCTCAAAGACGGCCTCTGCAACCGGATTTTCAACTCCATCGACGAGGTCTGGCAAGCCGTCTGCGTTGAACTTCAAACCCTTTACGATAGTGCCGACAGAGTCCTCCAACTCATCGGAAACTCCGCTACCATTCTTTCAGTAAACGCCTCCTCCAAAATATTATAGTGTCAACATGAAGAAGAAATGGTCTTAATCCCACTGCGCAAAAGCTGCCCCACCCATTCCACTCTGGTCATATTCAGCCAGTAACGCCTCTCGACGTTCCTTTCCTTCGGTATACGTAGTCGTCAGTCGCCCCAATACATCCACAAACCCGGCATTATTACTCAATTCCCTACGAACCTCACTTAGGGTTTATGTCAATGTGGTGCTTAACAATTACCTACTGTCCTATGTCCGTACACACGTTCAACTAAACGCAAGTTCGAAACACCTGGCCTTATTATAAGAATCTCGTTTAGAGTATTTTTTAAATATTCGATATTTTTCTTGTCGTCGGTATTTTTGTAAAAATAGCTTAATAACGGTTTCCAAGAAGACCAGAAATCAAGTAAACATGTCATTGTTCCGGTATGGGCTGGATGACGGCACAGAATTACCAGTAGAGAAATCCACTCGTTTTTGAACTTACAGTTCGAGACGGCAATGTTGCCCACGTTGCCTCTTTTCGGTTCGTTAATGTTTAGACCATGGGCAATTGCCGATCTCCGTATCTCCGATAGGAGTTTCAAACCCACTAATAACTCGTCATTTGAGGGGTCAACGCTTAGATCAAAAAGAAATGCTTTATTCATAATACCCCGAGTATCCGAACTTCTAGATTGGCTTGTACTCCAAAATCATTCTGCGCCTGGATCGTCACGAAATTTGTCCCTTGGGGAACAGGTACATGAGCCGTGAAGCAGTCCACCTCTTGGTTGAAAGCAGTAAGAATATAATGAGAATGCATCCAAGGACATTAGCCACAATACAAGAACTTAATGATGTGGAGTGGTTTCGTGATGTAGGTGTTGTCGATTCCGTATTAGTTCACTTTGTTTCGTCATGGAAAGAAGCCATTGAGTGGTGTTCCACACCGGAATGGGGAGATCTTTGTTTAGAAGCTGCCAATCAATATCGCAGGAGATTGCTTGAAAAGTCTCCAGATCGATTTATTAAATGGAATGATATCGTGAGATTAGTCAAACCTACCTCGGAGGCTCTCGCGAGAGAGAAGACTGCAAAGGTGATTAAAGAGAATAAACTTCCAAGTGTTTTTTTGGCTACGGTAAGATGGGACATTCTTCACCTTCTGATGGAAGCTGAGTATGCGGATGTCTACCCCCCCGGCTTCTATGCGAGCCAAGCTTATTGGTATCGAGAGGGACACTTCCCTTGCGGCTATGTTGATAAATTTCCGAACGGTAAGCGGATTATTTATTGAGATGCGGCAGAAATCGGCAGGCGGGTTGACAATTTCGCCCCACGGCGAAACAGGTCGCCTCTAGAATCGTTCGATCACCTTTGGCGCGTTCCGCCGCACCTTGAAGCGCGGCAAAAACCCTATTCCACGTTCGTCAGCGTGATCGCCGGCTTCAGCTTCGGTTTCGTTTTGGGCGCGTGTTGCACAGCGGTACCAGTGGCGGGGTTTGCGGCGGTAGGTGCTCCAGCCGATGGTGCCGCAACGGGAGGTGTGGTGAGCACCGTGGTGGCAACGGTTGGTTCAGCCGCCGTGTTCCCGTAAAGAAGATAGGGCCGCCGCTCCTGTTGCCAGCGGTTGCACCCAGAAATCCATGAGCGCACGATCGATTCGGCCCGGGTTCCCTCTATAATTTCCGAGCGGATGGCCGGGATTCCGGTGACTTTATCGAACATACTGCGCTCGTCAGCGGTGGTGTGGCCGAACGGGCTGAAGTGCTCGAGAACCGCTTTGTAAATATCGATTGCGTAGAGGGAAATGGCCGTCAGGTTGCCGGAATAATGGGGGTCGATTCGGAGGTAAGCACCCGAGTAGCGTGTGCCCGCATCCCCGCCCTGCTCGCTGGCGTACTCGTAGGGAACGGCGACAACTCCGGGCACGTGGTAGGCATTGAAGCGCTGGCAGATGGCGCTGGAATTAAAGTTTTGCCCGGATAGAACTTCGAAAGGCTTGGGTCCACCGATTCCGTTTTCGAGGCCGATTTCGCCCAGGAAACCCGTAGCGGTGTAGCCACGCGCGGCACCGATGGAGGGGATGTTCGGGGAGGTGGGCACCCAGCGAAGGCCGGTGTCTTCCCAGACCATATCGCGGCTCCAGCCCCGCATTTTAATGACCGTGAGCTTGCAGGGTTTCGAGAGATAATTGGAATTGATCCATTCGGCGAGTTCGCCGGGTGTGAGGCCGTAGACGACCGGGATATTGTAGAGGCCTACGAATGACTTGGCGGAGGGATCGAGCCGGGGCCCTTCAATGCGATTTCCGCCCAGCGGATTCGGCCGGTCGAGCACGATAACCTCCACGTTATCTCGGGAGCATTCATCCATCACATAGCCGAGCGTGCTGATGAAGGTGTAGGAACGATTTCCCAAGTCTTGGACGTCATAGACCACCACGTCCAGCCCCGCGAGCATTTCCGGCGTGGGATGCCGGGTGTCTGCATAGAGGGAATAGACAGGCAAGCCCGTGGCGGGATCACGCGAGTTCCGGACGTAACGGCCCGCTTTGGCCTGGCCATCGATGCCATGTTCAGGCCCGAACAGTTTCAGTAGCTTGTAATTGCCTGTCGATTGGCCAGCGTAGAGGACGCGTATGGCGGATCGCCCGGAGGAATCGGCTCCAGAAGGATTCGTGACCAAACCGACGCGTTTCCCTTCGAGAATCGAGAAATTGGATTTTTCCAGTTCATCAATGCCCAACGAGACGACGGACGATTGAGCGAGTGTCCCGCTGATAACACCGATTAATATTATGCTAGCGACCAACTTCACGCGACGGCTGATCATCTGCTTCCTCCGGCTAATTTAAATTGCATCTATCTCATTGATAAGATGGAGGTTGCGCCGGAAATCCGACTCAACTTTCAACTGGATAATAGAAGCTAAAGGCGCACTTTGTCCAGCGATGTCCGTTCCGGGAGATCGCTTTTTGTTCGCCGCAACCAATCTACGAGACGACGCGAGGCGAAGCAATCCGAGGCGACGGTGGCGGCGTGGAAGCATGAGGCGCTACCCGGGGCACTCTTACCACAGGGGCGACAGGTGCCAGGGGCGCTACGGGCAGGTCCAGGGAAGGCGCTGGAATTGCAAACGGCGGCGTGGAATGCGAGACGGGCATGGAGAACGATTGCACGGATTCCTCCGAAGGCGCTGGCGATTCCTGAACCACCGAGTGGTTAACCGATGCATCCGTTTCATTCGAACGCTCTTCCGAGACGATCTGCGGAGTGGCCGCGCGAGGAGTAGCGACACGCGGTGTGGGAGCTGGAGCAACTTCTGCAGCTGGCGGAATTTGAAGTGCGGTCTGGGGCACAAATGCAGCTACCCGAGGGGCCTGCGGAGCCACGCGCGGAACAGCTTGCGGCATCGGTGCTGCCATGGCTTGGGGAACGGCTTGAGGTGCGACACGAGGAACCGGTGCCGCTATAGGCACGGGCACAGGGTCGACAGGTGCGGGTGGAGCGGCGACAGCCACGGCTGTAGCTGCGGGTGTGAGCGCAGCGGCGGTTGGGGCAGGGTAGGGGAGGACGTTCGAGGCTTCCATCTCGACAATCGTCATGTTTTGTTGAGCAGCGGCGGCTTGGAAAGCGGCGATTGCATCGAGCACAGCCGGGCGGAAACCGATGGCAACAACGGAGTGAACGGGGAGCCAATTTTGAGAATCGTAGCAGACGAGGGTATCGCGGGTGACTTGGTTCTTGGCAAAAAGTCTCAAAATCTCGACTGGGGCGAAGGGACCGAGGACTTGATTTGCAACCGAAATGAAGAAGGGAGGTTCTGAAGGGTTCATCGCAATAGAAGGGTAAACGGTTTTCGCAAACTTTGCCACAATGATCTTTTAAGAAACAAATGTAGAATGTTGCAATTTTCAGCAATTTAAGCAGTGGGCGAGTTTTTACGCAGAGGACGAGTCATTTCTCTTTAAGGCAGAGCGCGTTCCATGGCAACCTGCTCGAAATGGGAGAAATTCATGCACATCTCTGGGAGTGGAGGGAGCGTTCTCTCCACTGGCAGGGCCGTCCCCTCATCATGGGTATCTTAAACGTCACGCCCGACTCGTTTTCGGACGGAGGACGCTACATTGATCCCGAGGCGGCTGTGGATCACGCGCTGGAAATGGAAGCGCAAGGGGCCGATATCATCGATTTAGGTGGAGAATCGACTCGTCCGAGCGCGGAGCTGGTCAGTCGCGAAGTGGAATTGGCGCGAGTCATACCCGTTTTGCAAGCGCTGCGCGACAAAGTGAGCGTGCCCATCTCGATCGATACGTGGAAGGCAGGTGTGGCCGAGGTTTGCCTAGGCGAAGGAGCTGAGATCGTGAACGATATCAGCGCTGGGCGCTGGGATCCACTTTTGTGGCAACAGGTGGTTCGATTTCAAGCGGGCTACGTGCTCACGCATGCGGGCCCCTCTCCGGATGAGCGGCATGAGCCGATGTCTGCGGTCGATCCCGCGCTGGAGGTGCGCGAGTTTTTGCGCAAGTTTCTGGCACGCGCGGAGGAGAACGGCCTGACAGGGCACTCGATCGTTTGCGACCCAGGATTCGGCTTCGGCAAGAGTTTGGGCCAAAACCTGGCGATTCTCCGGGAGCTGGAGAGCTTTGAAAGCTTGCAGCGCCCGATCATGACCGGGCTCTCGCGAAAATCGTTTTTGAAGATGGTGAATGGTGCTGATCACGTCGAGCAAAGTTCGCTCCTAGCGAATGTGTGGGCGGCGAGCCGTGGTGCCTCGATTTGGCGAGTGCACGATGTGGCGACTGCGGCGGTGGCCGCTCGATTGGTCTCGGCGTTACAAACTCCGGAGGGGAGCTGAGAGCAGATGAGGGGCTTTGGCGCGGCGGATCTCATTTTTGGGCTGGCGGCTCGCGATCACTTCGGTAGGAAAGCGAGCGCACGGTGAGGCATTACCTCGACTACTTTAACGAAATCTCGAGATCGCTCATCGAGATTTTGATCCTTTCGGCGTTCATCTATTTTGGCTGGAAACAGTTCCGGGGCACGCGCGGCGCTAAGGTATTAATCGGGTTTGGCTTGGTGCTGGCGACTCTGACAATCGCGGCAATCGCGCTGCACCTGCGGGTGATTGAGCTGCTGCTCCAGCAGTCGTCCCAGGTCTTGGTTTTGGCGTTGACGGTGATTTTTCATCCAGAACTCCGGCGCTATTTTGCGGAGTGGGGAAGTCGCCCGCTGATCGGTGTATTGCATCAGCAGACGGAGGTGATCGAGGCGGTGATCAGTGCGTTGGATCAACTTCGCCAGGACGGTCACGGCGCGCTCATCGCCTTTGAGCAAGAGGTGGTTTACGAGCCGGCGCGTGAAACGGGCACGATGATCGATGCGCGGGTGAGTCCGGAATTGCTCGCCACCATTTTCTTTACGAAGACGCCGCTGCACGATGGCGGGGTCATCATCGTGAGGGAACGCGTGCTCTTGGCGGCTGCCGTCTTCCCGCTGACTCAGGCGGAGGGCTTGCAACGCACATTAGGCTTGCGCCATCGCGCAGCGCTCGGTTTAAGCGACGAAACCGATTCAGCCGTAGTGGTGCTTTCCGAGGAGACCGGCATCGTCTCGCTCGCGTATCGCGGAAAGCTCTATCGCCCGCTGACGAATGACGAATTGCGGGCGCAATTGGTCTCGATTTTGGTCCAGGGGAAGTAGGTCAACAGATTCCTTGGCATTGATCCCGCCTCGTCAGTGCGCTATTCAAAACTCAGCCTATCATCGGACCCACCATGAGCCCTGGCATGAGAGATCCCCATTACCTCCCAGACGTTTTCTGGGGGAGCTTTCTAGGTAACGAGGTTGGGTTTGTTTGCGAGCAAACGTATCGGCATCTGGAGTGGCCCCTGGCTCAGCGTTCTTTCAGGACGAATGTCTGCTCCGAGTTTACCGATCATCCCGGCTTTCCCGATCTGAAGGGTGCACCGCTGGCGTCATGGTTCTTTGCTCGAGTCGCTTTTTTGGTGGGAGACCGCTTTCCTTATCAGTTCGGTGAAGTGCTTTGTACAAATCCGGTCAATGCCTTGGTTCGCTTTTATTGCCTGACAAGGCTGGGTAACCCGATGGGATTACTCTCTTGCACGGGAGAGGCGAACAAATTTTCCCTTAATCTACTTCATGGTCCCGATATGGACGGCCTTCTGGTGCTTCGCGCTTTTATGGAGGCACTGTTGTGTGAGCCCGGTTGGGTGGCCAAAGTGCGGCTCATCGCGAGTTCGACTGAAGGGCTCGAAAAACGTCATTTGCCCCGAGTCTACGGTTGGGATGGGGAGAAGTATTTAAGTGGGACTTCTTTTCCTTTGGGTGATTTAAAAATGAAATATCACGTCAGAACCTATGACTTGTTGCGAATCATTCCGCTAATCTCAAAGAATTCACTTGAGCCGGTGTTGGACGCCGAATGGCGCTTGGGATTCGAATTTCCTTCAGCTGTGAGGGAATTTTACACCAGTATTCTAAGTTCCTTGTCTACGTTCTGGCAAAATTACGAACTTATCGGACTGGAAGTTCTTTCAGTTCAGAAATGGCAGTCCCTAGAAATCATGCCCTTTACCCAGGATGCCCATGGAGTAGGAGTTACTCTGGCTCTCCTTTTGGACGGGTCGGACGACCCACCCGTCTATATGCATAATGAAAATGAACCAGCGGAGGATCCTGACGATATTCAAGTAAGTTATTGGAAAAAGCATAAAGCCTGCTTTTCAGATTACGTTTACTCTATCGCTTGGGAACATGTTTTTATTTCTTCTTGGGATCGGCTGTTTGGAAGAACGGAAACTTTGTCCGATTCGACAATAGCCTATTTAAGAGCGCACTTTACCGAGGATTTACGAACCTTTGGCGAATATCGCTTCATTCGCGGCAGTATTGGGATTTTTATCTGGCACTCGGTGCATGGCTTGTGGGAATGGACAATTGGCACTCCCGATCCGGGTAGCTTGAAGGATACGGTGGGGATTCTTTGGGCGCTCGATGGTCTGGGCCGTTCGCTGGAATCGAATTCTCCTGCGTGCAGGGAGCTGATTGAGCTATTCAGACAGCAAAATCGTGACTGAGCGACGATCACAACGGATTAGTTACCATTTTAGCCGTGATCCTTTGTAGAGTATGAAAATCGAACCTTCCTCAATACTTGAACAGCTCGATAAGGCAGCGGAAGCTTACGTTTTCCCGATGCTGAGTAAATGGATGGTTACATTTGGCTTGACCTTGAAGGCCAGATGGTCGTGCTCGAGCTTGTTACGGCTGATTCGGTAAGTCGCGCAATTCAATTTTGTCATTAGCGTCAAAAAGACCTAGACCTCTTCGGAACTGCTGAGCATTTTCATTCCATCTGACAGGAACAACTACAGCACAGGGCGTATCGTTGGGTTTCTCTTGTCCGTCAGGAACAATCTTCAGGTAAATCACTCAGTTCTTCGGTATTAACTTTTGCTCGCGAATCATGATGACGTCAAGTATCCATTTATTCTGATAAGAGAGAGGAAGATTCGTGCTTTTCGTCTCCATCTCTACAAACATCAAAGGCACCATATCATACCAATTCAGAACTTCTCCTCTCCGGATAACTTTTAATCCGTTGCCTAGCAATGAAACGATGCAGTCCTGTCCCAGTAAACCGACTCCCGTGCTTTCCCACAAGATCACTCGCCTTTTAGAATCTGAATGGTACGCGGATGCAAAGAAAATTCCATTTGAGCCGTTGATCAATAGGTGCTTTGCGGGATCTATAACATCTGTGGTTTTAATAATTAGACGATGCCCTGTTAATTTCCAGTCCTGAGCAAATAGGTTGCAGAAGCATAAATAATATATTATAATAGCAAACAAAGTTTTCATATATTTATAAAAATGAGGCGCAGACATCGTAGCATAATGGAAAAGATAGACTGTCTCCCTAACGTCTCAGTCCCAACAAATCAATTTATAATGCTCAGGTCCCAAGTTCGGATGGATAGCCCTAACCGATAAAGGCACCGAATAATAGGGAGAACCAGGCGTTCCAACTTCGTCTGGAGACAATCTCTCGGTAATATGTTTAAGCTCAGTATCTGGAATATCCCCTAAAATAATCACTTTATAAGAATATGGCCAGTATTCTTCTCCAGGATCAATTTCCGCTATGTGAACATATACCCAGGACAAAAGGATTCTTCTGAACGGTCGTTAAAGTGTTATAAAAAACGAGTATTCCTGGATGGTCGTACAGGTTGCAGCCAATCGATGCAGTGTCATTATTTCCGTCGAAAAACTCTTCCAAACTTGCAAAGTCTCTCGCTTCATTAATCAGTGTATCTTTAAGCATTCTACTTTTTGTCAGCATAAGTGTTAGGTCAGCTCGGGCTGTATTTACGCTGACAATTTCCATTGTTCCGACAAACTCCAGCAGTGATTTTCCAGCCATTTGTTTCAGCAGTGCTAACGAGCGCTTCGAGATGCGGATCCCGCGCTAAACCGTCAATAACTCTATGAAAGTTAGCGTTCGGTACCGGCCTGTTTGTAGCCGGATCAATTTGAATTCCTAAAGCTCTATAAAAGTCGGGCTTAAATATAGCGGTACTAAGCGCCATGGTCTGTTAAGTGGGTAAATTCCGCTGAAAATAAAGTTCCATCTGGCTTTAGATCCATTATCAGATGCCGGAGACCAATTCCTACTTTCACGTGATATTCCATCCGCATTCCTCCGAGTTGATGAGAATTGGCTTGGAAGTCAGTGCCATGCTGGATACTTCTTATGCGCTCGGAGTGAATTCTGTCGGGCTGTCCAAAAACAGTAACTAATCTCTCGTATGTAGGCTCACTCGAATTATCAAAAAGCTCAATTGTAGCACTTTTTAAAACATCATTTTGATACTGCCGTAAAAAATCAATAGAAAAGCCGTTAAGCGAGGTTTCTCCCACTATGACATCCGGGATAATCTCTGAAAACCCCCACATTTCGTCTCTAACAATGCATTGTGGACTGCCCCTTTTCAACCCTCCAGAATTAAACCCTGCACCTCCAAACATTCGCTTTAATAATTCAGGATTATAAAACTCTTCCTTGATAAACAAGTTATTTTCAAAGCAGAATTTTATATTAACTACAATGTCGTCCAACGATTGTGGGCGTTGGACCGTTGAGCACAACTCATCCGTAGTATCGCCCATAGCCATGGTGAAAACACGATAGCGGTGACGTCCCAGAAAGAAAAGATATTTCAATCTTACTTCATACAGCTTAAACTTGGATTTAGCATTTCCATTTAGGTTGCTGAATCCGTTTATCGAAATGTTTCACAGCTAGGGCCGTGTATACCTTAAATTGATTTGTTGCTGCGATTAGCCTGTATTAAACCGAAATAACAAATAAAAGAACGATTGCGTAATATGCCGCTCGCGTTCAATAAATTCAATCATGGATTTCGTCGCTTGATCCACCAGGACGCGAGTTTCTCAGCAAGCTGCTAATCCTCCGCAGGTTGCGCGACGAGGAGATCGCGAGCGGCGAGCGTGTCGAACCCGAATTCGGCGAGCACTTCACAGGCATGGCTTTGCAGTGGCAACATGATCGCTACCAGGAGATGTCCGGTGGTGATCTTCGGTTGGTTCATGTGAAGCATCAGTCGGTGCGATAGGGTGATGACCTGAGTGTAGCGCGGCGTTTTAGAGAGACGCGCGGGATCGATTTTCGTCGGGCTCTTGGGGATCTGGCTGGCGAGGGCCACTTGAATCGCCTGGGCATCCAGCGCTTGTTTATCCAGAATCGCGCGGGCCGTACCTTTAGCGAGTTGCAGAATGGAGAGCAGAACGAACTCGGTGCTGATAAACGACGAGGACGCTTGAATGGTGAGCGCCTCGGCGTTCGAGAGCGCCGACTTCAGGAGCTGTGACATGGGCAGCTCGGGAGTGGCCGCCGTTTCGGAGGGAGTACCGGGGAGAAGTTCCTGGGTCAACTTGGCCGCCGAACCAATCGATTTCACGTAGTCATTCGGCGTGTGGGGCCAATTCGCGAAGAGATGGGCGCGGAACTGGAGGTTATCGATTTTAAACCGGGAAACGACGTGGGAATCGAGAACGGCCAGCCAAAAGTGCTCGCAACGGATGTGAGAGCTGCCCATCGCCTGGGCGTACTCAGAGGCGTGTGAGGCCATGAGCTGGGGGATCAGCTTGAGCAACTTGTCCTCGGGCTCCGGTTTCGTCGGCAACCGGCTCAGGAGGTTTTCCGGGGCGATGCCCAGCTGCTTCAAGTACTGCGTAGCAATGCTCTCTTTAAGGAGCAGAGCGCCCAGGAGATACCGGGGCGAAACGCCGTTTCTGGAGTCCTTCTGAGCGGAATGCAGAGCCTGCTGCCACGTTTCTTCAGCCAAGGGATCAAAGGGAAGGTAGAGTTGCATGGCTTGGTGCGGTCGGCGGAGTCTACCGGGTTCCATTGCAAACTGCCAGCTCTCTCGATTACTTCAAAAATCCTGAAGAGGGCGTTCCCATCACCGGTCCGATGACCGCGTCGGTCATGCCATGGAGCAATTTCTTATCGGCAGGACAAAGCGTGGAGAGCACCCCGCCGAGCGTCACCCGATCTTGCACCACAAAGTAGTAGGGACAAATGCGTGCGCGACCCCGCAGCGTGCGAATTTCGCCCTCCTCCGCAGCATAGCTCTGTTCCGCCAAGGCACCTTTCGCAAACCGCATGAGGATGCGCGGGTGCTCCGTGAACTCGGACAAGGCGATTCGAACCTGTTCCGACCACTCCGCTGCCGAGAGATCCGAGCCGACGTACACGCTCTTAGAACCCCACGCCAGCGGCGAAAAGCCCGAGATCTTTAAAACCAATTCACGCTGTTTTTGGCTGAACTTTTCCATCTCGGACCAGGCTTGAATCGCCAGCTCGGGAATGACGGCATGCGGCGGCAACGGAGTCGGGTCCATCACCCAGGAATAAGGGATTATTTTTTGCAAGAGCCGCTGACCGTTTTCGCCGATCTCCTGCCGCCAAAAGTCCTGAAGCGGGCGCGACCAGAAAAGCGCCAGCCACAGCTTCTCTTCCATGAACGGTTTCAGTGGCGGGGTGAGGGGCATACCGGGTTGCCAGGCTTGCTGAAACTTCGTGAGTTGCGGGTAATCGAACGCTTCAAAGAATCGATAATCGGGAAGCGGTTCGGGTGAGGCGGGCACGTAATCTTCGACGGAAAGCACGCGCTCTTTACCGATCAGCCATTCCATTTCGGGCCGATACATACCGGCCTCTTCCGAAATGAGCACGCGACCCTCCTTCAATATGGAGAGGAAGCCCTGACGCATGCCGTTCGCCCCGCCGAGAACGGGATCGCCGAGTTCCGAGTAGGTCTCGTTGAGCCACGCGGTGAGGCCGATTCCGCCGGGGACCGAATCGAGCTCGCTCATGGCGAAGCCCTCATCAGTGAGGATCAAATCGGGGCGAATAACGGCGGGGAGATGTCCCTTCGTCTTTTCATGCCGCGCGATGGCGACGAGTTCCGGCGGCTTTCCGTAATCGAGAAGCTGCGCCACCCAGGGATGGATCTTGCCGGATGCGCTTTGCCGATAGAGATTATTGCACGCTTGATTGAAGTGATGCAGAACGAGCCCCAGCTTTTCCAGGAGCTGAACGTGGGTGGTGGAGAGGGCCAGCGGTGCCGGCGGAATGCGCCACGATTTTTCTGCAAAGAGGCCTGTTTCAGGAAGCCGAGAAGTGATATGTTTAAGGCGATCGACTGGGGAGATTACGGACGTAGCGTCTGACATGAATGAACCGTGCCATAAATTGCTAAAAAGACAACAAAAGGGCAGGATTGAGGCGCGTGGAGAGGGCTTGAGAGGAGGGCATTGCGGGTCCGTAATTTTTTCTTTTTCTCATTTGACCAGAAGGCCAGAATTAACTACCTATAGTGCGGGTAAGCGACAGTACCCACAATAAATAGTGTGGGTGCCTCGATTCAGGAGAGTTGGGCAAGAAAGTGCGGACGCAGTGAATGTATTCACTTGAATAACGAACTGCGTGGCGTATTGTTCCCCTCGGCTCATCCACCCTAACGACACTCAGCTCCACGCAATTCATGATCAAAAAACTCGAAGCACCGGACAGCATCAACGAACGGGAAGAAGGCAATTCAGTAGTCTACACCATCGGCGAAAAGACCTTTCGCCTGGATAAACAAAAGGCGCGTGAAAAACTCGCCGGCAAGCGTGTCATCAACGGCTTGAAAACGGCGGAGTTGAACATCCTCCCCGTTAAATATCATGAAGCCTATCGCCTCTACAAACAGATGAAGGCGAATCACTGGGAACCTGATGTCATCGATATGACGAAGGATTGCACGCTTTGGAACTCGAACAAGCTGAACGCCCGCGAACGTTGGATCATTGAGATGGGTGTGGGATATTTCTCGGCTGCGGAAGGCATTGTCGGCGACAGCGTGCTGCACGTCATTGAGGACAACCTCACTGCCGCAGAATTGAAGCACGCCTCGCTGCGTCACATTGCTGAGGAATCGATTCACATGGATTCGCTCCTCCATATTATTGGCAGCCTCAACATTGATCTCGACGAAGTCACCGCGAAGTTCACGGACATTCCCTCTGTTCAACGCAAGAACGCCTTCATCACCCGCCAAATGCCCGAGCTGAAAATGGGCGTTGATCTGACGCAGACCGTGAACAAGCAGAAGTTCGCAAAGGCGCTTTTCGGCATCACGCAGGTGATGGAAGGAACGCAATTCTATGCGCTCTTTGCCATGGTGCTGTCATTGCATCGCCAGAACAAAATGACCGGCATTGGCCAGATGTTCCAATACACACTGCGAGATGAATCGAACCACATCGCGCTGGGTCGCTACATCCTGGAGGAATTGATTCGTGAGAACCCGGATATCTGGACCGAAGCGTTCCGTCGCGAACTGGAAGATTTCATGCGCGAAGGTGTGGAACTGGAGAAAGAATTCGTCATGGATTGTTTGCCCGAAGATACCGTGGGAATGACGCAGAACGAATTTCTCGATTATGTGGATTACAACGCCGACCGTCGGTTGACGAGCCTGGAGCTGAATCCTCAATCGAAGATCAAAACCAATCCGTTTTTGTGGTTGGACGAGGTGATCTTCCTGAAGAAGGAAAAGAATTTCTTCGAGACGCGCGTGACCGAGTATCAAACGGGCGGAAGCGTTCGGAACTCAGCTGAAGACGATTTGGTTTAGCGACGGGTGGTTTCTTGAACAACTGGTGGCAGGGTCAACGCCCTGTCTCTGGCTCTGTGTGTGCGGATAAAAAGGCAAAGCGGATCGGGAGATGAGGATATGAATACGACTCTGGAATTGGAACAGAACTTAATTAACGGCGGGGGCACGACCGAGTTCCCGAAAGTCATTCGACGTGATTTGCCCGGCTCCGATGCGAACCGACCCCGCGTGGTGCCCTGGATAGGCCACAAAATCGAGCGTGCGGTGAATAAGGCCTGCACGGCAATTGATGCTGAGATCGTTGGACGTCGCGTGCAGCTTGAAATCGAAGAGCGGATGATGCGGGAGCGCCCGTTGTTCGTCCACATCGAGCAGATTCAGGATCTCGTGGAAGATCGTCTGCTGGAGATGGGTTTCCATCGCGTGGCGCTTGCGTATGCCAAGCATCGGGCACATCGGTCCGCGTGGCGCGAGGCCAATCTGAGTGCCGCTCGCCAAGCCGTCCCGGAACAGCTGGAGCTAACTCCGCCGACCCTAAACGACGAACTGCGCGAGCGTCTTTCTTTTGCGAAAATTGGCCTGAAGTTGAGTCTCTCGGACGGTGAATTGATCGCGCGACTACTCCGCAGCGTTTCGATGAACCTCTCTCCGAAGGAACAGCGCGAGGCGATTATCCTAAACGCCAAGAATTTCCTGGATATCGACGCCGATTCACGTTTTCTCGCGGGTCGGGTTTTGCTAACCTACATCTACGAGGAAACGCTGCCTTGGAAGATTTCCGATGGCATCAATAAACTTAAAGAGGCCCATCGCAAGGCGTTCCTGGCCTACATCCCGCTCGGCATCGAGCTGAAGCGGCTCGATCCTCGCCTAGCCGAGTTTAATCTGAAGGAACTTGCGGATGCGCTCGATCCCTACGCCGATTTACAGTTCGATTTCATCGGCACGCAAAATTTGTATGACCGCTACCTCATCCACACCCGTGACGAGAATCGCAACGATGGAAAGCGCCGGTTGGAATCGCCGCAAATGTTCTGGATGCGGGTGGCCATGGGCTTGGCGATGCTGGAGAAGAATCGCGAAGGTCGTGCTCGTGAATTTTACAACATTTACCGGACGAAACTCGGCTGCTCGTCGACGCCGACGCTGTTTAATGCGGGAACGAATCGGCCCCAACTCTCAAGCTGTTATCTCCTCTATTGCGGCGATTCCATGGAAGAAATCACTGAGACATGGACGCGTTTCTCGCTGCTCTCGAAATGGGCGGGCGGACTCGGTTGTTCTTGGACCGCTGTTCGTGGAAGCGGTGCGCACATTCATGGAACCAACGGCGAATCGTCTGGCATTATCCCGTTTTTAAAGGTCTCGAATGACATCGCCATTGCGGTGAATCAAGGGGGGAAGCGGCCGGGTGCGTTGTGCAGTTACGTGGAACTGTGGCACGCCGATATCGAAGACTTTCTCGATCTGCGCAAAGAGACGGGCGACGACCGCCGCCGCACGCATAACATGAACACCGCCCACTGGATTCCCGACCTGTTCATGAAGCGGTTGAAGGATATTTCCGAAGGACGGCTGCCACGTGAAGCGACATGGACGTTGTTCCGCACGAATGAAGTCTCCGATTTGCCGGAGTTGTTCGGTCAGAAATTTGAGAAGCGCTACGTCGAGTACGAAAAGATGTCGGAGGAAGGTAAGATCTACGGACGAAAGATCCGGGTTTTGGCGCTCTGGAAGAAGATGATCGAAGCGCTTTTCGAGACGGGTCACCCGTGGATGACGTTTAAAGATCCGTGCAATGTGCGCTCGCCCCAAGATCACGTGGGGATCATTCACAACTCAAACCTGTGCACCGAGATCACGCTCAACACGAGCATGGACGAGGTAGCCGTGTGCAACCTGGCCTCGGTAAATATTCCGAATCATTTGACTGAATCCGGGGCAATCGATCACCCCAAGTTGCAAGCCACGGTGCGTATGCTGATGCGGATGTTGGACAACGTTATCGACATCAATTACTACCCCGTGCCTGCTGCGGAATACGCGAACATGCGCCATCGTCCGGTGGGCTTGGGCGTGATGGGAATGCAAGATGCGCTTTACACAAAACGCATTCCGTTCGATACGCCGCAAGCGGTCGATTTCAACGACGAGATCATGGAGGCAATCGCCTATTATGCTTACGACGCTTCCAGTGATCTGGCTGCGGAGAGAGGCACGTACAAGACGTTCCCCGGCTCCAAATGGGATCGCGGGATGTTGCCGATGGACACGCTGGAATTGCTGGAGACGGAACGGCAGATGGCGGTCATGGTCGATCGAAAGAAGCGGATGGATTGGGAAAAGCTGCGTGCGAAGATCAAGAAGCAGGGAATGCGTAATTCCAACTGCCTGGCAATCGCGCCGACGGCGACGATCTCGAACATCATGGGTTGCACGCCGTGCATCGAGCCGAGCTACAAGCATATCCACACGAAATCCAATCTTTCCGGTGAATTTGTTCGCACGAACGATTTTCTCATTCGCGAATTGATGGTGCTGGGGCTTTGGGATCAAGAGATGCTGGATGACCTGAAGTACTTTGATGGCTCTGTGCAGGCGATTGATCGCATTCCCGAAGAGCTTCGGCGTCTCTACAAGACGGCGTTTGAGATCGAGCCGACCTGGCTGCTGCAATGCGCCGCCGTGCGCCAGAAATGGCTGGATCAGTCGCAATCCGTGAACCTCTTTTTGCAGGAAAACGATGCGCGCCAAGCTTCGTTTGTCTATCGGGAAGCGTGGGAGCGCGGTCTCAAGACGACCTACTACCTACGCACGATCAACAAGTCGGCAATCGATTCCAGCCTGCGTGAGAAGCGGAAGCAAGCGACGTTGGCCCCCCTCGATGAGCCGATGACGGTTCCCGCCAGTGCTTGTTCGCTGGAGGCCCGAAAGAACGGCGAGATCTGCGAGTCTTGCCAGTAGGCCGATGACGTGAAAACCAAGGTTCTCCTGGGTCTGATCGCTTACTTTCCGCTGGTTGCGATTTTATTGGAAGTGCTCTGGGTTTTCCTGATGTTTCTGGTGCTCATCTTCTCGGTTGGAGATACGCCCTATGAGAATACTCCGGCAAAAGAGCGAGCATTTTCGACGCTTGCCGCAGGGCCAGTCGCTTTGGGGACCGTAGTCGGAATTCTGGGAATCGTTATGCGTTGCCCGAAAGGGTTGATTGGCTGGATCTGTATTGTGGTCGGAACTTGCGGCTGCGCAGCACTTCTCTACTCCTGCCTGCAGGGTTGGATTAGATAGGGTTTGGTGCCGCGTTAACTATGGCACCCGCTCTGGCGTTCTTGCACTTCGTCCCAGGCGGCTTGACGTGCCCAACGATCCGCGTCGAGGATTTGTTCCAAGGTGGGGTGTTTTTCGATGACATGGCCTTGCATGACCGCTTCCACAATTCCCCAGATGGCGGGAAACAGGATTTTGCCTTCGAGGAACGCAGGAACGGCGACTTCATTGGCCGCGTTCATAACGGCGGGGAGTGTGCCGCCCTTTTCGCCGGCTTCACGAGCGAGGCGCAGGGCAGGAAACCGGGCCGGATCGGGCGCTTCAAAATGGAGCGAACCGATTTCGGCTAAGTTAAGCGGTTTTAACGTGTTCGGCAGGCGGTCGGGATACGTGATGGCGTATTGAATGGGGAAGCACATGTCCGAGTGCGAGAGCTGTGCGAGCATTGAGCCATCGACAAACTCCACGAGCGAGTGGACGAGGCTTTGCGGGTGGATGATCACATCGACCTGTTCCATGGGGACGCCGAACAGCCAGCGCGCCTCGATCATTTCCAGGCCTTTATTGAACATGGTGGCCGAGTCGATCGTGATCTTGCGGCCCATCGTCCAGGTGGGATGTTTCAGAGCCTGTTCCGGACGAACATTCACTAACTCAGAAGCGGGTGTCCTGCGGAACGGGCCGCCAGAAGCGGTTAGAATCAAGCGCCGCACGTGGCGCGTCTGTTCATTGTGCAGACATTGGAAGATGGCGTTGTGCTCACTGTCCACGGGGATGATCGCAGTGCCCATTTTGGCGGCCGCCTTGGTGATTTCTTCGCCCGCCATCACGAGGATTTCTTTACTGGCGACGGCGATCGTTTTACCCGCGTGGATCGCTGCTAGGGCGGGTGCTAGCCCTGCCGTTCCGACAATCGAGATGAGCACGATATCGGCATGTTTCAGGGTGGCGAGCTCGATAAGGCCTTCTGGTCCGGAGTAACATTTTGTGGTGTCCGGAAGCTCACTCTTTAATGCGGGTAATTCCGACGCGTCGTAGAGAGAGACGGCGGTCGGGGCAAACTCTTTGGCTTGGGCAAGAAGGTTTTGAGCCGATTTATTCGCCGCGAGGCCGACGACTCGCATTTGCTCAGGAAACGCTCGGGCGACCTTGAGGGCGCTTTCTCCGATCGATCCAGTGGAGCCGAGAATGACGACGTTTTTGGGCATCGGGCGATAGTAACGAGGAGGCTCGCCTCCGGTAAGACAAATTCTCTAAAAGTTGGGAAAACTACTGTTTCGGATGGTGATGGCCGGACTGTGATGCTTTAAGAATCGCTACTGCGGCGGTATCGGGAGTGATGACGTTGACTGAGGTGCCGTCGGGTTGGATCGAGTCGTAGCGAATTCGTGCGCCGGGATTGCCGCCAGGAGCGTAGCCAGGGTGTCCCCGCATGTAGGTGGTAACGTTATATTTTTCACCGGGCTGCAGATCGGGGATATCGAACCACTTACCCTCTGCACTGATCGGATCGTCGTCTGAGAGCACTTGGTCCACGGAAGAACCTGCGAAGGGACTACCCGCCCCGCGATAGGGTCGCACGTAAATCTTGATGTCTTTCGCCAGGCATCCTGAGTCATTTTCAATCGTGAACTTCACCTTGATCTGCCCTGCGCGGTCACGTGTGGTGCAATCAGCGGCGTAGAAGTAAGTTTGCGCTACAAACTTGCCTGTGGGTGAGTACTGCGGATTTACGAGCGGTTTTACCGGAACAGGACTCGGAACGTTGATCACGGGGCCGATTGGGGCCAGCGGGGTGATCTTGTGAATCCTCGCCAGCTGATCCGACGCAAAATAGGTGATGTATATGCCAATGGCGATGAACGACCAGAAAATGAGGATGAGCCAGTACTTTGTCGACATATAACCTTTTTGTATAGCTGGGACCGGTTCTGAGGCAAGCAGCGGTTGGAGGAAAATGTGATTTGGCCGTAACGAAGACGCGGTCGGATTTTTCTTCGTTGACATGCCTTAGCAATCGACTAGTATGGCGCGCTTCCGACTGGTGGTCCTGAGGTCGTCTGTCGATTCTTTTTAAACACAACTGTACCGTTATTTATGCCTGTTCAAGTTATTCTGAAAACCAAGATTGAGGGATTGGGAAGCGAAGCCGATGTCGTTTCCGTTAAGCCGGGGTATGCTCGGAATTATCTCATCCCTAAGAACTTTGCGTCACCCGCTACCTTGGCTTCGAAACGTCAGGTGGAAGAGCTGCGCAAGAAGCGGGCAGAGCGTGAAGCGGCAGAGCTGAATGCGGCCCAGGAGTTGGCAGGTAAGCTCGGTAAGCTGAAGCTCGTTTTCGTTCTCGAGACGGGTAAAGGTCAGGATAAAGTTTTCGGTGCGGTGACGAATCAAGACATCGCCACGAAGATTAAAGATGCTGGGTTCGAAGTCGATCGTCGGCGTATTGATTTGGCCAAGCCGATCAAAGAAATGGGCGAACATGAGGTTACGATCAAGCTCGCTGCTGACGTGGTGGCGAAGGTCAAGGTGACCGTTAATCCTCCAGCTGAACCGGAACCGGTAGCCGTGGCTGCGGAAGATCCGAAGGGCAAGAAGAGTTTTCGGCCTCGCAAGTAATACCTCTGTTTCGTATTCAGTAGCATCGCTACATTTTCAGCCGACGAGGACTGTGATAGCCTCGCGGATGTGAGCTCGAATTATTTCGACTACTTCCCTGCGGCAGAAGCGACCCGACTCTGGGGCATCTGGAGCTCTGCTTATGGCTGCGTTCGAGTTGGCGCGGGGGTTTTGTACCCTCCCTCCAAACATCCGGATGACCACGATCTCTCCTGGGAAAAGGGGCGATTTTTAACCGATTACCAGGTCCTGCTGATCATGCGGGGCAGCGGTATTTTAGAAACAGCGCAAACCGAGCCGATCAAGTTGGAAGCGGGCAATGTTTTCGTTTTATTCCCCGGAATTTGGCATCGATACCGACCCGATTTGCAGGTCGGTTGGACCGAAAGCTGGATCGAATTTCAAGGCGGTGCCATTCAGCGCTTGGTGGACGAGGGCTTGTTTGAACCGAGTCGTCCAGTCTTCAAAAAAGCTGACGTCAGCGAGGTGACGGGCCTTTTTCAGGAGGCGGGGCGGTTGGCGCGTGCGAAGCCGGGCGGGTATCAGGTGCGCATCGGGTTGCTGGCGCTTCAGGTGTTGACTTTATTGCACGCGGGACGAGGCGAGAGCGTACCGCGAGCGATTGATCGGGTGGTGGAAGCCGCAGAGGGAATGATGAAGGGGAGCGTCGGTGCGGCGCTATCGCCTGCGGAGATTGCGGAGCGCTTGGGAGTGGGCTACTCCTATTTTCGACGATCGTTTCGTGCCAGTACCGGCTTTTCGCCCAAGCAATATCAGGCGGAATTACGTCTGCGCCGAGCCCGTGAGCTGCTGCAAAGCAGCGATCTCTCCTTGAAAGCGATTGCAGATCGCTTGGGGTACGATTCCGCGTTTCATTTTTCTGAGGACTTCTATAAGCGTTGCGGTGTACGCCCTTCCCGATGGCGTAAAGGCGAGTGACACTTTTTGAATGGAAAAGGTCACTCTGTGAATGGAAAAGCAGCACGGCTTAAGGATAATTGAGAGCAATAACACGCCCCTTTAACCTTATGAAGCCGCTTCCTCTCGACAAAAAACCAGAATTAAAATCGTGGCAACGTCGCATGCTGGAAAAGTCTGGCGTATTTATTGCGATCTTGATCATAAATGCATCGGTTCTCCTCATGCTGAGCGGCATGGTCATCTACCATTTCTTAGGCCCGCAGATAGAAGTGCCGATGACGTTTTCGCAGGTTAAAGCGGTTCCCCCTCCGCCGAAACCTCCCTTAAAAGGGTCGAGCGACGCTTCGCGAAACAAGTCCGAGGTGTCCGTCGCGGTGACACCGCCGGTTAGCACCACCAGCGTGGTGGTCTCGGTTCATCCGATAACGACGTTTACCATGGCGACGGCGACGACACCCACATCATTAACCTTACCTTCGTTTGTCCCTGAGCATGGCTCTGGGATGGGCAGCGGGACGGCTGGCGGAAAAATGGCATCGGGTAATCCTTTTGGAGATCCTGTTTCCGATGGCGGGGCACCGGCGCTTGTCGGCTACTTTTACGACCTCAAGCAGACATCGAAATCGCGTTCCTCGAATATGTCGTCAAGTGGCTGGGTCTCAACGGTGCAAAATCTGGTGAAGCATGATTTAGATGAAAGCGTTATTTCCGGTTTTCTCAAGAGCAGCGATGCCCGGAGCACGAATGGTTTGGCCATTCCCGAGCAGGCCTCCGCCAATGCTCCGACCGCGTTCGGATTGGGGCAAAAGGTGAAGCCGAGTCTTTGGGTGATCGTCTACCATGCGAAATTGAGTGCGCCAAAAACCGGGCGATTCCGTTTTGTGGGGTTTGGTGACGACCTCATTGTCGCTCGTGTGAACGGCAAGTACGTGTTCGACGGGGGTTGGCAACACTTTGTGAATGATCCAGAACTCAAAAGCAAATACACCAACGTCTGGTCCAGCCTCGAAATCAAACGCGATTGCGGGCTGCGAATCGGGAGTTATTTTTCGGTGACCGAAGGGGAGCAAATTAATCTCGATGTGGCGATCGGCGACATGACTGGGTTATGTGGGTATTTTCTGTTTTTAGAAGAGGAAGGTGCCCACTACGACAAGACGGCTGATGGCACGCCAAAGCTCCCGCTGTTTCAGGTGGGGGCGAAGTTGCCCGTGCCCAGTGGTGCAGAAACGCCTCCTGCCAGTGATTCTGATCTGATTTGGATTCCCCAGTAGGTGTTCGAGAGGTGTTGAGTTTATGGCGCGAGTGGGACATGCTCTGGAGATATGGCGTTTGTCCTGCCCAGGCGATTGAAACCGGTGACAGGTTTGGTGGATACGACACCGCTCCTGAACGTGGTTCTGCTACTCCTCATTTTCTTTCTCCTCTCTTCATCCTTCGTTCTTCAGCCGGGTCTGAAAATCGATCCGCCCCACACCGTTTTTGAAAGCGGCTCGCCCACCAGCCGAATTGTCGTCGCGGTGGCGATGAGTGTGCCGACACAAGACGCAAGTGGAAACGCGGTGCCCGCAATGCCGGTCATTTTCTTTGGCGATCAAACTGTCACGCTGGATGGCCTCAAGGACGCCTTGGATCGCTTGGGTACCGAGCGTAACGGCTCGCCGCTGGTCCTGAAGGCGGACAAGCAAGTGCCGCTCGAATTGGTCTCGAAAATCATGGATTTGGCGTTCACGCATCGGCGCTCGATTGTCATTGCCACGCAACCCGATGGCGGAGGCTCGAACTGAGTTATGGAGGCGACGGAGGAGCAACGCCCGGCATCGGTGGCCGATTCGGCGGATGGTACGCAGCTTAGCCCCGCTGCGGTTCAGCAGACGATGGATCTGATTCGGCCTTGGATCGAATACCTTCCGCCAAATCAACGGTGGCTCGGCTTCTTTATATTGCTCTCGTTGCTTGGGCACACGATCGCTTTTTTCTCGCTTCGAATCGATACGACACGCCCGTACCAGCCACACTATCCCCATTTTGAGGCGGGCGTAGAAACGGGGCAGGCGGACGCGTTTTGGGATTCGTTAAATGATCCCCGGCTCTTCGTATTGCCGTCGCAATCGACTACGGAATATTTGCAGAACACCGTAACGCCTCTGCCCTCGATTTGGCTGCCGAACTCGCTCCCGCTGGCGGCAGGGCTGGACGCCGCCACGACGAAGGCCCCTGCGCTTCCAGACATGGCCGCAGCTGATCCGGGATTTCAACTCGATCGCGTTGCCACGGACGAGCGGGCTCCAGAGTTTACCGGCTCGCACGCGAGTGCGTGGTGGTTCGACTCGACCTTGCAAGCCATGCAACCGAGCATGGTTTCGAAATTACCGTCTCTCGTTTCAAATAAAGCGTTGGAGCCCACCGATCTCAACGTGGCGGTGAACGTGGATGGTGACGTGCAGTACGTCATGGTGCAGGGCTCCTGTGGAGATCCAGACTCGGATCGCCTCGCAGCACGCCTAGCCAAGCGCCTCCGTTTTCAGCCGGGATCGCCCGGAAAACTCATCTGGGGTAAAGTGACGGTGTTCTGGGATTTTCACGCAGATGTCACCCCGGCTAAGTAGAAAGACATTCGAATGCACCCCACCGCTCAAGCCATCATCGAGAAGCTCAAGCTTGAACCGTTACCAGAAGAGGGCGGCTTTTTTCGTGAAGTCTATCGCTCGTCGGACTCGACGCTGTTTGCACCCCGTTATCAAGAGGCGCGGACCTTCTACACCTCCATCTATTTCCTGATGACACCGCTCGATTTCTCGGCGTTACATCGCGTAAAGAGCGACGAGCTTTTCTATTTTCACCTGGGTGATCCGGTGGAAATGACGTGGCTACTCCCGAATGGGGAGCATCGTCAGCTTCTCCTGGGAGCTGATCCGCTGAAGGACCACCACCCGCAGATTTGCGTGCCACACGGCGTCTGGCAAGGGACTCGATTGCTGCCCGGCGGCGAATTTGCCCTGCTCAGTTGCGCCGTTGTTCCAGGCTTCGAGTACGCCGATTTCGAGCTGGCGGATCGCGCCGCTTGTTTGGCGTCCCACCCGGCGGCCGCAGATGCGATTCTTGCACTGACGCGGTAGAACAGCGGGCAGGGGAGTTGATACGGCGAATACATCACTCACTTTACCTTCTTTCCTATTCACTTCCGGCCGGTTCCCTGTAATCTCCACAGACTAGTTATGGCAACGACAGAACAGATGGACCGCATGTACCGCACTCAACGGTACTACTATGATTTTACCCGCAAATATTACCTCTTTGGACGTGATCAGCTCCTGGATGAAATGGAGTTGAACGGAAACGATCGCGTTTTGGAGATCGGCTGCGGCACGGCGCGAAACCTCCTTTATCTGGCTGAAAAGCGGAAGGATCTCTATTTCTACGGACTCGATGCCTCCACAGCGATGTTGAACACGGCTCAAGTTCAGGTGAAAAACGCCGGGCAAGAGCGCCGGATTATCTTGAAACATTGCATGGCGGAGCAGCTCGATTACCAGGGGACGTTCGGTCTCAAGGGGCCGTTCGATGTCGCGTTTTTTTCGTACTCGCTCTCCATGATTCCAACGTGGTCTGAGGCGATTTCCGCGTGTCTGGCCAACCTGAAAAAAGGTGGGTGCATGTACATTGTCGATTTCTGGGACTTGGCTGGTTATTCCGTGTTCTATCGAACGATGATTAACGTGTGGCTCTCCATGTTTCATGTTCACTTCCGCCCGGAATTGATGGCGCACATGGAAGAGCTGCATAAGTCGGGAATTGGCACACTTTCCGTTACACCGGTAGGAAAGCGTTACGCTTATATCGCTAAGTTTACGAAGAATATGTAGCCGCCGCAGCTAGCTTAGGGATCAATCTCATGAAACTCCCAAAACACTGGCCCGAATATCTGATGGAAATGGTGGAGCTCGCCATCTTTATGATCGTCGCGGCGGTGTTCATTTCGTTGTTTGAATACCCCAGTTCACCGGTTCATCGAGCGATTCCGGACCCACTCCTGCGGCGCGTATGCGTGGCCGTTGT
>CAVURW010000171.1:0-10380 GCA_963743595.1 uncultured Verrucomicrobiae bacterium
AAAGGTTCTGTTACCAATCCGGCTTGCCTGCAAGCGACCTCGGTTCGGCTTTGCGATGTCTGCTGCGGCAGCGTCCCGCCGAAATGAGGTGGAGCGACGACAGAACCCAAAATTTTTAACGTAAACAAAAGGAGGAAAGATGATGGAAGCAATTGTATTGGTGATGGCGAGCGTTTTTGTCCTGGCGATTCTTATTCTGCCGAAGGGCATCCGCCGCGTGGTGGTGCACGATGGTCAAAAGGCGCTGTTTTATCGCAGCGGCAAGTTTGTGCGCGTGTTGACGCCGGGGCCTCATTGGGTATTCGGCCTGTCGATCCACGTGACGCCGGTGGATGTACGTGAATGTACCATCGTAGTACAGGGGCAAGAGATCCTGACGGCGGATCAGCTTACGGTGAAGGTGAGCGTGGTGGTGAACTACCACATCACGTTGCCGGAGGTGGCGCTTCGCACGGTGCAGAATTACTTTGAGCGGCTGCATTCAGCTGTTCAGGAGGCGATTCGAGCGGTTGTTTCGGCTAAGAAGCTGGAGGAACTGCTGACGCAACGTGAGCAGATTGTGGAGGGAATGACGCCGGTCATTACACGCCATGCAGATCTCCTGGGAATTACGGTTACACGTATTTCGCTACGCGATTTCATGCTTTCGGGTGAGCTGAAACAGGCTTACGCGGAAATGGTGAAAGCGCGTTTGGAGGGGCAGGCGAGTTTGGAACGTGCTCGTGCGGAATCGGCGGCCATCCGGAGTTTGCTCAACGCAACTCAGCTGATGGAATCGCACCCGGGCCTGTTTCAATTGCGCTATCTGCAAGCGATCGAGCAGGCTATGGCGAGTGGCAAGGGGCATACCCTTGTTGTCGGTAACGTGCGCGATGTTCCGGTGATTGTGCCGCCTCGTACGGCGAGCTAGCCGTCGCCAATAACGTTAGAATGCGGGAAAGAGAATCGAGAGCCTGTTGGCCGATTGTCCTGCGGGACGCTAACTCTTTCCCGCCGAATTTCATTCACAATAAAGGACGAACATCTAGGCATCGGCAGCGTGACGCTGCACCCAGTTCGTGGAGGGATTCGTTGACGGGTTTGGTAGGAAATTTGGAGGAAAAAATGAATACAATATTGGATCGATCGATTGTTCTGGTGCTGAACCGGAATTGGCAGGCGATTAATGTGCGGACGCCGCAACAGGCGTTTGTGCAGATGTCGACCGACACGGCTACAGGGCTGGACATCGACGGCGACGAGATGCGTCCGATGCGCTGGGCCGACTGGATTCGCCTGCCGGTGCGTGAAGACGATTACGGTGTGCGGACACCGAGTGGCCTGATCCGCGTGCCGCATGTGATCGTGCTGAGCAAGTTTGCCCGAGTGCCGAAGCGTCGACCTAAGTTCAGTGCCCGGGGCATCTGGGCGCGGGATGGCGGACTCTGCCAATACACCGGTAAGGTGCTGAAGGGCGCTGAAGGGAATATCGATCACGTGGTGCCGCGTTCGCGCGGAGGTCAGTCGACGTGGGAGAACTGTGTTTTGGCGAGCAAGGACGTGAACTTTAAGAAGGCGGATCGTCTGCCGGAAGAGGTGGGTCTGCGCTTGATGAAGACGCCGACGGCTCCGAAAGAGCTGCCGAGCACGTTATTCATCCGGAACACGGAAGATATCCCCGCCTGGAAGCACTTTTTACCAGCGTGACCAGCGTGACGCTGGACCCAGTAACTGCGTGACTACTCTGAACCCAGAAAATAGCCGCGACGGAGCAAGTTGCGTCGCAATCGACAAAATTCCCCCTCGTCCAATCCGGGGCGAGGGGGCAGCGGCTAAGCTTGGGCGGCGTTATCGTCCAGGCCGAGTTTTTCGAGACGCCGATAGAGGGAGCGGCGTGAGATGCCGAGTACTTTTGCGGCTTTGGATTTGTTGCCCTTGCAATTAACGAGCGCTTGTTTGACGGCCTCGATTTCAATTTCTTGAAGCGCGTGCGGCTCGTTGGGAAGGAGGCGGAGGAAGGGTGTATCGCAGGCGGGTACGGCTGCGATGGGTGCCGATTTCGGGCGACGAGTAACGTTATCGTGAATGGCATGTAAAATCGGCTCGGACGGAAGAATGTCCGAGGTCGCGCCGATGACGCTGCGCTCTATGAGGTGACTGAGTTCGAGGATATTGCCGGGGAAATCGTAGTTAAGAAGCGCCTCCTGTACGAATGGCTCGATCTGGGTGATATACTTCCCGTATTGTTTGTTGTACCGCTTTAGGAAATGCCAGGTGAGCGGGAGAATGTCCTCTTTAAATTGCCGGAGTGCGGGCATTTCTATCGTGAACATGCTGATCCGGTAGTAGAAATCTTGCCGGAAGAGGCCTTCCTGGACGAGCGTCAGGAGCGGCTGGCTAGAGGTAAAAATACAGCGGGCTCGAAGAGGCACAGTCACGCAACCGCCCACGCGGTGGAACGCACGTTCGTCGAGAAGCCTCAGCAGACGACTTTGAAGAAGCGGCGATAGAGAGGTGATGCCATCGAAGAGGATGGAGCCCTCGGCGGCGTTCTCCAGAAAGCCGGGTTTCGTCCGTACGACGTGAGATCCCGGCGATTGTTCAACGCCGAAGACCTCCGATTCCCACGCTTCGTTCGATAGGGTGGAACAGTTCACCGCGACGAACGGACGATGCGTTGGGGTACTGAGAGAATGAATGCGCTTGGCTATAACTTCTTTACCTGTGCCGGTATCGCCGATAATCAGCGCCGTGAGGTGAGGAATGCTCGCGATTCGATGGACTTCATCGCGGATCGCTCGCCGTGCGGGAGAGAGACCCTCGTAATAATCGGGATCAGTTGCACTTATTGGAAGATTTAACAAGGACGTCTGTGATACAGCGGCTGCAGCGTGTGGTTCCGAATTTGAGGTGACTCGTACAGGACGGTTCAAGGCGCGTTCGATGTGAGACAGAAGGTCTTCCAAATTTAGGGGCTTGGAGAGGTAATCGTTGGCACCGAGGAGAATGGTATCGACCGCATTTTGGACCGAAGTATCCCCCGTCATGATGATGATGGAGATAGTGGGCTGGATTTCGCGAATAGGCTGGATCAGCGCGTGCCCGATGACATTTGGGAGATTCTCGTCTAAAAGGACAAGATCGAAAGTTTGAGCCTTTAGGATACGTAACGCTTCGAGGCCGGTCTTGGCCACAGCAACAGAAAGTGAGGCCGCGTCTAAGAAGCGGCTTAGGACAGCGAGAATATCGGAATCATCGTCGACTATCAGAATTTTAGTCTTGGGTGAAGGCATTTAAATGGGGAGGTTGCACACGGGGTTAATGATTGTTGCGTAAAAACACTCGAGAGCAATATACGAAATTGGCACATAGTGTGCGGATTTGCGCCACAAAAAAGTGCGCATTAGAATAATTCTTGATACTACAAGAGAGCATTATTTCGCTAAATAAGCTATTTAGAGGGAGTTATTAGAAATGAGCGTGAACTCTGGGTGTATTCCAAATGTAACAAAAAGAGGGTGGAAAAAGTTTCTAGGCCGCGCATACTACATGGGCAGATCGTACCTACACCTTACTTGACACCGCCGGAGGCAGAGACCTTGTTATGAAGACGATAATTTTACGACCGTTAAATGATAAAGTCGTTGTTCGCTCGGAGACACGTCTCATGGACTCATTGCTCGCGAAAAAGTGCGAAATGACCATGGCCTGTGGCGGTCAAGGTATCTGCGCAACGTGCCATGTTTACGTGCGGGAAGGTTCTGAAAACCTAAGTCCGATAACGAACTGTGAAAAGCGGACGCTAGGCTTGATTACGGGTGCCCGTGTTGCCTCGCGGCTCGCGTGTCAGGCGCGTGTGATGGGCGACGGCGTGGTGGTGGAGATTCCACAAGCAATTTATGTGGATGCGGCCAACGATCTCCTCTCGCTGGTAGGACGGCGCTCAGATGCTCCGATCTTGCACCCGAAGGATGCCCGGGTGTTGATCGAAAAAGGCAAGATCATTACCAAGTCCCGAATCTTAGAACTGCAGAACGATAACTTTAGCGTGCTGGAAAACACAGTCAGTCGCTTTAAAACACCCGAAATAGAAGAAGCAAAACTAGGCTCGGTTATTTAAGCGCGATCAAGAGTGTGGAGGAGTTAGAGTTGGCGTTTCGAAAACACTCGGTTCGTCGTTAAGACCGCTCAATCCTTCAAGCACCGTGTTCGGTCGTGTAGAACAACTCCGGGCTATCCCAGGATTATCCGGGCTCGTTCACTGGCCTGTTTCGGCTCGGTTCGGCTAGCGGATCTCCTTTCAAGTATAATTTGATCTTCGTGGCTACAGCGGATTACGGGTGCGGTTCGCGGCATCCCTTATGCCATAACTTATATCTTCTATCTATGCACGTACGCACTAGGTTTGTTATGGATCGCACCTTTGGCGCTCAATTGAAGCGACCTCAACCGGTTCATGAGGAATTCATTTCCCCACAAAATCCAACGCTTCATCCCACCACTTTTCCTCAACGCCACGCGGCCAATCGTTGTGACCGCAATTCGGCAAAACGATCCGCAATTTCGGCCCATTGAGGCTCTCGAACAAATGATCGGTCGACCACGCCGGCACCGACCGATCATTGGCGGCCTGCACCAAAACGATCGGCACGCGCAGGTTGGCTAGATTCACGTACGTCTCATATCGATCTCGTATAAGATAGGGCACTGGCACCAACGGATAACGCGAAGCCGCGATGTTCTCCAGGGAATCAAAGGGTGTGATCAAGACGATGCCGCGAATGGGTAACGTCGGATCTGCTGCCACAGAGCCCACCGCGCCTGTTCCCAGCGATTCGCCCCAGAGATAAATCGGGCCTTTGCCTTCCTTGTCCAATCGGCGGATCAAGGCTCGCGCCTCATCGACAATATGGCGTTCATTTGCGTGCCCCTCCCGGCCCTCGTAACCAGGGTACTCGTACATAATCACGCGCAGCCCCCGCTTCTCCAGCGCCGGAGTAAAGAACTTGCGGCTCAGCGCATTACCGCCCTTGCCATGGAAGATAACCGCCGTGCCACGACAAGGCTCGGGCTTGGCCTTGGACTCATAGCCGATCAATCGGCCAACGCCATCGCGCACGGCGATTTTCCCTTCCGCCTCCGCACGCTTTAACGCCACCGATTCCGGCACGACCGCCGCACCCTCGTAAATGAGGAAATCCTGAAACCACCACAGCGCGGCACAGAAGCCCGCATAGCCCAGCACAGCAGCCCCCAGCAGGCTCACCGCAATCTTCCTTACATAGCGAAGCATTCTACTCAGATACTACTCGCTAAATGCAAAAACGGCTCACATAAAAAGAGGAACATTCATCACCTGCGTAGGATGCTAATCACTATCTATCAATAAATCGAAAGGTTACAAAGTGTAACTACGCTGGAGGGTTGTTTCTAGTCAATCTAACCTAATGGGTCGGATGCTTCTGGCAATTCTCAATGAACTGACGAATCGATTCGGATGTATTTGGGTCATCGTGCAACTGCTTGATAGCATCCTTCGAACGCTCTGTCAGCTCATCCGATACCAAGCAAAAGACCGCTTCATCCACTACATCTTCGTTTGAGTTTTTGAGGTATTCTATTAACTTACCATAGGTAATTCGATCCTTCGGATTGATCTCCAAAACGTCGAACATATAGGGGATTTTGGTCTTATCATCAGACTTATCGATCATGGCGTGAATCAAGGGCAAAAGCGGTACTGCATCGGCCTTCATGTCTCCTGCCAAGTCGATGGCGGTATCCTGCAAGTCAGGATCGTCGATATCCTTTCTTAACAAATCGAGCTTGGCAGAAAGGTCCATTTGTCGGTTCACCCACGCGGCCAGAGCGAGATTACAAATATGCTTATCGGAATCGGTCAAATATGGGGTGAGCCAGTCCAGTTTGCGTTGAACGGGAGTCGAGAACTTGCAGGCCAGTGTCAGAGCAAGATAACGTAAGTTGGCATTTGTTGAATGGAGATCCGAAGCCAATGCAGTGGCGGATTGAGGCCCGAGCCTTTCAAGTACGTCGATGTGACTAAATAAATTTTCGTAGGTATCGTTCGCCGCGTGTTCTCGGAGCGCGGGAATCACCTGGGGGCCAATCTGCACCAAAAAATCAATCGCAGTATGGGAAGTGAGATGGTCCAGGGCGTCGATCAATCCGGGCACGACCGTGGCGGGGTCAAATTTCATCTTGCTTAGAACTTCCTGACATGACATTTCAAACCCAAAATCCGAGTCCGATAGCCCTTTGACGAAAATGGGCGCATAGCTGGGATCGGTTGCCCCGATCTTAATCAAAGTGCGTCCAGCTTCTTCTCTGACTTTATCCCGCTGATCGTCAAACAAATGAACGAGCCTCGGAACCGCAGATGCACCGTCTGGACCCAACTTCGCGAGCGCGGTGGTAGACCAGTAAATGACGTTCTCGTCTTTATCGTCTAGGGCTCCTGTGAGCTCAGGAATCAAGAGCGGGATGACTTTCAAATCTTTGCTTGGCACCTCAATTAGGCCCATTCGGGTGGCGGGATCTTTAAGATAGGGACGTAAATTCTCCGCGAGAACATTGGGATCCATTTTCGGCAAAAGATCATCGATTTTCTGGCTGAGCAGGCCGATTCTAACGACTTCGAGCTCATGAACTTTCAGAGCCTGGAATTCGGCATCATTCGTGGGTACATGGACGGGCACTTTGAAGCTCTGATAAAAACTAAGGTCCAGTTTCAGCAAATCTGGGACTAAGGAATCGGGAACTTTCGGGAGAGAACTGAGATTTGTAAACGCGACGTCCAGCGTGGCCGGGTCCGTAGATTGAAGTTGCTGATGGATTGCAGAAATCTCGCTCGGCGAAAGCGCTAACGAATCATCAGCACGCGTGATAGTCGGAAACGCAAATGCCAAAAGTACAATAGACCACAGGAGGCTCCGACCCACTTTGAGACAAGCTTGCATCCCACAAACTGTGCTCCATGCCCACCGCATCACAAGTCGAAACGTCGTCCGTAATCCCGCTGTTTGCGGCGTGCTGATGGTGTAGCCTTATCTTCGTTCTAACCAGCGCCAGCGTGACGCTGGACCCAGGCAACGTGACGTTGCATCCAATAGCGCCTTTCGACTTCACGATGCCTTCGTGTCTTTAGACCCGAAGTGTCGGCCTCATGTTCAGACCGTCTGATAAGACGGTCGAAGGACTGGGTCGGATTACCGAATCCGCTAAACAAGCGATGCCGTATCTAGATCGCTTGTTGGTCTTCGAAAACACACAATTCGGCCAACGTCACCTTCTGACAATCGAAAATGTTAAGATCACGAAGCTTAATGAACCGCTCCCGGAGACAATTGCCCAGCAATACCAGTCGTTAATCGACACGTTCCGCTCAATTGGTTGATCTTATTTCGGCGCAAGTAGAACAAATAATCTGGCATATAGAATGCTGGTTGCGGTGGCATTCAGAGGTGTTTGTCATTTTGTTGAAGCAAAATCAAAAAACTTTGATACCTTCCCTCGTCCGCGTCGTCTCAACGAGGGGATGCCCTACCACAACGAATGAATAGAATTGCAATATTTGATGCTCTAAGAGGCCTGCTTCTCGTGAGCATGGCGTCGGACCATCTTCCGGGGCCACATCGGGCATTCACCTATGAGGCATTTGGCTTAGTCTCTGATGCTGAAGGGTTTGTGTTTCTTTCCGGGCTCGTTTCCGCGCTCTATGCGCTCAATTTGGTAGCCAAGGGCGGCACAGCTCTCGTTCAGAAAAAGATGCATTCTCGAGCGAGTTTAATCTATCTGTATCACATTACATTGCTCTTCTCACTCGTCCTGTATGGTTATTGTATCTTAAGATTTACACACCACGTTTATGGTCATGACGCCATGTATAATCCTGATAATTATAGCAATTACTGGTTATCGGCTTTTACGCCTTTTTATACACATCCCATCCACGCTTCGCTCCTCGCCCTCTTCCTCGTCTACCAGCCGCCACTGCTCGATATTCTTCCCATGTACTGCGTGCTTCAGTTTATCGCGCCGTACATCATCCGCGCCCTGGAACAGGGAAAGATACGCACCGTGCTCTTCTCCTCCATCTCGCTCTGGGCGCTTTCTCAGTTGAAGTTTACTCAGGTGATTCTCTCGTGGATCATTCCCGCAGATTGGCACATCACCTATTTTGTGTTCGATCCCTGTGCCTGGCAGCTTCTGTTCACGCTCGGTTTCGTTGCGGGCTACGTCTCTAAAAAGCAGGTGCTGCTGCCGAATCCCGGGCCGTGGATTGCGGTGGCCAGTTCCGTTATGCTCGTCGGGTTGTGGGTGCGGTATGGCGTGGTGACGCCGCAGGACATTTACGATCCCTTCATGCACCGCAGTTGGCTGGGACCATTCCGCTTGATCAATGCGCTGGCGTTCTTTTTCCTCGTCTCCCAGGTGATCCATGTCTGGCGGCCTAAAGTGGATCACTCGTGGCTTGGCTGGTTGGGGCGCTATTCCCTGCCCGTCTTCACCTACCACATCGTGTTCATTTACCTGGGCGATTTCTGGTTCCAACGCATTGCCTCTCAGCCGAACGGCTGGGTCATCATGTGCTGTTTCATCGTGGTCCTGATTTCGTCACTCGCCATCCCCATTTATCTCTCGGATTACCTCCGAAAACTGTGGGCTGGCGACAGTTCAAAGCCCGCCCTTGCTGCGAGCTAATTTTTGACGAAGAATCGTCGGCGAATGAAGGCCGTGTTTCTCGATCGCGATGGCGTGTTGAACGTTCCGAAAGTCATTGAGCGGAAGCCATATCCGCCCGATACCTTGGCGGAATTTACGCTCTACCCGGAAGCCGTGCCCGCTTGCCAACGGCTAAAAGTTGCCGGTTTTCTACTCATTCTGGTCACAAATCAACCCGACGTCGGTCGTGGCACACAATCGCGAGAGGTCGTCGAAGCGATGCATGGCGTGCTCACCGCATACATCCCTCTCGACCGCATCGAAGTTTGCTACGCCCCGGATAGCACCGCTCCCGACGCCCGGCGACGCAAGCCTGCTCCCGGCATGGTGCTCGATGCGGCTGAGGCACTCGGAATCGATTTGAGCCAAAGCTTTCTTGTGGGCGATCGTTGGCGGGATATTGACTGCGGATTCGCAGCAGGCGTTCGTACAATCTTTATTGATCGAGACTACGATGAAAGCCTACGCCAGAAGCCCGATTTCACCTGCACCTCGCTCGACGCGGCTGTCGAAATCATATTGTGAAGTGCTGCAGGCTTTTCCGATTGAGCGCGAAGTTTCAGCCGATTGAGTCGTGTTTCCGAATCCAGTCTTCCCGTACACGTTGCATGTGCTTTTCCACCTCTTCCTTCGTGTAAACGGGACCGCCTGCGGCAATTTTCGCTCGAGCGGTTTCGATGGATAGGATGATCTCGGGAGTGAAGATGCTGCTCTCGTCGAACGAGTCAGTAGCAACAATATCGGCAATATATTGCTCAACGCTCTGGAAACCTGCTTCATTCGCTCGTGTTTGAGCTTGCTGATAAACGTCATCGCTTAGCTGAGTCTGATGCATATTCGAGTACGAAGTTACTACCAAAGCGCTAGCCGGTCACGCTACGGCGGCAAGTCCGCGGGCCCGGTCTCTTTTGCGAAAGGATCTTCCTCTTCCTTATTAATCGCGATTGGCCGGGGCGTTTCAACGAACGCGCGAGACACTTCTGATGGCTCAGCGTCGAGCGACATTTGAGTCACTGGCGTGTCATCGAAATAGCTGTAGTTCAGGTGATTGCAGATGTAGACGGCCCACGCTTGGCGGGTGATGTCGGCGCAGAGCGTGTGCGAACCGCCCAAGCGATCGCAGTAAAAGATCCGCCATGCACGTCTATTTTTTGCCGCTCGATACGACTCAACGCCGAACGTCGAGATATTTTCGATCGGTACAAAGGTGTCTGAGTACCACGGAATCGGCTGGCTGCAGACTTGCACACCGTTGTTGCCTAGACGAAAGCAGGTCGCATTCACCAAATTCAGAACGCCGATCGAGCCCATGACCGAGCAGAGCACGAGCGTAAAACCGAGACTCGCTTGTTTGGGATTGGGATGCGTGGGTGGCGAGCTCGCCAGCTGGATAATCAGAACAAAAAACCCGAGCGCGACAAAGAGCACGCCAAGAGGCATCGGCCAGCCCATACGAATCACGGGGAATTGCTGCGAATTATCCACGACGAGGCCATTCGGCGGAGGCTCATTGAAAGGGCGGGCTCGCATAGGCTGAACGTAGCACTATTCAGGGTTTCATCAATTCGTGACATTCGGATTTGCAACAAAGCGAATGGAACGCGATTCAATGGCGGGGATGATGATCAATTTCTGTTCCGCACCATGAGGCGATTCCGG
>CAVURW010000172.1:0-20448 GCA_963743595.1 uncultured Verrucomicrobiae bacterium
TAGATAAGGCCCACCAATACGAAACGGAAACTCAGGATGTCTCCTATATCATGAGCAAATACTCCGATTGCGTGGACTGCTTCTGTTTAGGTAACGAGCCGAACGTCTTTTATCCGAACTACGCTAAATTTCAGCCCGATTGGCGGCAATTCACAGGTACAATTACCCAGGCCGTTCCCGGCGCTACTTTCTGCGGGCCCAGTGCCTGGAATTCTACAGAGAAATCGTGGCTTCTGCCTTTTGTTAACGACTTTGGAAAAAGCCCGAATCTTTCCTTCATAACCGAGCATATTTATCAAAGCCAAGCACCGAAGTTCCGCGTGCCGAAAGGAACGGTAGATCCGCAAAAGGAAGCTGAGCTGCAGAGGAAGGCTCGCGAGGAAATGTTGGGCAAAAACGATTTTAGTAATTACTACGACGCCTTTGTGCCGGAGATCGAGCGGGACGGGCTAAAGTATCGAATCGAAGAAACGAACAGTTTCAGCGGCGGTGGCGTTGCCAACGCGAGCGACACCTATTCGGCAACATTGTGGGGGTTGAACTATGAATTGTGGTGGGCTTCCCATGAGGCTCAGGGAATCAACTTCCACACGGGAACTCATCGCGTCGGTTCAAGTTTTTACGCGAATTATTCGGTCTTCAGTTCATCCGAAACGGGGCAGATTCCCTGGGGATTGTCCTACTCCATGCTGGCCTTTAAGCAGATGTCCCACGGTGAGGTCGTGGCCACCAATCTGAATAAAGGTTCCGCCAAACTTAACCTCACCTGTTATGCGGTCTCAGGAACCGATGGCGCGCTGTACCTGACGCTGATTAACGAAGATTTTGGCGCGAGTGGTCACGGCGCTAACGTTAAAATTGCAGTGCCAACTTATTCTATTAGCCAAGTTCAAACAATGGTTTTATGTCAATCAACTGGGGATGTTTCATTCGCTCCAGGAAAATCGACTGCCGCTAAAATCTCCCTGGGCGATGCTGCGATTGATACGAACGGATCGTGGAACGGTGATTGGAGCGCGCCCTCCGCAGCTAAAGATATTCACGCCCTGAACGTAACGGTTCCTGCAGCGACCGCTTTGCTTTTAAAACTCAGCCCGGCCCGCTGAACTGAATCGTGCGTTGCAATCGCTTCGTTGCTCCTAGCCTCCGTCGCTACTCAGGGCTGTAATCTTGCGTCACATCATTTGATGGCAAACATATATATGGAAAACCAACCCCGGTTAAGTATCTCTGAGCGGTGCCTTTGCCTCTGGTAGGCCCGAAGGGACGTTCTCAATTCCAGCCCAGCAACTGTAATTTTTAATTTGCAGGTTAATTTGGAGTGTTTGGTAGAGGCAAGGAAGACAGGCTTTCGAGGTGGTTTAGTGGGGTGGCGGGATGTTGTTGTGGTTGAGGGGAAGTAGCTGCGTGGGCGCGCTATCTGAGCAGGGAATTGAGGTGGATGACGAGTTTACGCATCACGGCGACGAGGGCGACTTTGGAAGGTTAACCCCACAAATAAAAAAATAAATTACAGTTGCTAGTTTATTGCCGTCCCTTCGGGACTAGATACAAGCAGGCATTGTATTGGGTCCAGCGTCACGCTGGTGGATGCAACGTCACGTTGCCTGGGTCCAGCGTCACGCTGGTGGATGCAACGTCACGTTGCCTGGGTCCAGCGTCACGCTGGCCTTCGGGCCTAACCCCGAGCCAAATACGACAATTAAACTGGATCTTGCTCTAAACGAATTCCGGCTATGGATGTTGCTACTTCGTCGGCGGTGGTAGGTCTCTGCTATAATCCGTCGTTGTATCGGTTGAAGTGGCGTAGGGATCATCTTCATGGACGCCCTGATGGTTCAACACGTCGTAGGTTAGGAGACCGATCAAGACGAGCGGCTGGATCAGGGCTAAAATCAGGCCTATGTTAACCATCGTCAGACCGCCCATGCGCATGTTTCCTAAGAGCTGGTCTCGTGTCTTCAGGCCGAAATAGATCGCAAACGGAAATCCGAAGGGAACGATGGCCAAGACGAGCGTGATGATTGCCCAGGCCGAAGTGGGAGGCTTAACCAGAAAATCGGGCTCATCTGCGGAACTGCGACGCGAGTAATCAGGAGCCTCCTTAATGCCACCTTTTAACAGCTCCGTTTCACCCAGGGCTTTCCATGCAGGCAGACCGTCCCACCAGACCTGATCTTCCAGCTTTATAATACCGATAACGAGTTGACTCCGGATCTCTTCTTCCGTGTAGGGACCTTTCTTTTCGTCGTCGCGTAAGATGTAAATTTCCGTTGCCACGGCTTGAGGCTGGCATCAATTAGGGCGGGACTCAAGCGAAAGACAACTGGGTTTTCCCCAATCTTACAGCAACTCCGCCGCCACGCTATCCGCCACCACCTGTCCTTTTCGCGTGAGCCGCACTCGTTGCTGCCCCGATTCCGAAAACAGCTCCATCAACCCTTCTGCTGCAAGTCGCGTAAAGCGTTTCTCGAAATTCAATGGCATCTCGATTCCCTCCCGCATCCGCAGGCCGAACATTAAACGCTCCCGCGCGCGCACGTCCTCGCTGAGCTCCTCCTCCTCTCGGCGCAGCTGCCGCCATCCATCGGTTTGGCCGCTGAGTCGAACATACTCCGCGCCATCTGGGATATTTTTCCAACGTTTCGGCCCGATGGTTGAAACGGCGCTTGGTCCGATTCCCACGTAATCTTTCCCCATCCAATAGGCCCGGTTATGGGTCGATTCATATCCTGGCTTGGCAAAATTCGAGATCTCGTAATCGAAAATTCCCGCCTGAGCGAGCAGGTCGCGCGTGAGATAAAACATCTCGATCTCCACCGCCTCATCGGTGTGGTACTCCCCATTCTGCAATCGCTCAAAGAAGTCCGTATCTTCTTCGTAGGTCAGCCCATACGCCGAGACGTGGACCGGCAGGCATCGCAGCGCCCCCTCCACGTTTGCGCGCCAACCGGCCACCGTTTGGCCCGGCAACCCGTAGATCAGATCGATATTGATGTTCGTAAAACCTTCTTTGCGCAGCAGGTCGCACGTCTCTGCCACATCGGCCGGTTCATGTTGGCGGCCTAACATTTTTAGTTCCTCCAGATGAAACGATTGTGCCCCCAAGCTGATTCGATTCACGCCAGCCGCATGCCACGCGGTTGCTTTCTCTTTGGTCACCGTCGCCGGATTCACCTCCAGCGTAAACTCACCGCCATCCGTCAATTTCGGTAAAGCGGCGCAGACTTGTCTCCATCCTTCCAGCGGCATCAGGCTGGGCGTTCCCCCTCCAAAGTAGATCGTGGTCACCTCCTCAATTCCCAGTTCTCTGCGGGCGGTGTCCAATTCCCACGCCAGCGCGCGCGCGACGGCCAACTGCTCCTGCACCCCGCCGCGCAAGACATAGAACGCACAGTAGGGGCAGATCTTGGCACAGTAGGGATAGTGCAGGTAAAGATGCTCGGCCATCCCCCAATTTACCCGCTCGAGACGATTCGACAAAACCTAATCGGCTTACCGATTTGCTGCGCCTTGCAACGCCGAAACGATAGCATCGTACGCGGGCTTCGATTTCATCCCGTCGTCGAACGGTAAAGGCCGGTGCGGCAGCTTATCGGCGCGGGGCTTCCAGCTGTTCAGCCAGGTGTATTTATCGGTGATGCCCCAGCAAAGAATCGCTTTCACGGCGGGCTCTTTCAGCATCCGTTCCAGGTAACGCTTATAAACATCTGCAATGATGCGATCTCGCGTGGCGATGTCCGCCGGCAATTGCCCGTCGATCACGTCGAGCTCGGTAACGTAGATCTTGAGGCCTAGGCTCGCGATCGCTTTGACAAACTCGTCGAAACCGGGGGACGGTTCCCAGTTCTCGCGAGCAGTCAAATGCGATTGAAATCCAAAGCCGTGGATAGGCACGTTCCGGCTCTTGAATCCGCTCAACAATTGAAGAATTGCATCACGTTTCTTCTTGCTCGAATCGCCGTCCTGTTCGGTTCCGTAGTCGTTGTAGAATAGCGGCACTTGCGGGTCGGCGGCGGCCGCTGTGTGAAAGGCCAGATCCAGGTACTCCGGCCCGATATTTACCAGCCACGTCGATTTTCGCAGGCCGTCGGGCCGACCATCTTCCAGCTTAACCGCCTCATTTACCACATCCCAGGAATCCAGTTTCCCAGCGTAATGGCCGACCACAGCGGTGATGTGATTCGTTAGCAAGTCTTTTGCATTCGAGGGCGTGATGTAGCCGGGCAGCCACTTCGGGATGCTCTCGTGCCAAACCAAACAATGGCCGCGCATCCTTTGCGAATTCTTTTGGGCAAATGCCAGGATCGCATCGCCTTTACTGTAATCGAACTGGCTTGATGACGGCCGCAGCGCGCCCCATTTCAAAGAGCCCTCTGGAACCAGAACGGAACACTCGCGCGCGAGCAGCGCTGAGTAATCGGAGTCGGTAGCCAGCAGGTCCGGGCGGATCGCGGAGCCATAAAGCAGGCCGCGTTGCTGGGCGGCTTGGCGCAGTGGGATTTGATCAGGAGGCAACTCCGCGTATCCGTTACGCACGGACCAGTAAGCCGCCATTCCGAGTGCCCCCGTCAGAAAAGCACGCCGACTCAATCGATTTTGCATATTTGGTGATGGTAGAGCAGCCGATGGCGTTCAGTCAAAATCGCCGAGGGATTTGCTAGCCAATGGGTACCGCTCAAAAAACTTTCTCTTTTTGCCGAGCTCGGCCACAGTGGAGTTTCGCGTTTTTATGAAATTTTCTCTGAAGTGGCTTCGTCGTTACATTGATTTGACCGTGTCTGTGCCGGAAATGCTGGATCGCCTCACGCTTTCCGGTACGGAGGTGGAAGGGAGTTCCACCACGGGCGTGGATGACGTGAATGTGGTGGTGGGTCACATCCTTTCTTCTGTTCAACACCCGAACGCCGATCGGTTGCGCATTTGTCGCGTCGCGGACGGGATGGGCGAGCGCTCGGTGGTTTGCGGTGCGCGAAATTATAAAGATGGCGATAAAGTGCCGCTCGCTTTGCCCGGGGCCAAGCTGCCGGGCGGCGTATTGATCAAAGAATCGAAGCTGCGTGGCGAGCTCTCACAGGGGATGCTCTGCTCGGCGAAGGAGCTCGCTTTGGCCGAAGATGCGGAGGGCTTACTGCTTCTGCCGCCAGATGCGCCGGTGGGCACACGTTTCAGCGAGTACATGCCCGGCGACACGTTTTTCGAAGTGGAAGTGACGTCCAATCGCCCCGATTTGCTCTCCTATTACGGCTTGGCACGTGAATTGGCAGCCGCAGGTGCGGGCGTCTTGAAAGCGCGCCCCATTCCCACGATGGAATATCCGGAAGCGCCCGAATGCCCGGTTTCAGTGACGCTGGAGGCACCCGATCTCTGCGCGCTCTATTCACTGGTCTATTTAACGGGCGCGAAGGTCGCGGAGAGCCCAGTGTGGCTGAAGGACGCGATTCTGGCGACCGGCCACAAGCCGATCAATAACGTGGTCGATATCACGAACTTTGTGCTCTTTGAACTGGGCCAGCCCTTGCACGCCTTTTGTTCCAGTAAACTCGCTGGAAACACGATTCACATTCGGCGCGCGAATGCAGGTGAAGAACTGCTGGCGCTGGACGATTTAAGCTACAAATTGACGCCCGAAAACCTGGTCATTGCCGATGCCAGCGGTGCGATCGCCGTAGCCGGTGTGAAGGGTGGTAAACCCACGGGAATTAGCGATGGAACAAGCGATATCTTGTTGGAAACGGCATGGTTTTTGCCGTCCACCATTCGCCGAACGAGTCGCCAGCTCGGGTTGAGCTCAGACTCGTCGTATCGCTACGAACGGCGTGTGGATGCCGGCTCGCTTTTGGCCGCTCGGGACCGCGCTGTGCAATTGCTTCAAGAGATCACGGGGGCAAAGGTCGCCGCGAAACCACTGACGGTCGGCTCGGTGCCAGCCCTGCGGAGTCCGGTCCGGTTGCGATACCAAAAGCTGGATGGATTGCTGGGCCTGTCGATTTCCAAAGAGACGATCTCGAAGCAACTCACGTCACTAGGTTGTACTGAAATCGAAGCGGATGCGAATAGCTCCATCTGGCAGCCGCCGAGTTGGCGCGATGATTTGGCGCGAGAAGTCGATTTGATCGAAGAAGTGGCGCGATTGACCGGCATGGAAGCGATTCCCTCGCGTGTGCGGGCCAGCGGCCAGCCGGAATCGTCCGCCGATGTTCATCATTATCGCATCGCGCAACTCCGCCGGTTTTTGGCCGGACAAGGTTGGGACGAATGCGTGACCGATCCGCTGCAAACGAAAGACGCGGCGGAAGCGCAGATCAGTGACACCTCCACGGCCATTCGCCTCGTCAATCCGCTGAATGAATTGTACACGCACCTGCGTCCGGGACTCCAAAGCTCGCTGCTCCAAGTGGCGGGGCGTTCCATCGCCAAAGGTGCTCCGGGGTGCCGATTATTCGAGGTGGGCAAGGTCTATTTGAAGACGGCTGCTGGTGAGACGGACGAGCGACTGCGACTCGGTTTGCTCGTCACCGGAACGATTCAAACGGGCACATGGTATCAACCGGAACGCGGCGCGGATCTGTATGATCTCACGGGAATCTTGCAAGCGTTAGAGCGCTCGGCGGGCTTGGCGAAGGCGGCGATTGTCAAGGGCGGGACAGCTCCAATGGCCCCTGCTGAGCGGGTGCCGTTCGATCTAAAAACCGCGACGTTCTATGTGGAACTCGATTTAAAAGAGTGGTTGGCAAACGCACCGCAACCGGGTCTCTATCGCCCGCTCTCGCCCTTCCCGGCGATGCGCCGCGATATTGCCATCGTTGTGCCGAACAGCCTTGCCCACGGCGATATTGAGGCGGTGATTTCCAAAGCGATTCCTCCCGCGATCTTCGAAGAAATCGTCCTCTTCGACGTGTTCCGCGATGAGAAGGGTGAAAAGATTCCTGCTGACCAAAAATCACTGGCCTATTCCATGACGTTCCGTTCGGCTGAACGCACCTTGACTGAAAAAGAGGTGAACACAGCCTTTGAAGCCGTGAAACAGTCGCTCGTTACACAATTAAAATGTACGCTGCGTGAAGGAAAATAAGTGTCGGCAGATGCGACACCGACCGCTGTGGAGTGCAGCGAATTTCAGAAGCCGCCAGAGGAGAGGAATCTGAGCAGGCATCTGTGTCGTGTTTATGCCACACGAAATCATCTCCTGTTGCACGTGCCCATATTCCCGCCGCAAGTTGTTAATGATTGATTCTGTTTATTTTATCGGTTACGCGTGTTGACGTTCTTATGCTTTTGACCCTGGTAATTCCTGTTTACAACGAGGCCGAAAACATCCAGGGGGTTGTTTCCGAGTGGTACGACGTGCTTTCGAAAACCGTGGAAAACCAGGATTTCGCGATTCTTCTGATGGACGATGGATCGAAGGATACCACGCCGCAAGTGCTGGAGAAGTTGAAGGAAAAATATCCTAAGCTGATCCTGAATCGCCATACGAATCGTGGCCATGGTCAGACATGTCTGGAAGGTTATAAAATGGCCGCTAAATTAGGCAGCGAATGGATCATGCAGATCGATTCCGATGGCCAATGCGACCCCGTCTTTTTCCCAAAATTCTGGGAAGCGCGTAAGCAATATCCGATTCTCTATGGACGCCGCTACCAACGCTTCGACGGGCTCTCGCGTAAGATCATCAGCCTCGTTTTACGTTGGGTGCTCTATTTTCGCGTGGGAACCAAATTGCACGATACGAACGTGCCCTACCGGATCTACCCCGCCAAGCTTGCCGCCGAGACGGCTGAGCGGATTCCCGCGGCGTTTGATCTAGCGAATATCGCGATGGCCTTGCTCCTGGAGCCGAAGGGCTTTCATGAGTTGCCCATTCACTTTCGTGATCGCCAAGGGGGAAGCGCATCGGTGAAGTGGTGGGGATTTGCGCGGAAGGCCCTGCAGTTGCACGATCACTTGAAGTTGTTACCGAAGCGATAACGCGCTGGGTCAGAATTTGTATGGAAAAGGTCAATCCGTCCATTTTCAAACGAACAGAAAGCATGTTTTAATTTCGGCGGATAGCGTTAATGTAATAATTATATGGTTAGCAACGTTCCTATCGGTATTTTTCTCCATTGGTTGGGTGGTCTGGCCTCAGCAAGTTTTTATCTGCCTTACCGGAAGGTCAGGGGTTGGAACTGGGAAACGTATTGGTTGGTGGGCGGCTTTTTCAGTTGGATTTTAGCCCCATGGTTCTTTGCGGAGATTCTGACGAAAGACCTGTTTTCCGTTCTCGAAGGGACACCGCTCGATGTTCTTTTTTACACGTTTCTATTTGGAGCGATGTGGGGTTTTGGTGGTCTTACCTTTGGACTGACGATGCGGTATCTCGGCATTTCTCTGGGCATGGCGGTGGCGCTCAGTTTTTGCTCCGTTTTCGGTACGTTGATTCCGCCGCTGTTTCACGGGACGTTTTGGAACGATCTTTTGGCCCGAACCGATGGCCAGGTGGTCTTGGGTGGGATCTTGGTCTGCGTGCTGGGAATTGCTCTTGCGGGGGCGGCGGGGATGACGAAAGAGAGCGAGCTGACCACGGAACAGAAGCGCCGGACAATTAAGGAATTCAACTTCGCGCGCGGGATGGGTGTTGCCACATTCTCGGGCATCATGAGCGCCTGTTTCTCATTTGCTCTGGATGCGGCTAAGCCGATGAAAGAGATCACTATCGCGCACGGTACAGATAAGCTTTGGGCTGGGTTGCCAGCGTTGATTGTGGTGATGCTGGGCGGTTTTACGACGAACTTCGTGTGGTGTCTGTTATTGAACGCCAATAACCGGTCGTTCGGTCAATACTTCGGGAGATCGATGGTTGCTCCTCCCGCGCGCGGCTCTGGGCATGGTGAGGATATTGAACTGGAATCGGCGGTGGAAGCCCCTGCGGAGGAGATGGCGCTGCGCTCGCCGATAAAGCCGGGATCGGGCTCCCTGCCCCTGAATTATCTCTTCTCCGGCTTGGCGGGAACGACGTGGTATTTCCAATTTTTCTTCTATCAAATGGGAACGAGCCAAATGGGGCGATTCGATTTCGCCAGTTGGACGCTGCACATGGCGAGCATTATGATCTTTAGCACGCTATGGGGTTTGGCGTTGCAGGAGTGGAAAGGATGCAGCAGCAAGGTGTTCACGTGGCTCTTCTTGGCGCTGTTTGCGCTCGTGGGCTCCACGGTGATCATCGGCTTCGGTGCTTACCTTAAACCCGCCGATCTCCACTAACTCATTTATTTTATGACACACGATCAGCACTACTCGATTGCGCGTAATATCTTCGCCGAATACAACGTCGACACCGAGGCCGCGCTCAACACGCTAGCGACGATTCCCATCTCCCTTCATTGCTGGCAGGGTGACGATGTGGCCGGTTTCGAATCGACCGGCGCGGCGATCTCAGAAGGCGGTTTGCAAGCGACTGGAAATTATCCAGGAAAGGCGCGCTCCATCCAAGAACTGCGCGCCGATTTGGATCAAGCGCTCGCGTTGATTCCAGGAAAACATCGGCTGAATCTTCACGCGATTTATGGTGATTTTGGTGAAAACAAACCGGAGCGTAATCAACTGGAGATCGCGCATTTTCAATCGTGGATCGATTGGGCAAAGCTGCATGGAATCGGGCTCGATTTTAACCCAACCTACTTCGCGCATCCCCACGCAAAATCGGGCCTGACGCTGGCTCATCGGGACCCGGCAATCCGCCACTTTTGGATTGAACATGGCATCTGTTGCCGTCGAATCGGAGCCGAGATGGGACGGCAATTGAACTCCGTGACGGTGACCAACACGTGGATTCCTGACGGCTCTAAAGAGGTGCCGATTGATCGACTCTCGCCGCGGGAGCGACTGATGGAATCACTCGATGCCGTGCTGAAGGAGATGCTCGATTCAAAATTCCATCGCGATGCGGTGGAGTCAAAGTTGTTTGGAATTGGGTCAGAATCGTATGTGGTGGGATCGCACGAGTTTTACCTCGGTTACGCGGCGAAAAAGCAGGTGCTCTATTGCCTCGATTCCGGGCATTTCCATCCCACAGAAAATTTGGCAGATAAGATTTCATCGCTCTTTTTGTTCGTGCCGGAACTTCTCCTGCACGTGAGTCGGGGCGTGCGTTGGGACAGCGATCACGTGGTGCTGCACGACGACGCGACGAGCGCGCTGATGCAGGAACTGGTGCGCGGAAATTTCTTAGCCCGGACGCACATCGGCCTTGATTATTTCGATGCCAGCATTAACCGGATCGCTGCGTGGGTTATTGGCACGCGCAACACCTTGAAGGCGTTGCTCTGCGCATTGCTGGAGCCAACCGAGCTTCTGAGAAAAATGGAGCTGGAAGGCGAATTCACGGGTCGCCTGGCGATGCTCGAAGAAGTGCGCTCTCTGCCGTGGGGAGCTGTCTGGAAAGAGTATCTGCACCGACACAATGTGGCGGATCAGTTTATGCCGGAGATTCGGCAGTACGAAGCGACGGTTCTTGCGAAGCGGTAAGTGGTCTACCTACAACAAATCGGTCGGGTCGATGTTGACGGTGAGATGGATGTCGTCGGGCCAGGCGCGCCCGATAAAGAGCGGACGCAGCTTCGGCGTTAGCGCGGTGATTTTTGTGGTGCGCAGGAAGATTTGAAATCGATACCGATCCTCAATCTTTGCGATTGGAGCGGGCGTCGGGCCGATGATCTCGGTTTGCGGCAAGTTGAGCGCGGTCAATTCCTTCCCGATCTGTTCCATCACGTAGGCGACCTTGTCTTCGCTCCGGCCCTTCGCGGTGATCAGCGCAAACCGCGCGAAGGGCGGGTAATGAATGGCGCGGCGCAATTCCGACTCGCTCTCGGCAAAGCCATCGTAATCGTGGTGGCGCGCGAATTGAATGGCGGGATGAAACGGCACACGCGTTTGGACGAAAACTTCGCCCGGCGTTTGGCCGCGCCCACTTCGCCCGGAGACCTGCATGAGCAATTGAAACACCCGTTCACTTGCCCGAAAATCAGGGAGCAGCAGAGCCAGATCAGAATTGATGACGCCGACGCACGTCACGTTGGGAAAGTGCAGGCCCTTCGCGATCATCTGCGTGCCGACAAGGATATCGATGTCTCCCGATGCAAAAGCGGTAAGCGTGCGCAAGTAGGCTCCGCGCTGGCGCATTGTGTCCGCGTCCATTCGCGCGATCCGGGCGCTGGGAAAAAGCGTGGCCAAGGAATGCTCCACTTTCTCGGTGCCAAATCCGGTGTGCTTATGCGGCGAATGGCCACAGCCCGGGCAGGCGGGAGGCACGCCGCTAAAGAAATCGCACAGGTGACATTTCAAGCGGGAATCGGCGCGATGAAATGTGAGGGCGACGCTGCAATGGGGGCACATTTCGATCTGACCACATTGGGTGCATTGAATTGAAGAGGAGTAGCCACGGCGATTGATGAAAATGATCGATTGCTCTGATTTATCGATGCGCAACTGGAGCGCGCGTTGCAGTGTGGGCGAAATCAATCCGGTGATCGGTGAAACAGTGACCGGCAGCTCAGGCGAATCAACGGATGGGCTCGTTTGCCCTTTCGGCGCTTTGGTTCGGAGATCGACGACGTGCATCGTCGGCAGGCGAATTTCTTCCGGTCGGTTCAAGAGCCGGGCCAAGCGGTACTTACCCTCAAGCGCGTGATGAAACGATTCCAGTGATGGCGTGGCCGAACCGAGCACCACCGGGGCAGATTCGAAATGCCCCCGCATGATCGCCACATCCCGAGCCTGGTAATGCGGCGAGTCTTCTTGTTTGTACGAGGGCTCATGTTCTTCATCGACCACGATAATCCCCAGCTTCTCCAGCGGCGCGAAGACTGCAGAGCGCACGCCAATGACAATACGGGCTCGGCCGGAACGAATCTGCTGCCATTGATCGTGTCGCTCACCAGCGGAGAGGTGGCTGTGGAGCACCGCCACGCCCGCGTTCTCACCTATAAAGCGGGTGCGAAAGCGGTCCACGGTCTGTGGGGTGAGCGCGATTTCCGGAACGAGCACCAGCGCCGATTTGCCTGTGGCGATAACGCGGGAAATGGCCTGCAGGTAGACTTCCGTTTTCCCGCTGCCGGTCACTCCGTGAAGCAAGAGCACACGCGGTTTCTCGGAGGCGCACTCGGTCAGAATCGCGTCCAGAGCCGATTGTTGCTCCACGGTGAGAGTGTGCGCTGCGTTTGCGATGGGTGTCGGCAGCTCGGCGAAGGGATCGCGTTCCTGATCGCGAGAATCGACGGAAATCAGGTTACGCGTAGCAAGGCCGCGCCAGACTTGTGCGGCGATTCCCGAAGCGTGCGCGTGCTCGTGAAGCCAGCCTGGTCCATTCTCTACCAGGAACAACCAGGCCGCTTTTTGCGCTGGGGCCTTTTCGAGAACGGGTGGAACGGCTGAGGGGTCGATACCCGGAACGAGTTGCACCCAGAGTCGTGATTTAAAGCCCGATTTCGTTTGGCGAACAGCCTGGGGAAGAATCGCTTTTAAGACAGTTCCGAGCGGCGATACATAATACTGCGCCATCCATTGGCTCAGTTGAATGAGCGAGGCAGGAATAAATGAGCGAGCCGCCAGGACGGAATCGATCGGTTTGAGGGAAATGTGGGCGGCGTCTGCAGAAGGCTTCTTCGAGACAGAAACGACGTAGCCGACGAGCAGGCGGGATCGAAATGGGATACGGACCTTGGAGCCGAGCGTGACGTGCTCTTGAAGCTCCGCCGGAATGGAGTAATCAAAGGTCTTATCGAGAGAGGTCTCAGGAACAACCTGTGCTACCCGTGACGGCGCGACTGAACTTTCCGAAGGAGGCCCCAGCTCTATTGCTGCCAACTCGTGACCCAAGTATTAACGTTGGTCGACATAGGAATGGGACCAACCGACCAGATATCGTAGAAAGCAGGGCCACCGTTCGGATATTGAGTCGCGGAGAGCTGCGTCGAATATCCATAGCTGTACTGGAAGGGATCCTGCACGTACGTATTCCCGGAAGGATTTCCGACCTGTGCCGATGTAAAGGGAAAATAGACTTTTCCAGTTAAAGTCGTGCTCGTGAAGCTGGTTCTGCCCGCTAGACTCGAGAAGAGAACTTGCGATGAGAGGGTGTAAGCGGGGTCGGCGGGGCCGGACGGCGTCGGGTAGTTGCCAGCCGGTGGTCCAGAAAGCGATGTGCTAACGGGGAATGCGCCGTTATCGATTTTATAGGCCGTTAAAGCGGATTTCATCCCGCCGATCTCCGTGCGAGTCCGTGAAATCAGTGCCGATTTCAAGGCTCCGGTACCGGCGAAGATAACCAGTCCGAGCAAGATGGAGATGATGGTCACCACCACCAGAATCTCTATCAGGGTAAAGCCGCTTTGCGTTTTATACCGGTACGTCATCATTGAACAACTCCTTAAAACGACTACCAGCTATGGGACCACTTTTGATTTGGTGTGCTGTAGGTCTGGTCATTGCAACACCAAACAGCGACGGTATCAGAATCCGTTCCGTTGAATCCCAGCGATCCCGTAGTGACACAATCAGGAATCTTCACGACTTGGTTATTGTAGTCGGTATCCATCGCAAGGCCAAAGTAGGCGCTTGCGCCAGACACCTTAAACACGGAGAGCGCTACGCCATTGGAATCCACGTTGCTTTTCTGAAGCGAGAGATAGGGAGTATTGCGCGTATTGAGTCCGGTCGTGGCTGAAGTGGTCGCGACGCCCGTGTAGGGGTTCACGTTCCCGCAGAGCGCTTGGAAGAGCAAGTTCGTGCCAGTAGCCACGGTCGTGGGTGGCGTATTATTCACAGCGCCTAGATAAGTATCGCCCGAGGCTGGAGGCGTTATTCCGAGGGGCACCGGTAGATTGCCGTAATCTGCGTTATATTGAACAATAGCCGTCTTGATGCTAACGCAGGTGGCGGTGTTCTTTGCGCGATAGGCGGTGTTGAGAGCCGAGAGAACGGCAGGAACCGTGATCGCCAGGAGAATCCCGATGATCGTTATGACAACCATGATCTCGATCAGGGTGAACCCACGGCGGTTGGCCCGGGCTTGAGCGCGTTTATAGATTTTCATAAGGAGAGGGGTAAAGGCTTCTAGGCAGAATCCGCTTACAGTTAAATTAGTACACTCACGACCAATTAGAAAGTGATTTTTAAGATTTATTAGAAGACTTTTTGAGTTTTTCCTGGAAGGTTCCTTTCCCATGAAACTGGCCATTTTTGATTCACACGAGTTTGATCGCATTTCCCTGGAGAAAAGTAACGCCGAGCATGGCCATGAGCTGGTGTTTTTCAAGCCCACACTCACACGTGATACAGCGGAATTAGCCAAGGGCTTCCGCGCGGTCTGTGTCTTTGTCCATGATCTGCTGGATGAACCAACGCTCCAGCACCTGAAAGAGGGTGGCACAGAATTGATCGCCTTACGCTGTGCTGGATTTAATAACGTCGATTTAAAGGCCGCCAAATCACTCGGAATGAAGATCGTGCGCGTCCCGGAATACTCGCCCTACGCGGTGGCGGAGCATGCCATGGCGCTGCTCTTGGCGCTGAACCGGAAAATACCCCGCGCTTACAATCGCGTGCGCGACGGCAATTTCTCGCTGGATGGCTTGGTGGGATTTGACCTGCGTGGCAAGACGGTAGGGGTGGTTGGTCTGGGCAAAATTGGGGCGGCCTTTGCACGAATTGCCCGTGGATTCGGCTGTAAACTGCTGGGCTACGACGTTCGGCAAGATGAGACCTTGAAACGTGATCTGGAGTTGCAGTATGTCGCACTGGAACAGTTGTTCGCCCAGAGCGACGTGATTTCCCTGCACGTGCCGCTTTTTCCCGCCACGGTTCACCTCGTGAATGAAGCGACCCTTTCCCAGATGAAGCCGGGAGTGATCATCGTGAATACGAGTCGTGGTGCGCTTATCCATGCGGGGGATTTGGTGGACGCCTTGAAAGCCGGCAAAATCGCCGGGGCCGCTCTGGACGTTTACGAAGAAGAGGAGGACGTTTTCTTTCGAGATCTTTCGGGAACGGTGCTTCAGGACGATACGCTCGCGCGGCTGCTGAGTTTTCCCAATGTCATCGTGACCGCGCACCAGGCGTTTTTGACTGAGGAAGCTCTGGGCAATATTTCCGACGCCACCCTGGGAAACATCACGGCGTTTTCACAGGGCACCGCCCTAAAGCACGAGTTGTGAGACGGGCAAAAGGCAAAAGGGTTGTGTTCCGTTAAGAATTCAGGGAGGCTTACTCGCCGTGAGCACATTTGTTGTCTTGATGATTGTTTTGGGGATTCTTGGATTGATCCTCCTGGTCGTGGTCATTGTTGCGATGATCGGCATCGGCATTTACAACAGTCTCGTCACGCTGCGGAACTCTTTTAAGAATCAATACGCGCAGATCGATGTGGAGCTGAAACGGCGACATGATTTGATCCCGAATTTAGTGGAGACGGCGAAGGGTTACATGGCCCACGAACGCGGCACGTTAGAGGCGGTGATCGCGGCGCGTAACGGAGCGGCAACCGCCCGGCAACGCTCTGCGGCAGACCCGACCGATGCGCAGGCGGTGAACCAGATGCTCGCCGCAGAGGGCGCTCTCACGCAGTCACTGGGCAAGTTATTTGCCGTGGCAGAAGCCTATCCCGATTTGAAGGCAAATCAGAACATGATGGCGATTCAGGGGCAATTGACCGAGACCGAGAATCGCGTGGCGATGTCGCGTGAGAGCTACAATGAATCGGTCCGGGCTTACAACACAGCGAGAGAGATTTTCCCGAACACACTGATCGCCGGTTTCTGCAATTTCGCTGCCGCCACTCTCTTTGAGATTACCGATCCTGGCGAACGCGAAGTGCCCAAGGTGGCGTTTTAGAGGTCGGGCTCGTTTCAGTCATGCGTTCGGAAATTGTCTTGGAACGACCAAAACCGATCCGAACAACGCTAGAAGAATCTGTGAATTCTATCGATCAGATTTGTCCGCTATAAAGGACGGTATTTCATTTAGATCGTAGACCTTTTGCTCTTTACGCGCGGTCGAGGGCATTTGTCCATACTTACGGACACCGCCAAGTCGTCTCGATCTATCCCCCTCCCTGCGCCCTTGAAAAACTAGCTTTCTGGCATAACCACTGCTGCCCAGCACAGCGTGTCCACTCTCTCTCCATCCTTTCATGCGAAGACGACTTTTCCCCGGGCCGACTGGGATGTTCTGGTGCATTTTTGGTATCCAGTAGCCTTTTCTCACGAGGTCCAGGCAGCGCCGCTCGCGGTGCAGTTACTGGACGAGAACCTGGTGCTTTATCGGAATTCCAAGGGCGTCACGGCGGTGCAGAATCTCTGCCTCCATCGCGGCGTGCCCCTCAGCATGGGCTGGGTGGAGGGCGATAATCTGGTGTGTAAGTATCATGGCTTCCGCTACGCGCCGACTGGGCAATGCGTCGAGATTCCTGCGCATCCGGGCGCGGCGATTCCGCCGAAGCTCTGCCTGAAGAGTTATCCCACGATCGAGAAATATGGCCTTGTCTGGACAACGCTCGATCCCGAAGCAGCGCCGACTTTGCCCGATTTCCACGAGTGGGAAGATCCCGATTACGTGCGCGTCATGCCGAATTGGATCGATATCGATGCCGCTGCAGGGCGGCAGGTGGAAGGGTTCCTCGACGTCGCCCATTTCGCGTGGGTGCACGTCGGCACGTTTGGAGATCGTAGCAACCCGCAGGTGCCCAAATACGAGGTGGAAGCTCGTCCCAACGGCGTCCACGCGGAGTACGGCAGCACGGTGAGCAATTACACGCCAGACATGTGGGATCGTGCTCCCAAGGACTTCTATTGGTGGCGCATTTTCGATGCAACCTTCCCGTTTTGCGCTCGATTGACCGTCAAGTTTCCAGAAGAGGGTCGTCTCTGTATTCTCAACGCGTGTTGCCCGCAACAGGCGCGGAAGACCCGACTCTTTGTGCCCATCTGCCGGAACTTCGACAAAGATTTTTCGGAAGAGGCGGTAAAGGAATTTAACTATCGCGTCTTTGCGGAAGACAAGGAAGTGGTGGAAGCCCAATGTCCTGAGGATCTGCCGCTCGATTTGACTGAAGAGGTGCACATTCGCGCCGACAGGACCTCCATCGAATATCGCAAGGGCTTGGCGAAACTCGGCTTGGGCCGGGCCTACACGACCTAAAGAGGTATCCAATGACAACGCAATTGGCCGATGAGGTAGTCTGGGGTATTCAGCCGCCACAGCCGTTCATGGGGCGGTTGCCGCGTAACCTGACCTTTGCCGAGAGCGACTGGCGGTTGCTGGCCAATTATTGGTATCCAGTCGAGCTGGCCCGAAACATTAAGGACAAGCCAGTGGGTGTTACGCTGCTGGACGAAAACCTGGTGCTCTACCGAACCAGCAAAGGGGTGACCGCCGCGAATGATATCTGCCTGCATCGCGGGGTGCCGCTGCGCATGGGTTGGCAGGAGGGCGATGATCTGGTCTGCATGTACCATGGTTTTCGCTACAACGCGGAGGGCAAGTGCATACAAATTCCGGCCCATCCCGGTGCGGCAATTCCTCCTAAGCTTTGTTTAACCACATATCCAGTGGCGGAAAAATATGGTCTGATCTGGGTCTGCCTCTCGGGCAAGCCCGCGAATGCGCTGCCGGATGTCCCTGAGTGGGACGATGAGAAGTATCAAAACGCGTTGCCAGACCCTATTAATCTTAACGCAGCGGCTGGTCGGCAACTGGAAGGGTTTCTGGATGTTGCACACTTCGCGTGGGTGCACAACGAGACCTTTGGAGATCGTAATAATCCGCACGTGCCGACGTACCCGGTAACGAAGACCGAGACCGGTCTGCACATTGAGTACCAGAGCACGGTTGGCAATTATATGAGGCAAGATGGAACCGATGCTGCTCCGGAGCAGGGCGTGCTGCGCGTGTTCGACGTGACTTTTCCATTCAGTGCGCGGCTCACGGTGCACATGCCGGACGGCGCGCGCTTGGTGATTCTCGATTCAGCCAGCCCGGTGAGCGCGCGGAAGACTCGGCTCTTCGCGCCTCTCATGCGGAATTACGATCTCGACCAACCGGTGGGACCGTTTATCGATTACAACAACAAGATCTTCGATGAAGACAAAGACGTCGTTCAAGGGCAATGTCCAGAAGACCTGCCGATCGATCTCACCGAAGAGGTTCATATTCGCGCGGACAGGACCTCTATCGAATTTCGAAAAGGCTTGGGAAAAATCGGCTTGGGAAAGGCTTACACAACATGAAAGTAGCAGACCAAATTTACGGTAAAGATCGCGTGCGAGTGCTGCGAGTGGTGCGGGATGCCAGCGGCCAACATCATGTCTATGAGGTGACGGCCTCGGTGTCCTTGCAAGGCGACTTTTCCAAAGCCTACTCGAGCGACGACAACAGCTCCGTTGTTCCGACGGACACGATGAAAAATACCGTGCATATCCTGGCGCAAAAAAGCCTTGGGCCCGTGATCGAGGACTTTGCGCTTACGTTAGCGGAACATTTCCTCAAGAAATATGCGCATGTGACGAAGGTGACGATCGAGTTGATTGGTCGACCCTGGACCCGTTTCACGGCACCGGATGGCAAGCCGCACCCTCACGCTTTTACCGCGATGAACGATTTCATGCCGTGGACCCATGTCTCCATGAAGCGCGACGGCGAGACCGCGATCGTCTCCGGCGTGAAAGATGTCCTAATTTTAAAGTCCAGCGGCTCGGGATTTGTCGGTTATCCCAAGTGCGATTTCACGACTTTACCCGAGACAAACGACCGCATTCTAGCCTCCAGCATGGAAGCGACGTGGATCTTCAAGGGAGTCGGCGTGAATTATACAAAAGCGAATGCCGTGATTCTAGAAACGCTGCTCGCGACCTTCGCAAAAGAGTTCAGCCCCAGCGTCCAAAACACCATTTTCCTCATGGGCAAGGCAACGCTGACCGCCGTGCCGGAAATCTTTGAGATCACGCTGTCGATGCCGAACAAGCACTACCTCCCGATTAACCTGAAGCCATTCGGAATAGAAACCACGAACGAAGTCTTTTTGCCAACCGACGAGCCGCACGGCCAGATCGAAGCGACCATTGTGCGGGACTGAAGTCCGCGCGAATGCGGCTGAATTACCGAAGCATAAAGACCGCACTGAGAAGACTTTAACCGCGTCGCCGTCACCTAGCGCGTCGAAATTTCTCTTGCGCACGGAAAGGGGGTGAGTTTGTATGACTACCCCGGCCAATCCAGGCAGGGCCTTTCCAGACAACAATCAATGACACAAGTGCCTGCAGTGGTTTTAGTGACCGGTTCCTCTCGTGGATTAGGTCGCGGCGTAGCGGAAGTTTTAGCCGGAGCCGGTTTTTCCGTGGCGATTCACTATGCCAGCAATTCCGAGGCGGCTAAAGAGACATCTGAAGCGTGCGGTAAACTGGCCGTGAACGCCGAGCAAAAATTCCTCACCGTGGGGGGTAATATCGGTTCTGCGGCCGATCGCCAACGGCTTTTCGATGAGGTGCTCTCGGGCTACGGTCACCTCGATGCATTGGTGAACAACGCAGGCGTCGCGCCTCGCATTCGAGCCGATATTACCGAAGCGACCGAAGAAATCTTCGACGAAGTGATCGGCATCAATTTAAAAGGACCCTATTTCCTGTCGCAACTTGCCGCAAAATATTGGCTGACGAACCCCGGTAAGTCTCGACTGAACGGCGGGTACAAATTGCTCTTCGTAACCTCGCTTTCGGCAAACACAGCCTCGATCAATCGCGGGGAATACTGCATCTCCAAAGCGGGTCTCGCGATGGCCACGCAGCTCTGGGCGGTGCGTTTAGCTGATTCCGGTGTGCAGGTGCTGGAACTGCGCCCCGGCATCATGGCCACCGACATGACCGCCGGTGTGAAAGAGAAATACGACAAGCTCCTGGCCGAAGGAATCGTTCCGCAAAAGCGGTGGGGCACGCCGAAAGATGTGGGCTTGGCTACGAAATCGATTTTGGAAGGACACTTCCCCTTCTCGACAGGTGATGTCATCAATCTCGACGGCGGTTTCCACTTGCGCCGCCTCTAAATAAATCAGCTCACAATACTATGATTCATATAAATAATGACCTTAATCCAGCGCTGATGCTGCCGGCGATTGATCGTCTCTTTTCTCTTTCCGGCCAAAAGATTTTGAAGCTTCAAAATCGATGGGATCCCGCCCATGGCACGCCTGTTTTTACGGTGAAGGGCGAGTACACGAGTCGCGGTTGGACCGAGTGGACGCAGGGCTTTCAATTCGGTGCGGCGCTCTATCAATTTGAGCACTCGCAGGATGAGCAGTTCTTGGAGTTGGGCCGAAAGAATACGGTCAATCTGATGGCTTCCCACATCACCCACATCGGCGTGCACGATCACGGTTTCAATAACGTGAGCACGTATGGAAATCTGCTTCGTTTGATGAAG
>CAVURW010000173.1:0-20404 GCA_963743595.1 uncultured Verrucomicrobiae bacterium
TAAGGAATTGCGACTGGTAACAAGGTTCGATCCTGGCCACTGTTCTGTATAATTCGAGAGCTCCTTGCACTCGCCACCGTTTTCGTTTACCCCTGTCCATTGTGCACCCCCATGTCTATTTTAGATTCGGCGCGCTGATCCTCGTCCTCGTGGCGGTGATTTTTTTCCTGCCTAGCTACTCATCTCGAAATTTTTTTGTGCGCGATACGAATTGGATTCATCACATTGTCCGGGACGTCGCTTATGGCCCCTCACCCTCACAAAAGCTCGATCTCTATTTTCCGAACGATGTGCCGCCACCCTACCCCGTCATTGTGGCGGTTCACGGCGGTGCCTTTAAGTATGGAGACAAAGCCGATGCTCAGCTCAACCCGGTGCTGGAAGCGGTTCGACGCAACTACGCCGTCGCCTCGATTAATTACCGGCTGAGTAGTGAAGCTCCCTTCCCCGCAGCCGTTATCGATGTGAAAGGTGCCGTGCGCTTTCTGCGGGCTCATGCTGCGGCCTACGGCCTCGATTCCAAGCGATTCGTCGCCTGGGGCGATTCGGCGGGCGGCAATCTGGTGGCGATGCTCGGAACGACCGGCAACAGCAAAGCCTTCGACGACGCCTCCCTAGGTAACCTCGATCAGCCGAGCTCGGTGCAGGCGGTAATCGATTGGTTCGGCCCAATCGACTTCCTCAAAATGGACCTGCAGTTTAAAGCTTCCGGCAAAGGTAAGCAGAGCCACAGCGCCCCGAACTCGCCTGAATCGCTTTATCTAGGGGGTGCGCTTGCCGACGTGCCAGACAAGGTTCGGCAAGCCAACCCAGTCACCTACCTAACGACCGATTGCCCGCCGTTTCTAATCGAACATGGCGATGCGGATAACATTGTGCCCACCGAGCAATCGATCGACTTTGCCAAGGCATTAACCGCTGTGCTGGGCCCAGAGAACGTGGAGCTCGTCATTCTGCCCGGCGCAGGTCACGCCGACCCGAAATTCGAAACGCCAGAAAACCTGGCGAAGGTCTTCCAATTCTTAGAGAAGCACGACCGCCCGTAATTTTGAAGGCGCACGAAAACGTGAAATGTCTCGAAGGAAAATGTGACAGCCACAATTTTCTCTGATATACGCAAGGAAAGCTTTGTGAGTAAGAATGTTTTAATCCCGAAGGTGTCGGTCGGCCAGTTTTTCCACAACCATGCCGCCCAGTTGCAGCTGAAGCTGGTGGCGGGTGCGGGCGGATTGCAACGCCGAATCATCGAGGGTGCGGTCAATCGCCCTGGATTGGCACTGGCTGGGTTTTACCGGGCATTTGCGTTTCAGCGGATCCAGGTCATCGGCAGTGGTGAAACGAGCTATTTAAAATCGCTCCCTGTGGACGTGAGCCGCCAGCGTTTGCGCGAGCTGTTTAAGCACAAAATCCCCTGCATTATTTTTGCGCGAAACATCAATCCACCGAAAGTGGTTTTGGAAGAAGCGGAAAAGGAACAAATCGCGGTCTTCAAGTCGGCGCTGACGACCATGCGTCTATTGAATACAGCCACGATCTGTCTGGAAATGGATTTTGCGTTGCGCGTGGCGGAGCACGGCAGCATGGTGGATATCCTGGGAATCGGCGTTTTGGTGCGCGGCGCTAGCGGAATTGGAAAGAGCGAATGCGTCCTCTCTCTGATTGAGCGGGGACACAGTTTGGTGGCGGATGATAACACGCAGGTCCGTTCTTTAGAGGGCCGAGAATTGATTGGAACGGCTAAGGAAATGGGTCGATTTCACATGGAAGTGCGCGGCATTGGCATCATCAATATCGCGAGCATTTACGGAGTGAGAAGCATCCGGTTGGAGAAGCGCTTGGATCTTGTAGTGACACTTAAGGATTGGCATGAAGTGGCCGAGATTGAGCGGGTCGGAATTGAGCAAGACTTTTACGAAATCTTGCAAATAAAAGTTCCGCATGTAACGATTCCTGTACGGCAAGGCAGGAACCTTGCTAACTTAGTGGAAGTGGCGGCGTTGGATCAGAAACTGAAAGCGATGGGCCAAAATTCTGCAGCCGAGTTTAACGAGCGAATAATTGCAAGCAATCTTGGTGGGAATTCCGGGGAACAACAACAATGATAAGGAACTAGGCGATGGCATACGCAGCAAATAAAGGGACCTCGGTATCAAAAGAGGTGGTCATTAGTAACAAGCTTGGACTTCACGCTCGACCTGCAGCGATGTTCGTTCGAGTGGCCAACCGTTTTTCAGCCGATATTCTTGTCGAAAAAGACGGCGAGGAAATTAATGGCAAAAGTATCATGGGCCTGATGTTGTTGGCCGCCGGTTGTGGATCTCGACTCAAGTTAACGATTACAGGCAAGGATTCGGGCGAGATGCTCAAAGAGATCGAACAATTAATAGCTCGCAAATTCGACGAGGAGTAAGCAACGTTTCCGGGATGTCTGGAGAAGGTCAAGATTCGCAGCCAAATGCTGCAGAAGTGCGTTATAAGGGGACGGCTGTTTCTCCCGGATTAGCGATAGGACCGGTCGTCTACTTGGATGCCGACGAACATGTCGTTCGCAAGCGGCGCATTCGTCCGGAAGATATATCCGCGGAATGGGGCCGTTTTGAAAATGCCCTTTCCAACGCACGCACCGAAGTTCAAGCGATCCGCAACCGTGTTGCCGCAGATGTGGGCGAAGGTGACGCCAGTATTTTTGATGCGCATCTCCTTCTCCTAGAGGACGTTTCCGTGATCCAAACAGTGAAGGATCAGGTACAAAGTCGCCTCTGCAATGTGGAGTTTGCCTACGAACAGGTGGTCCGCTCGTACGTCCGGAAAATGCGTGAGTTGGATGACGATTATTTCCGGGAACGTGCCGGTGATTTCATGGATGTGTCCCGCCGCGTATTACGGAACTTGCAGGGAATCGCCACGAAGGTCGCGGATGAGATTGAATTTCCTTCCATTCTGCTGGCAAAAGATCTGGCACCCAGCCAAACAGCCGGTCTGAACCGCAATCACGTTCTGGGTATCGCGACAGAAATGGGCAGTCGCACCTCCCATTCAGCGATCATGTCGCGCTCGCTGAAAATTCCTTCCATCGTCGGACTTAAAGGGCTTTTAGGGAACATCGAGGCTGGAACTGAGATTTTACTCGATGGGTATGAAGGCGTCATCATCGTCAATCCTTCCGAGGTGACTAAGGACGAATACACTCGACTGGATCGCGTGCATCATCAGATCGATGAAGACCTGCACCAACTGCGGGAAATTCACCCTACGACCAAAGATCAGCGCCGGATCATTGTCTCCGCAAATGTCGAAGTGCTGGAAGATTTGCCCTCCATGGAAGCGAACGGTGCTGAGGGAATCGGGCTGTTACGCACCGAGTATCTGTTCCTAAACCAAGATGCATTTCCGACTGAAGAACAGCAAACCCACATGTACCGGGAGATGGCAAAGGCATCTAAGCCCTACCATCTGATCATTCGAACGCTCGATATCGGCGGCGACAAGAAACGTCCGAGCTTGGGCATCGAGCAAGAGGTGAATCCATTCTTGGGTTATCGCGGCATCCGGTACTGCTTAGGCCGACAGGACATGTTTAAAACGCAGCTCCGAGCGATTTGCCGAGCCAGCGAGGAAGGAAACGTCCGCGTGATGTTTCCCATGATCTCGGATGTTGGAGAAGTGAAAGCGGCCATCGATCTCCTGCACCAAGTGCAAGATGAGATGCGAGCGGAGGGGCAATTGGTCTCCTCGCATTTAGAGACCGGCGTTATGATCGAAGTGCCCTCGGCTGCTCTCTGCGCCGATATCATCGCGCCGCATGTCGATTTTTTCAGCATCGGTAGCAACGATTTGATTCAGTACACCCTGGCGATTGATCGTGGTAATGAGAAGGTCGCGAATCTGTACCAACCAGCTCACCCCGCCATTTTAAGATTGATTCAAGGGGTGGTGGAGGCGGCCCACAAGAATCATATTTGGGTGGGAGTCTGTGGTGAAATGGCCTCGGATGTCACCCTGGTGCCGATATTGATCGGACTGGGCATCGACGAACTGAGTGCGGGTGCAACCGCAATTCCCCGCTTGAAACGGGCGATCCAGACTTTGAATTTCGCGGAATGCCGAGAGCTGGCCGCTCGTCAAGTGAACCGGAGCGACGTCGCAGAAAATGTGAAGGAGCTGGGGGAATTGGCTCGGCGTCTCTACTCGGAAATCTTGCTGTAACAGCTTTACCATCAACAAATTAAAGAATTTACTTCACATACCTTCGCTACTACCGTTAAGGTCCTAACCATCAGCGTTGTATTCTACCTTAAACACATTCTATGCAAGTATTGATATTGGCGGCGGGTTATGCCACTCGACTCTACCCCTTAACCGCAGACCGGCCCAAGCCTTTGTTATCCGTCGCTGGGAAGCCGATCATCGAGCATATTTTGGATTCCCTACGAGGTGCGCCAAATATGGAAGAAATAATCATCGTCACCAATCAGAAGTTTCATCAACAGTTCGTCGATTGGAAGTCTCAATATAAAGACCTGGAAGTACCTTTTGAGATCGTTAATGATGGCTCAACCTCCGATGCCGATAAACTGGGTGCCATCGGTGATCTGCACCTCACCATTCGGAAGCGGGGAATCAAGTCTGACCTGCTCGTAATAGCCGGAGACAATCTGTTCGAAAATTCAATAGTGCCGTTCGTTCAATTCGCCCAGGAAAATCACTCCGCCGTGCTGGGTCTCTACGATGTCAAGAGCCTGGAAGCCATTAAACAATACTCTGCCATCACGCTCGGCGATGACGGCGTGATCGCTCACTTTGAAGAGAAACCGAAGAATCCGCAGACAACGATGGCGGGAATTGCGCTCTACTACTATCCAGCAGAAGTGGTCGGGCTCGTGAACACCTATATCGCCACGGGGAATAATCCCGATCAGCCCGGCCGTTTTGTTCAATGGCTCTATCCTCGAGTGCCGGTCATGGGCAAATTGATCGAAGGCGCTTGGTACGATATCGGCACTCACGAGACGTTAGCTGAAGCAGACCAGATTTTCACGGCACGCTTGGCGAAATAGTAGCCGACACTCAGAACTCTCGGTATGGGGCTAATCGAAACGATATCCAGCCTCTTAGATTGGTCCGCCCGTCTGATGCTGAAACTGGAAGTCTATTCCAGATACAATTTCACTCCGCGAGCAAAACAGGTATTGGCTCTTGCCCGGCGAGAAGCAGCGCTATTGAATCATGACGCTGCGGGAGCCGAACATCTCTTGCTGGGACTGATTCATCTTGGTCAGGGCGTTGCAACATCCCTGCTCCTGGATAAGGACTGCGATTTGGTTCGAACAAGAAGCGCCGTCAAAAGCGTAATCGAGTCGGGATTGGGACCCCAACCCAAGCCCCCGTACGCGAAGAGTATGAGAGAAGTCTTAGACATGGCTGTTCATGAATCCAAGAGCCTGAAACACTCTTACATTGGAACTGAGCATCTTTTGCTCGGACTTCTGCGTCACGACGATACTGTCAAAGTTTTCAATCAGCTCAATTTTGACCGAGCCCAAGCGCACTCTGAGCTGATGCGAGCACTTACCCAGTAGCCTTTTTCAAAACAGCCTCATTGATTCGATTGTAAGCCTCGCGTGCCAGAGGGATTTCTTTGATCTGCGTGTTTGAAAAGAAACTATTCGGTCCAAAGGGCGGGATCACCTTCTCAGCAGGCGCAATTTCGATCGTGCCAGAGCCATCTTTATTTTCGAGAAGCCACACCTCCCGAATTTGGCTCAAGTAGAGAGACCGGACGTAGATCCGCCGGGCCGAAATGTGAGTCATCAAGCGCTCGTTGGTTAGGGCATAGGCGATTTTATAACCAAGAAGATGCGCTAGCCGACCTTGCACCAGGATCGTGGACATCATGTAGACCCAGAAAAACGCGAACACCACAAAGATCGAAAGGAACGCACTTAGCAAAAGTAGCGCAAAGATCGAGCTCGGCTCTGAACTCTGCGGACGTCGCGGATGATCATTATCGCCATCGCTCGAATTGCTGGAGGCTGTGTCCGGTTGAATCTGGATGTGCGGCTGGTTCGCTTCATTGATAGCAACGCAACAAAATATGACAATGAACGCCGCCAAATAGAGACAAACAAAAATGACCATGGGCCTGCGAGGCTGTACTTGGACCGACCAAAGAATCTTCTCACCCGGAAGCAGAAGATTTTGAAACGAGGAGGCGGGGTCGAGTTCCATGTCGCGAAGCTAGCGTGCAGATGCGCCTTGGCAATTCTTCCCGGAATTGCCACTGACTAAACGCCCCGCACCCCGAGCGCCTTCAGCTCATCCGCAAGCCGAGTCTCCGGCTTGAGATGAACGGTCTGCCAACCGAGCTGGATTGCGCCTTCAATGTTCGGCTCCAAGTCATCGATAAACACCACGGTCTCGGGGTCGATTCCGCCACCGGCCTTTGGTGCTAAGGCCTGGAGTGCCGCCTGATAGATCTCCGGCTTTGGCTTCATCGTGTGGACGATATGCGAGTAGATTCGCGCGTGGAACACCGGGAAAAAGTCGTAATTCGCCTCCGCATACGAGATATGCGCCTCGTTCGTATTTGAAATGAGTCCGACCGGATAGAGCTCCGCCACCGACCGCAAAATCTCTACATGGGCTGTGATCGGCGTGAAGATCTCGGCGAAACAACTCCGCAACTCGGCTCCCGTCCCGCCATATTCCAAGACGCCCTTTAGGTGCTCAAAAAACGGCTCGGTCTCGATATTCCCAACCTCATACACCAGCATCGTGCCATCGGCGCGCATCCGGGCTGAGATTTCTTCGGTCGAAAGTGGACTCTTCTCGGCCATTCGCTTCAATCCAATTTGCCAGTCGAAATCGATCAATACCTTGCCCAGATCGAAACAGACCACCTTGATTTCCTTACGCATGCGGTTACCTCACCAGATCGAGCGTCCTACGGGAAGTCTGAAGTTTAAGCTGGCTACAACTCACGCCGCCCGCTGAGCGCATAGCCCAGCGTTACGCTATCGGCAAATTCCAAGCCTCCGCCTGCAGGTAGGCCCATTGCCAGCCGAGATACCTTCACGCCAGCCTCCTTTAAAATCGGGGCTAGATAGATCGCCGTGGTCTCGCCTTCCGTATCGGAACCCAGCGCTAAAATCGCTTCGGCGGGCGGGTTTTCGCGGAGCCGCCTTTCCATTTGTGCAATCGACAACTGCTCCGGGCCGATCCGCTGTAAGGGCGATAATCGACCCCGGAGCACATGATAGAGCCCTCGGAAGAACTTACTCTTCTCCATTTTCACCACATCGGTCGGCTGTTCCACCACGCACCAGATCTTCGAGTCACGCTCGGGATTGCCGCAAAGGGCACACAGCGCTGCGGGGCCGCTCGCGTAGAAAGAGCAGGTGGGACAGGCAAAAATTTCCTGTCGTGCGCGGGCAATCGCATCCGCCAAACGCTCACTCACCTTGGGCTCGGCACCTAACAGAAATAGGGCATATCGTTCCGCGCTGCGTGGCCCCACGGAGGGTAATTGGCGTAACGCCTCGACCAACTCCGTAAACTCCGCAGGAAACTCCGTCACGGGCTAAACCTTCAGCAGCTCGGCCTCTTTTGCTGCGAGCGCTTTATCGATCTTCTCGGAGTATTGATCGGTCAGCTTCTGCACTTCCTTTTCCGCACCCTCCAGCTGATCCTCTGTGATCTCGCCGGCCTTTTGGATCTTCTTAATCTCGTCCATGGCATGCCGACGGTTGGCGCGGACGCTCACTCGCCCTTCCTCTGCCATCTTCCGGGTTGCCTTCACCAAATCCTGGCGACGCTCTTCCGAGAGCGGCGGAATCGGCAAGCGGATCAATTTCCCATCAACTTGAGGCGTAATGCCCAGCTTCGATTCTTCCAAAGCTTTCCGAACGGCATCGACCGTTCCTCCGTCCCACGGCTGAATTAAAATCATGCGGGAATCGGGCGTGGTAATGGCCGCCAGCTCCTTCAAACGCATGTTGGATCCATAGGCATCCACCATGATGTTCGTCACCAGGTCAGGAGAGGCTTTTCCCGTGCGCACCCCCGCAAATTCTTGAAGCACCACGTCTGTGCTCTTCTCCATCTTCTCTTCGGTCTCTAACAAAATATCGTCCAGCGCCATAATAACCTGGAAGTGAACATCACCTTAAGCCCTGGGTCAAGGCCCATACAAGGAGAACGTGATTACAGACATGGAAGGGGCGATTTGTGCGGGGTCTGGGCAGGTTTTTGCTACTAAGCACTTTTTGCCTACACACCGAAAATGTCCTACAGGAACTTTTCTCACTAATTACAGAAAAATTAGATAAATCTACTTGCAATTCCGATATTTCTTCTTTTACGAGGCTGAAAGTTCTTGCCAAAAAGTAATGTCGGGCTAGAAATAGGGACATGAAAAACTTCTTTAGAATCATCGTAACTGCACTGGCGCTGATGGCGCTTTTCGCAGCTCAAGACCCCGTGGAAGCCATGGTGCCTCCTTACCTCGGCCCTCCCTTCACCTGCGCATCCGGCTATGTCATTTACTACCAACCCGTTATCTTCTTTGGATACACGGTTTGCTGGTTGATCATCTCGACGCCGATGATCGGACAAACCTGCATCGTCATGATTGACCCTGCCAATACCATCTCAGGATTCACAGAATACCTGGACGGTAATTTAGCGTACGTGGACATGGGGCCTGCTGCTTCCGCGCTCCCTCGGCTCTCCGGTCGTCAATGCATCTTCGCCGTTCTCGGTGCTTCCGTCGGTGGAGGCGGCGGCGGTGGTGGTCCGACTCCGACCCCTCCCCCGAATCCCGGCAACACCTCGTTCACCTACACGTACCATCACAATCACCACACCTATACTGAGACGCTGAATACCAGCTCGGGTGCAGGCATTGCTGCTACAGCTCCTGGAATGCCTCCTTCCATTCAGTCGCAATTGAGCGGCGGTGGCGGAGCCAATATGACCATCATCCCGATCAGCATCGTCAAATATGTTATCGGTGGTCACGTCGGCCTGTAATCGAATTCGCTAGTTTAAGCGACCGTTCGGAGATCTTCTCTGGACGGTCGTTTTGTTTTTATGGAGGCTGGTCCACGTTACTTTATCCTCTGGGCGTTGCGAATAATCGCGGTTTGTGCAAAGATTCCCTATGGATGTGCGGTTAAAATTCATTGAAAAGAAGGCGACTCAAGCCGCTGCTCATTTACTGAGATTGCGGGGTGGGCGGATGAGCTACCTGAAGTTGATCAAGCTAATGTATTTAGCTGACCGGGAAGCGCTTCTCCGCTGGGGACGCCCCATTAGCACCGATTGCTATGTCTCGATGGACAAAGGGCCGGTACTAAGTCGGGTTCTGGATTTAGCGACGGAAAGCTGCCAGCCGTCTCAATGTTCATTTTGGTCCGAACAAATCAGCGAGCCAAGCCACTATGAGGTGGAACTAAAAGGCACTGTTTTAGATGAGGAGTTATCCGAAGCCGAGGTGGATCTGTTGAAAGAAATCTTCGAGAAATATGGACATTGGAGCCGATGGCAGCTTGTCGACTATACGCATAAGCTTGCCGAGTGGAAAAACCCCCGAGGCAGCGCCATCCCCATCACTTACAGAGAGATTCTAACGGCTGGCGGAAAGAGTGACCCCGAGATTACAGAGATTGAAGAGGAACTAGATTCTCTTAGCTACGCCAACGCATTGCTTAACCCCTGAGATGGAAGATGCCAAACTTAGGCGATGGTTTAATGATCCGGAAGCCAGGTGGGATCGAACATTTATGGATTCTTGTGACAAAACCCGATCCAAGAAATGGCGAAGTGCTCCTCGTCAGCGTCACCACACAACGCCTTGATTCAGACAAAACGATTCTAAACGTAAACGACCACCCGTTCGTTAAACATCCTAGTATCGTCTACTACGCGGACGCGCAGATCACCAAGATATCAGCTATCGAGGCCGCCTTAAACAACGGAGCTATTCGTCCGCGCGATTCCGTTAGCACTCAGTTTCTGGCTCGGATTCAAGATGGTATTGGCCGTTCAGCGATGACTCCAAAAAAGATTAAGGATGCGTTTTTAAAGGCGCAAAGCGAAGGACGAACTACCTAAATTAGATTAGCCAACCAGCTTAACCAAACGCGGCAGCCTCCCATTAGTTAACCTTATTTCGCCAGCGCCTTACCCTTTTCTCGTAAAAGATTGCTCACCACGCATTTGTAACCTTGTCGACCTGTGATAGGCTTCTCAGATGAGCGCTTCTGCCCATTCATCACCCACCAAGGAACTTGCGGACTGTCAAAGTCAGCCGGATCATCGGCGACTTCGCATCGATAAAGTCGGTGTCCGTGGTCTATTGCATCCCATTGAAGTCCGCGACAAAAACAACCTCGTTCAAGATACGGTCGCCAAGCTGAGTTTGCTGGTCGATCTTCCTCAAGACTTTAAAGGCACGCACATGAGCCGTTTTGTGGAAGTGCTCAATGCCCACGGTCGCCTCGTTCATGTGGAGAATCTTCCCACGATGCTGGCGGAATTGCAGCGCCGACTTCATGCGCAAGTCGCGCACATCGAGATGGAATTTCCCTACTTCATGGAAAAAGAGGCCCCTGTTTCGAAAGCGAAAGGGTTGGTCGATTATCATGTGAAGTTTGATGTGGCCGCTCATGGTTCCGAGATGACCATGACGGTGACGGTCACCGTTCCCGTAACCACTCTCTGCCCGTGCTCGAAAGCGATCAGCGCTTACGGAGCGCACAACCAGCGGGGCTACGTCACCTTGGCGCTTCGCTCCATAAACCCCATTTGGATCGAAGATCAGATCGCTTTGATTGAGGCCTCTGCCAGTTCCGAGATCTTTTCCCTGCTCAAGCGGCCTGATGAGAAATACGTCACCGAGCGAGCCTATGATAACCCGGTATTCGTGGAGGACTTGGTGCGTAATGTGGCCGTGCGTTGCAATGCGCACGCAGACATCACCTGGTACCGTGTGGAAGCGGAAAACATGGAGAGCATCCATAATCACTCGGCTTACGCGATGATCGAGAAGCCGTAGGGTGCTCGTGTAGACCTCATGTCTAATCCCTTTCTGATCCTGGGTTTGCCGATTTCTCCGGCTATCGATCTCGCCGCTCTTGAGCAACTCTACACGACTGCCACGTCACAGAATCACCCAGACAAGTTCCGCGCCGGTTCTTCCGAATCACGCCAAGAAGCGGAGACGCGTTTCATGGAGATCAATCGCGCGTACCAGACGCTGAGTGATCCCAAACAGCGCCTCCTGTTCCTCTACGAATTTGCGACTGGTACCCGCCCGCCAGATATTCAACGCATCCCGCCCGGCACGATGGATCTATTCGTGGAAGTGGGGCAATTTTGCAAAGCGGTCGATGAGTTCTTTCAGAGACGCGCCTCGGCCTCCGGAGCGCTCGCCAAAGCGGGGTTTCTGCGGGAAGGCCTCGCCTTCCAAGATCGACTCGTGAGCCTGCGGAAAAAGCTCGTTGCCTGGACCGATTCGCTGAACCGAGAAATCGCCGATTTAGAGGCTTCCTGGCCCACGATTTCGAATGCGGACGAGTTGAAATCGAGCCTCCAGAAAGACCAAATCTCGAAGCTGGAAGCCCTTTATCGAAAATTTTCTTACGTCGCTCGATGGCAACATCAGCTCGAAGAAAGAGAAGTGCAAATCATCTCTGAAATGTAGCTTTTTCTCCAACCTGGACTAAATTAGAACAATTTATTTACTGGACAATTTGACTATCCGTAATCGCAGTTTGAGCGTGTGTTTTCTAAGGTAGTCGTCTAATTTCCAGCGTAAGGGTATGAACCAGAGAAATTTGCGGATGCGCGCCGTCGTCGTCGTGACCATCGTACTGACGTATCTGGTCGTAGAAAACTCGTGTCGCGCGGAAGATTTGCCTCTGAAAGGTGCGCCTCTCGAGAAGAGCGATATAGAAACCGCGCAGGCCGTTCCCTTGGCTGTCCAAGACCCGAGTGGTGGCATCTCCATCGTTAAAGTTCGCCTGCACTGGGTTCCGGGTGAAGAGGCCAGTTCGCTCGAAGACGCCACGAGCATCACTCTCGATGGTACGCCTCCCGATTTCCCCAGCGCCGGGATCTTTACGGCTCAACTCTGGAATGCCTCGCTCGCCTCTGCAATCGCCTGGCAGGAACCGTGGATTTTCGCGCATTGGAAAATTAATGACACTCCCGCTACGGATGGTACCGGAGTCGAAGCCGGTCTGGCGGTGGGCATGATCACCACGTCGGCACGTCGGAAATTTCCCGATAACACGATCGTCATCGCGAGCATCAATCCTGACGGATCACTCGGTGCCGTTCCCAAGCTCCAAGCCCGAATCCAGGCGGCCGCTATGGCCGGTTACAAGACGGTGGTCATCGCAAACTTGCAACGATTTGATACCGGGCCCGCTGGTGAGGTCATTAACATCGTCCGGGAAGCTAACGCGATCGGCGTGAATTGCATCGTTGCCGATACCGTCGTGGAAGCGACCCAGAAAATCATGGGCGATCCCCTCCCCGCAGTGAACATCCCCGAGCGCGTCCCGGTCTACAGCCAAGAGGTTTCCGGTTATCTGGACGACAACGCGAAACGCATGCAAGACGCTGTTTCAAACCAGCTACGATTCGCCCCGCCAGAAACCGATTTGGACCACTTTCCCCCGTTTCTTGCGGCGAAGTGGAGGGAAATTCGCAATCTTTACCAAACGGGTCAAGCCGCCTACCGCGCGGGCCAGCTCTACCCCGCCTACTGCGATTTCGCCTTAGCTGATGCTGAGTTCGCCGGCGCGAACACAGCGGCTCTGAGCAACAAAGAAGATTTCGACGTCAAAAATGCAATTTCCGCTTCTGATGACCTCCGTAAATCGATTAGCGACCTGCTGGTCCACCCGCCAGAGGATCAGCCCTTTCTCAAGAACGGCCTACTCGTCGCAGAACTGGCGGATTGGGTTTACTCGGTTCAGTCGCCCGTCGAAGGGGCAGAGATGCTGGTGAAGCAAACGTTCTCGCAACGAACGGACGCCACGCCCGAGGAGCAAACGGCGGCACGGGTTCGCCTCGTCTTCGCCATTGAAACGGCCAAGCATCAAATGCAAGAGGCACCGTTCTTTGTGGGTCTCCTAGCTCAAATCAAGGGGGATACCATCGCAGTCGAGACCAACGGAAATTCGTATTACAGCCAACTGCTTCCGGTGGAGCTCGCGGCGGCTCAGCTTTTCGCTCAGAGAATGCGATCGCAGGTGCCCGATATCGGAACTGGCCTGCTCTTTGATTATCGATTGGCCAGCTATGCCCAGTCCGTTCGTAAGACAAAAGCCGTTTGGGAAGCGCGTTTACGCCAGCGGGAAATTGCCAATGCGGAGAAGACCGCGCAGCAGAACGCGGATGACGTGATCACACAACCCGTCAGCGCCACTTCTTCCGTCGCGTTTGACCCCGGCAATACCTTTGCACCGCCCAAATCGACCGTCTACTCATCTGCACCGGAACAGCTCACACAAACGGCTCAGTGCCTCTCCTGGGTTAACGATGATTGCGAGATCAACGTGCTGAACCAGAAGTATCTGGAGCTGAAGGGTTGGATGGATCGAAACACCTTCGAATGGCACGTCCAGGATCGCCCGAAGCTCGATCAAATGCTCACGCTGGCGGAAGCAGATGCCCGGTTTGGGATCAGCATGGCCGCGAAGTCCGGCATCGATACGTCCCTGCTCTCCATGATTTATGAACGCGCTCGCGCACTCCGCACCCGCCCGGATGACAGTTCCGGCTTGGAAGCACTCCGCAATTTCTGGCGCTGCTCTCTCTTAGGCAACCTCGCCTACCAGCTCTCCTACACGCCCAAGGCCAAGCCCGTAATCATGCCGGGCGTTTCACCGGCGAACAATCCCGCTCCCCACCCTGTCGCAGCAACACCGAAGCCGACTCCCAAGCCGCTGCCGCCCCAACCGATAGCCGCTCACACGCCCGTTCCTCCTGCTCCGGTTCCGACTCTGGACATCAATAGTATCCCTGTCGCGCCAATCGCTCCTGTGGCCACTCAAGCAACCATTACCCAGGCCCCGGCAATCTCTGCGCCACCCACTCAAGCCCCAGCGGGTGTTCCGACGAACCCAAATGAGCAAAACATCCCGGTCGCTCCCGTAGCGGTGCCGGATGCGGGTGCTAATCCGCCTGCGGTTCCCCAGACCACTCCCGTACCGCCTGCACCTGTACCAGCCCAACCCGCCCAGTAGCCCCATGATCTCCTCCGACACCTGGGCCGTCGAGACCCGTGCCCTCACCAAACGTTATCCTCTTCAGTGGAACCGAAAAATCCTCGTTGCACTGAATGATCTTCACCTGACGATCCGGCAGGGCGAAGTCTACGGCCTGCTCGGGCCCAATGGCTCCGGCAAAAGCACGACACTCAAACTCCTGCTCGGCCTCACGCAACCCACCTCCGGTGAAGCACTGGTTTTCGGACAATCTCCCGATAGTCTGGAGGCGCGGGCCAGGGTCGGCTTCCTCCCGGAAAACCCCTACTTCTACGCGTTTCTCACGGGAGACGAAACGGTCGCCTACTACGGGAAACTCTGCGGCCTTTCAGGGAAAAAGCTAAAAGCACGCACGGATGAACTCATCCATTTGGTCGGCCTCGAAAACGGACGGGAACGCCCGCTGCGGTCGTACTCGAAAGGCATGCTCCAGCGCATCGGGTTAGCGCAAGCACTCGTCCACGATCCCGACCTAATTTTTTTGGATGAACCGACTGCGGGCGTCGATCCGCTCGGCTCCTCACAAATTCGCGATCTCATTCTCAAGCTAAAAAAGATGGGGAAAACCGTGGTGTTCTCATCGCATTTGCTGGAGCAAGTACAAGAAGTGGCCGATCGCGTCGCCATCTTTTATCTAGGTCGAAAGGTCCTGGAAGGTTCCCTCACCGAGCTTCTCACCCAGCGGACGGTGACGCAGATTCAAATCGGCAAAAGCATCAATTCCGACAAGCAAGCGAAGATCGTCCAGATGCTGGCGGGAGAGGGGATCGCAGAATCGGAGATCGTGTTTAATCATCCCACAATAACTTTGGAAGAGCTTTATCTGAAGACAATCCAGCGGAAGGCGGAGTAGTTTCGGGAAGAACTTCGAGATTGCGTTTAAGCATCGTGATCCAATTCACAGTTATGGGAGCAGTAGGCATCCTCTACTCCTCAAGATCGTCGCCGACGACGGCCACGTGGTCCGCAGGGCGCTTGGCATCGTAATAGACCTCGATGCCGTTTGTGCCTTCGTTCAGTCGGTGCCGCCACAGACCCATCCGAATATCCGACAGCAGCTCGATTGTTCCCAGATGCGTGTTCCCAGCTCCGTCCACATATTCGTATTCGAGCGAGTTATATTCCCGCTTTTTTGTGGTGGTGATCACAATATCGGTGGCGGTTCCGGCCACTGAAATGCCGTTTCGTAAAATGCGGATGCGGTGGTTGCCTTGCTTCAATCCAAAGTAGATGGCGAAACCGCCAAGCGCGATTCCCGGTAGCCCGAATAACGAGTAGTAGCCGCCAAAGTAAAGGTGGCTTTCGGAGGGGACAATGCTTTTATCCGGGTCTTGCCGTTGGTACGTAACTTCAATGGGATCGCCGTTCTTGAGACGGGCGTAGGTCGATTGCGGTACTTGAATCGTAGCGTCATGCGGCCGCCCATCGGAGCCTTCGTAGTTGTAGGCGAGGAAGTAGTCGTCGCTTTTCGAGATATTATCGAAGTTCGGTTGCGACGTGTGGTTTGTGATGGTGGCCCGGGTGCTCGAACCCATTTCGTACGCGAGATCATCCAGGAGCTCCGGAAGCCCAATGCCGGCCAAGATGAGGCTGAAGAGCATGTAGACGCCACCGGCGACAATGTAGGCGTTGACCAGCCCTGCAATGCTTTCATGTCGGCGCGGTTGAGTCATAAGAGAAGCGGCGGACTGCGAGTTTTCTGAGTTATAAATCGGTTCGATAATTCGGCGAGCCTTATCGCACCGCTTCGGCAGTTATCTAGACAACGACCGGCGTACCTTCGGACAAAACCTTAATTTGATCCGTGATTTTCGCTTTTTCCCCGGCAGCGAGGAGGCGCTGAATCGGCTCATTCATCGGCTCGTAGCTCATGCGATAGGTGCCGTAGTGCATGGGGACAAGCATTTTCGATTGCAACTGAGCAAACGCTTCGACCGCCTGCTCCGGCTCCATGTGCACATCGCGACCGGAAGGATTTTGGTAGCAACCAATGGGCAGCAGCGCAATCTCCGGGTGCAATTTCCGCCCTATTTCGCTGAAGCCGGAGAACCAAGCGGAATCGCCGCAGTGATAGATGGAACGCCCCTCGTACTCGATCACGTAACCGCCGTAGCCGCGATGTCCATCGGCCAACACGCGGGCACCCCAATGTTTAGCGGGCGTAAACGTGATGCGAAGATCGCGAAACGACCACTGCTCCCACCATTTCATTTCGTGAACCCGCTCGAAGCCAAGATCGTAAACGAGATTGTGGACACCCGAAGGCACCACGATCGGTTGCTGCGCGGCGACGGCGGAGAGGCTTCTACGATGCAGATGATCAAAGTGCGCGTGCGTGATGAGAACAAGATCGATTCGCGGGAGATGGCTCAGCGGGATTCCCGCGCGACGCAACCGCCGAATGATGACCATCCAATTCGCCCAATTCGGATCGATCAAAATATTATGACGCCGCGTTTGAATCAGAAACGAGGCGTGGCCGATCCAGGTGACGCAGATCTGACCGGCGGTAAGCGTGGGAAACAGCGGCCGGTGTTGCGTGCCCGTGCGCCGGGTAAACCACGAGGGGAGAAGCACTTCCGTGATGAAATTTCGCTCCGTCCAGTGCGCGACCCGGCCCTTGCCTCGATGAGGAAGTTCTGGGTTGGGTCGTACGCTCATACGCGGGTGCAGCGTCTGTTATATTTTTACTTTGAAGGCCTCGCCCGCTCGGAGGTCTTGAATAAAATGGACTAATAGCTGCGCCAGATTCTCCAAATCCTTGAGATGAATGGCCTCCACCGGCGTATGCATGTAGCGGTTCGGCACGCCGATGGAAACCGTGGCAATTCCGCCCCGCTCCAACGCGATCGCATCGGCATCTGTGCCGGAATAACGGGGATCGATTCCGCGTTGAACGGCAATGTTTTCGCGTTCGGCGATGGTGCGTAATCGCTCCAATAAAACGGGGTGATTGATGCTGCCGCGGCTTAAGATCGGCCCTTTGCCAAGCTTCGTATCGCCGAATTTCTTTTTGTTCGCGATGGGGATATCGGTGGCGTGGCCCACATCAATTACGAGAGCAGCATCCGGCTTCACTGAGTAGCCAACCATCTTCGCGCCGTAGAGACCATTTTCTTCGCCGATCGAAGACGTGGCCACGACACACGCCGTGAGTTTTGATCGGTTCTCAAACGCCAGTCGCATCACTTCCGCTGCGACGAATGTGCCGATCCGGTTATCGGCCGCACGCGCGACGTAAATATCCTCAAACAGCTGCTCGCAACCCACGGCGTACGTGATGAAATCCCCGATCGTGACACGCTTTTCTGCCGCCGCGCGATTCTCCGCACCGATATCGACAAAGAGATCGTGAATTTCGACCGCATCCGGCTTTTTCGAGCGGTCTTGCATGTGAATTGCCAGCGCTCCGATGACTCCGAAAACGGAGCCGTTGGCCGTCAAAATCTGGACGCGTTGACCAGTCGCTAATGTCGGGTCGTTACCGCCGACGCCCGCGAAATAAATGTAGCCGTTATCGTCAATATACTGCACCTGAAATCCGATTTCATCGGCGTGACCTTCCACCATGATTTTCGGCGAGCCTGATGGATTGAGTGTTGCGATTGCGTTGCCATAAGTATCGGTCTCCACCGAGTCGGCAAATGGCCGGACGTAATCGAGCCACACCCGTTGCCCCGCTACTTCGTGACTGGATGGGCTTGGGGTATTGAGGAGTTTCTTCAGGAAATCGAGGGATTCGGGACGCATAGATTTAAAATTTAAAGTGGACCATCACCTGGGTGCATCGGTCGCAGAGATCGGGGTGCGCGGGGTCTTTCCCCACGTGGTCGTAGGACTTCCAGCAACGCACACATTTCTTGAGACCCGCTTCTGAGGCGGCAACGACTTCGATCGATTCCTCAGTTCCGGAGATAAGCTTGAGTTTCGAAACGATGAAAACCTCCTCCAACACTTCCGCAGAAACGGTGAGCCTGGAGAAGAGCGGCGAAGTGATGGTCACGGCGGCCTCCAGACTCTTCCCGATGCGTTTATCCCGGCGTGCTTGCTCGAGTTTTTCGTTCACGCGACCTCGAAGTTCCAACAGCTCCTTCCATCGGTCCATGAAGGGCTGAAGCGCGATGTTATTGCGCGAGAAACTCACCCCAGAATGTCCCGGCAAGAGCTCCGTGTGGATACTGGAGGTCGGCTCGGCAGCGGGGTCGGCTTTCATGAAAAAGGTCCACGCTTCCTCGCTCGTGAAGGGAATGAGCGGGGCCAGCATCCGGAGTAAGCCGCCCAGGATATGATGCATCACCGTCTGAGCCGAGCGGCGCGCGGGATCATTTTCCGCGTGGCAATACATCCGGTCTTTCAGGACATCCACGTAAAGGGCGGAGAGATCGACACCGCAGAAGCGATTGATCAGCTGGTACACTTGAGGGAAATCATAGGCCTGATAGGCGGCATGAACCAGTTCCACAAGGCCAAGATAACGGAAGTAGATCAGGCTATCGAATTCACCGAATTGATCCGAGGTCACGGAGTGCTTTTTGGGATCGAAATCCGCGAGGTTCCCGAGCAACACGCGTAATGTATTGCGAATCGAGCGGTACGTATCCGAAACTCGGGCGAAAATGTCTTCTGAATAGGGAATGTCTTCCTGGCACGATTGGCTGGCCACCCAAAGCCGAATGACATCGGCACCATGTTCTTTCACGAGGTTTGTGATGGGTGTGGCCCCTGCTGCCTTCGCCAGCTTTTCGCCGGTCATTTGATTGATCAAAAAGCCGTGCGTGAGAACGGTTTTGTACGGTGATTCGCCGTAAGCCGCCACACACGTCATCAGGGAGGAGTGGAACCAGCCGCGGTGTTGATCCGCGCCTTCCAGGTAGAGATCAGCCGGGAAATAGCCGCGAAACTCGGGCCGACGCCGCGTCACCGCCGTGTGACTGGTGCCGGAATCGATCCACACATCGAGCGTGTCTTTGCCCTTGCGCAGACCGCGCGGAATACCCAGCGGTTTCGCCAAGTCATCGGCCGATGTGGCGAACCAAATTCCGCCGCCGCGCGGGTCTTTTTCGACCAGGTCTGCAAAGCGCAGAATCACCTCTTCGTTAAACAGCGGTTGCTCCCCTTCCCCATAAAAAATCGGTAGCGGAATGCCCCAGGTGCGCTGACGCGAGATGCACCAATCGGGCCGACTCTCCACACCCGCGCGCATGCGATTGTAGCCGCTGGTGGGGATCCATTTGACGCCATCGATTGCCTTAAGCGCTTCCTGGCGAAACGGATCGATCCGGATGAACCATTGTTTCACCGCTCGGAAAACGATCGGCGTTTTGCTGCGCCAACAATGTGGGTAATCGTGCCGGTAATCTTCCACTGCCCAGAGATGATTCGACGCGCGCAGCATCTCCACGATAAGCGGGTTCGCCTTAAAAACGTACTTGCCCACGAGCTCGGGGACGCCGCACTCGTTCGTCAGGCAGCCCTGGTCATTGACGGGCGCCAAGATCGGGAGATCGTGTTCGCGTCCGAGCAGGTAATCGTCTTGGCCATGACCGGGAGCGATGTGCACCAAACCAGTACCGGCGTCGGCGGAAACGAAATCGGCGGTGTAAATCAACCGGGTGCGATTGTCCTTTAAAAATGGATGCGAATAGCCGACCCCAGCGAGCTGAGAGCCCTTCAATATGTCGGTTTTTTGAAACTCGGAACCGGCGGGATTTTTGCCCAAAACGGAATCGGCGAGTGCCGCTGCCACCACCAGCTTTTTGCCGTCACTGGCGCGATTAAGCACCACGTAATCGAGTTCCGCTGAGACGGCGATTGCGAGGTTCGCGGGAAGCGTCCACGGCGTCGTCGTCCAGATCACCACACGCGCATCTTTGAGCGGGGTGGTCAGACGCACAGCCGAATGCTATCACCGACGCGATCATCATCGCCGCAGTTGAATCGACTCGCGCACTTGGCACCATCGTTTGGCTACGAATTGCGAATGGACCTGTAACACCGTAAGAAATCAGAATTCTTTCTCACCAAGCCGCTTTCGAGCGGCTTTTTCATTTTTGAGGCCACATGGATCGCTGCGAATAGTTTATTCGAGCAAGACCAACCGTCAAGCGTAGACGTACATAACACAA